>NZ_BQWE01000016.1:64008-311675 GCF_023706025.1 Sphaerotilus sp. FB-3 | reverse complement strand
GCGCTGATTTCTTGCTGTTTCATCCCCTCAGCATCGCTCGGATCTGACACGACGGGTGTTTGGTTTTGTTAGCCGCTCTAAAGGCCGGGGCAACGGATTCAGCAGAGACGCCGTTCCGTTAAGATTGAATTTGCACATTGGGCAAGCAGTGGTTGCCGCCACTGCTGCCCTGTGCCCGGCGTGCGTGCGCACGTCGGCTTTGGTGCTCGCCCCAGAGGTACCGAGCGGTTGCAAGTTAGCAAAATGCTACCGAGATGATACCTCTACCCAAGGCAGCGTGTGTTTTCAAAGTGCTTTAAAAATGCTCTGAGCGTGCACACGCCGAAGGGGTTGCCTCTGCCATGACGGCAGGGGATGGGTCGAGCTTTTTTCCATAAAAGCTTGAAAAGGATGCCATGCGCATCAAGATCACCCACATCGAGATCACTTCATCGCCATCACCCACCACAGCATCCCCCTTGCCAGCGACAAGCTGGTCGACCGGGCTTTTTCAACGCATCCTGCAAGGCCTGATCGCCAATGAAGCGGTGAAGCTGCTGGGGAAGCTGATCAACACGCTTTGGGGCGGATAAGCACCGCCACCCCAGCTTGACGATCGAGGGGCACCGTTCATGGTGCCCCTTTTTGTTTGAGCATCTGGCACCCGTCAAACCAGCCCGCCCCCCGGCCCTGACGCGCCCGCCACCCGCGCATCGAACACCCGCGCCAGCCGCGCCGCGTCCAGCCCGTACAGGCGGCCGAGCAGGCCGGCGAGCAGCACGCGGTAGTCGTTGAGCACCGGCCAGTCGCGGCCCTGGTGCAGCGTGGCGAAGCCGACCGGCACCTGCTCGCCGGCGATGCGCCCGCCGCGCAGCGCGCCGCCCAGCACCATCCAGGTGGTGCCGTGGCCGTGGTCGGTGCCGCGGCTGCCGTTCTCGCGGAAGGTGCGGCCGAACTCGCTCATCACCACGACCACGGTGTCGCGCCAGGCGGCCTCGCCCAGCTCGGCGGCGAAGCCGGCCAGACCGCGGCCCAGCTCGCCGGCCCGCGTGGCCAGCGCACCGGTGGCGCCGCCCTGGCCGACATGCGTGTCCCAGCCGCCGATGTCGACGAAGCCCAGGCGCCAGCGCTCGCGCATCAGCCGGGCGATGCGGCGGGCCTCGCCCTCGAAGCCGCGTGCGGAGATCGCGCCGCGGCCGGCCGGCTCCATGCCCGGCGCCAGGTCCTGCTGCGCCATGCGGCGCACCTCCAGCCCGTCGTCGACCGCGCCGGCCAGCGCGGTGCCGGCGTACATCTGGCGCAGCCGCGCCGCCTGGCGCGCATCGATGCCGGCCAGGCTGGCGCCGTCGAGCGCCTGGCTGGGCACCGGGATGTCGCCGCGCAGGATCAGCGGCAGCTCGCGCGTCAGCGCGATCACCTCGCCGCGGCCGGCGCCGATCTCGGCGGCCAGGCGGTTCATCCAGCCGCTGCGGCGCACCTCGGCGGGCGAGCCGTCGGCCGCTCCCATCTCCAGCCGGTCCTGCGTCTCGAAATGGCTGCGCGACAGGTCATGGATGCCGGTGAAGGGCAGGAAGGCCAGCTCGCCGCGGGCGTAGAGCGGCAGCAGGCTGTCGCCCAGCGCCGGGGCCAGCGCCCAGTCGACCTCGCCGGGCAGGGCCAGCGCGGCCTCCACGCCGCCGCCCGGCCGGGCGATGGCGATGCGCGGGCGCGCCGTCAGGTAGTCGTCGCTGGCCGCCGGCACCAGCAGGCTGGCCATGTCGCAGGCGCCGCGCAGGAAGACCACCAGCAGCCGGGGCCGGTCCGCCGGCGCGGCCCTCAGCCGCCAGGGCGTGGCCAGCCCGGCCAGCGCGGCGGCGCCCAGCAGCCGGCGGCGGGTCGACGACATCTGGCGCGGGTCGGAACGCATCATGAATCTCCTTCGGATGAGCGAAGACATCGGCCGGCCGCCCGCCCGCTTCAGCCGCGCATGAACTCCGGCGAGGACAGCAGCAGCGCGTTGCGCTCCTGCGGGGTGCGGACCTGATCGAGCACGCCGCGGCTGCGCTCGCCCAGCGGCACCAGCTGGCCGGTCTCGTCGAGCAGCGCGACCGGCCGCGGCGGCGCCGCAAAGGCCCGCGCCAGCGCACGCGCCACCTCGAAGCGCGCCACCATCTGGCCGGCGCCGGCCCAGGACGCCTCGTCGAGCGGATAGCCGTCGGGCGTCTGCCGGCCGAAGGGGCGCTGGCCGAGCCGGCCCAGCGCGCTCCACAGCGGCGCGGTGTCGAGCACCGGCACGCTGTCGCCCGCCAGCCGCGCGGCCGACACCACATGGAGCAGCGGCTCCTTGAAGCGCCGCCCCAGCGAGGCCTCGAACTCCGGATCGGCGAACAGCAGCGCCAGCACCGGCGCGATCGCGCCGTCCTCGTCGAGAAAGCGCCGGCCCAGGCGGTCGATCAACCCCGCCGAACCCGGCACGCCGAGCCAGAACAGCGCCAGCTTCGTGCAGAGATGGCGGGCGGTGGCCGGATGGCGCGCCAGCAGCCGCAGCGCCTCGACGATCTCCTCGCGACCACGCCCGCCGGCAATGCGCCGGCCCAGCAGCGTCTTGTCGCCGTCGTCATGGCGCGCCGGGTTGAACTCGGCCAGGCCATCGCGCCAGTGCTGCGGCTGCTGCGCCGGCTTCATCTTCGGCAGCTGGCCCGGCTCGGCCAGGCTCAGGCCCAGGCCGCTCAGCACCCGGGCCAGCTCCTGCACGTCGCGCTGGGTGTAGCCGCCGTCCACGCCCAGCGTGTGCAGCTCCAGCAGCTCGCGCGCGTGGTTCTCGTTCAGGCGCCCGGCGGCGCTGGACTCGTTGTCGAGATAGCGCAGCATCGACGGCTGGAAGGTGGCGGCCTGCAGCAGGTCCTCGAAGCGGCCGAGCGCGCGCTCGCGCAGCGCCTGCTCATGGTCGCCGACCAGCGCCCGCAGATTGGACTTGGCCGCGGCGACGCTGAAATGGTTGCTCCAGAACCAGGTCATGCGCTCGCGCACCCCGTGGGGCGAGTGCAGCGCCAGCAGCAGCGTGCGGTCGACCGCCTCGCGATGCAGCTCGTCGAGCCGGCGGTTGGCAGCCTGCCGGTCCTCGCTGCGGCGCAGCTGCTCGATCTGCTGCAGCCGCGCCAGCGGACTCATGGTCACGATCGACATCTCCTCCAGCCGCGCCTGCACCGGTGCGGGCAGGCCTTCGCCGGACGCGGGCCGCAGCAGGCTGGCGATCATGCGGCGGCGCCCGCGCTCGTGCCAGCGCAACGCGGTGGCGGCATCGATGCCCCAGCCCAGCCGCTCGGCGCAGGCACGCTCGGACGGCGGCAGCCGCGGCGGCGTCCGCGGCCGGCCCGAGGGCGCCGAGGCACAGCCGGCCAGCATCAGCGCGCCCGCACCCAGGCCCTGGCGCAGCAGCAAACGCCGTACCGGATCCTGAGCTTCTGATGAAGCCGGCAATTTTTGCTGCATTGCAGCATCAGCATCAGGGGTTCTGCACATCGACAAGCTCAAGACCAAGGGTTGCCCCGTATATTGACGTCATGAATACCCCCCCGGCTTCCCCGACACGGCAGCGCGCCTGGTGGCGCTGGGTGCCGATCCGCCGGCTGGATGCCTCGCATCGCAGCCGCATCGAACGCCATCTGCTGGCACTGAGCGCGCATGACCGCTATCTGCGCTTCGGCTACCCGGCCAGCGACGAGCGCATCCGGCAGCATGTGGCCTCGATCGACTTCCAGCAGGATGAGGTGTTCGGCATCTTCGATCATCGCCTGCAACTGCTGGCGATCTCCCATCTGGCCTGCTGCGATGTGGCCGGAGCCCACCACGGCATGCGCCGGATGGCCGAGTTTGCCGTGTCGGTGGATCTGCGGGCGCGTGGGCGCGGCCACGGCGCACGCCTGTTCGACCATGCGGTGCGCCATGCACGCAATCACGGCATCGACAGGATCTACATCCATGCGCTCAGCGAGAACACCGCGATGCTGCGCATTGCGCGCCAGGCCGGCGCCGAGCTGCGCAACGAGGGCGGCGAGACCGAGGCCTGGCTGCACCTGCCGCCCGACACGCTGATGAGCCAGCTCGAGGAGCTGTTCGCGCGTCAGGCCACCGAGCTGAGCTACCAGTCGCGGCGCGGCCAGCGCCAGTGGCGCCACCTGCTGGCGCTCGGCCGCCATCTGCTGCAGCCCGGCCGCTGAGCGCACCCTGCCCCGGCCGGACGACGGACGGCAGGTCTGCCCATGATCGACGGCTGTTGCAAACAGCAAATCTGTTGACATGGCGTTACATAATGGCACCCATGGGGTGCCAATTGCCGGTTCAGGTGGCCGATAGAGCGGCGTAGGCATCCACCGCCTTCACCTTGCAAACTCTCGGAACCTCCCATGCCCATCCAAGTCTGGATCCTCGCCCTCGCCGCGATCGCAGGCATCATCGGTCTGGCGGTGCTGGTCCTGCGGCGCTCCGGGGCAGCCGCCAGCGGCAACGCCGAGCTGCCCACCGAATGGCCGCTGACCCAACGCCCCATCTTCTCGCCCGAGGAACGCGCGCTCTACCGCCAGCTGCGCACCGCGCTGCCGCATCACATGATCCTGGCCAAGCTGCCGCTGGTGCGCTTCTGCCAGCCCGAGGACCGCGAGGAGCTGCGCTACTGGTTCAACCTGCTCGGCCCGATCCATGTGAGCTTCGTCGTCTGCGCCGACAACGGCAAGGTGCTGGCCGCGGTCGACATCGAGCGGCCGAGCCGGCCAGCCTCCAAGCGCACCGCGGCGATCAAGCTGGCGGTGCTCGACGCCTGCCGGGTGCGCTATGTGCGCTGCCGCGCCGACCAGCTGCCGACCGCGGCCGAGCTGCAGCTGCTGGTGCCCGCCAGCGGCGACAGCCAGCGCCCGGCGGTGCCGGGCAGCCCGGACGACACGACCGCGCAGCGCCGCTCGACGCTGGCCAACGCGGTGCGCAACGGCGCACCGGCCAACGGCGCGAGCAGCCAGTGGTATGAGTCAGGCTTCTCGCACGACTCCTTCTTCGCGCCGGAAACCCAGCGCGACCCCTTCGACGACTCGCCGCGCGCCACCCCGGCCGGCGCGCCCAACGGCACCGGCGCCGCAACCGGCAACCGCAGCTGGGCCGGCCAGTCGACCAGCAAGTTCAACCCCGGCGACTTCGGCCCGCCGGGCGACGCCGCCGGCGACATCGTCGGCAAGCGCTGACCCGCGGCGGGCGGACCCTGCCGCCGGCCCGGACGCGGCCGGTTCGCTAGGATGCGCCGATGACCGCATTCCCGCCCTCCCCCGATCTGCCCTATGCCGGCCTGACCCCGCACGCGGTGCTCGACGCGCTCGACGCCGCCGGCCTGCGCGGCGACGGCCGCATCCTGCAGCTCAACTCCTACGAGAACCGCGTCTTCCAGGTCCATCTGGAGGAAAGCCTAGACCCGCAGGCCGCGCCGCCCGCGGTGGTGGTGGCGAAGTTCTACCGCGCGGGCCGTTGGAGCGACGCGCAGATCCTCGAGGAACACGCCTTCGCACGCGAGCTGGCCGAGGCCGAGGTGCCGGCCGTCGCGCCGCTGGCGCTGCAGGCGCCCCCCGAGGCCCCTGCCACCCTGACGCTGCAGGGCCGGCCGCCGACGCTGGCCACGCTCGAGGGCTGGCGCTTCGCGGTGTCGCCGCGCTGCGGCGGGCGCTCGCCCGAGCTGGAGGATGCGTCGGTGCTCGAATGGATCGGCCGCTTCCTGGGCCGCCTGCACACGGTCGGCGCGCGCCGGCCCTTCGCGCAGCGCCTGACGCTCGACGGCAGCGCCGCGGCGCGCGCCTCGGTGCAGTGGCTGATCGACGGCGACCGGCTGCCGCCGGACGCGCTGCACGGCTGGCACGACACCTGCCTGCGCGCGCTCGATGCGGTCGACACCCGGCTGCGGCGCCACGGCGCGCTCGAGCTGCTGCGCCTGCACGGCGACTGCCATGTCGGCAACCTGCTGTGGACCGCGGCCGGGCCGCATTTCGTCGATCTGGACGATGCGGTCAACGGCCCGGCGGTGCAGGACCTGTGGATGCTGCTGGGCGGCGACCGCCACGAGATGCAGACCCAGCTCGGCGCGCTGCTCGACGGCTACGAGACGATCCGCGAATTCGACCGGCGCGAACTCGCGCTGATCGAGCCGCTGCGCACGCTGCGCATCATCCAGCACAGCGCCTGGATCGCGCGGCGCTGGGACGATCCGGCCTTCCCGGTCGCCTTCCCGAGCTTCGAGAGCCCGTCCTACTGGTCGCAGCAGACGACGCTGCTGCGCGAGCAGATCGCGGCGATGGAGGACGAGCCGCTGGTGGCCTGAGCCAGGCGGGAGCGCTCAGGCTGCGCCCCAACGCTCGGGACGCAGCGCCTCGCGCAGCACCGCCACCAGGGCCCCGCGCCAAACCCCGCCGCTGGCCGGGTGGCACGGCGCCCGCCGATCGACATCCCAGTCGCACAGCAGCTCGATCAACGCGGCGAGCAGCTCGTCCGATCTCTCCGGCTGGCCGCAGGCCTTCAGCGCCTTCACCACGGTGGCGGACAAGCCCATCCGCTGCAGATCCGTCCAGTCCAGCGGGGTCCGCGAGCTCCGAGCGCTCATCACGCCCTGCACGAAGCCCGACGGCGAACCGGCACGTTGCGGCCCCTCGTCGCTCGGCACGGACCTCGCTGCGCGAGTCCTGAGCTTGCCCGGGCCGTTGCGATCCATCATGTCGCGGATCGCCTGGGCCTCACGTTTGGCTGCGGCTTGACGGGCCGCCTGGGCCTCGCGGTCCGCCTCCGTCATGGGCGCACTCGGCATGGCCAAGCGCATGGGGGACCTGCAGGCCCTCGAAAACGGTGTGACGCTGGGCAGAATGGGCGTCGCCATCTGCGGCACCACCTGCTGGCGCGGCATCGTCAGCACCGGGGGCATGTCCTGCCGCTCGTCGACCATCAGGAAGCGCGTGCCCGAAGACATCAGCCGCGCGGCCAGCACCCGCTCGAGCAGCGACGGCGGCAGCGCGCTGCCCGGCGCCTGGGCGTGCGCCACCTGCGCCAGCTCGGCCGCGACCAGCATGCGCGGCAGCCTCTCCCCCGCCTCGTCGAGCGCGCTCACCGGCAGCCGCGCCAGCTCGACCGGCTCGTCCGCCTGACCGAGGCGATCGCTCGGCAGGCCCTCGAGCACGAAGTCGCCCTCGGTCGGCAGCCGCTCCAGCCAGAGGCGCAGCACCAGCGTCTCGCCGGGAAAACCGATGTCCGGCGGCGCCGAGGCCCAGATCGGCTCGCCCGCGTCCGGAGGCAGCCGCAGCCTCAGCCCGGTGCAGCCCGGCTCGCGCAGCCGCGCGAAAAGCCGCCGCATCGCGCCCCCGACCGCCTCGCCGTGGGTGACGAACTCGCTGGCGCCGCCGGTCTGCAGCGCCAGCTCGCGCAGCATCGCCTCCGGCACCGCCGGGCCGATGCCCACGACGAAGATGCGCTGCCGGCCCGCCCGCGCGGTCTCGATCAGCTCGGTGACGCCGTGGATCTGGCCGTCGGTGACCAGCAGCACGTCGCAGGAACCGTCGGCCGGCAGCGCCAGCACCGAGGCCAGCGCCCGGCTCATCTCGGTGCCGCCCAGATCGGCCGCCAGATGGTCGACCCACTCCTGCGCCGCCTGCAGGCTCGCCGGCGTGGTGGTCCACAGCGCGCGGCTGCGGTGCTGCACCTCGGTGCCAAAGCGCGACAGCGAGAACTGGTCGCCGCTGCGCAGCGACGCGATGCCATGGCGCAGCGCCTGCTGCGCGGACTGCAGGCTGGCGCCGCTCATCGAGCCGGAGCAGTCGATCAGCATCTTCAGGCGCATCGGCCGGCTGACCGGCGCCAGCGTCTCGGGCGGCGCGGCCGGAACCGGCATCGCCAGCAGCACCGGAATGCGGCCCGTCACCAGCGCCGCATCCGGCGCGGCGCGCAGCCCCAGCGACAGCCCCGGCAGCCGCTCCAGCACCAGCACCAGATCGCGGTCCAGCCAGCCCGGCTGCGCCAGCGTGACCGCGACGCTCCGGCCGTCGCCGGAGGGCTCGACCGCCAGCGCATGGCTCGGCGAGGACAGCCGCGCCCGGGCCAGCGGCCCGTGCAGGCGCAGGTCCAGCTCGAAGGGATATTCGACCGTCGGCGAGACCGGCGCGACCTGGTGAGGCTGCAGCCCGGCCTGCTGCTGGGGGTTGCCGTAGCGCGGCGCGATCACCGTCGGCACGATCAGGCGCAGGTGCCCGGCCTGGGGCTGCAGCTCGCAGGCCTGGCCCAGCCGCAGCACGCACTCGGCGCCGGGGCGCAGATGGCCGAGGTTGAGCGAGAAGGAGCCGTTGCGGTTGGACTCGAGCATCACCGCGCTGCGCCCCTCGCACAGCGCCTGCTCATAGCCGATGTCGGCCTGCGCCGCGGGCACGATGCGGCCGGTGAGCCGCTGCCCGTCGAGCTGCACCTCGATGTCGAGCAGCACCGCGCCGGCCGGCAGCGCGAAGGTGTGGATCACCTCCAGGCTCTCGTCGGTGTCGTTGCGGAAGACCAGCTCCAGCGTCGACTCGAACAGCAGGCCGCGCAGCTCGCCGCTCACCCGCGCCCCGCGCAGCAGCGGCAGGGACGGCGATCGCCGGTGACGCTCGGCCGGCAAGCCAGGGGAATTCTGGAACGGGTTCGATGCGGTGGGCTGGGTCAAGCGCTGCTCCTTGGTCGACGGTCAGGGGGGCGGCTGCGCTCCCGCTCCGATCGGTCCCAGCGCCTCGTCCCAGGCCGCCATGACCGCACGCACGAAGACGCGCAGCTGTTCGGACGACACGCCGGCCCGGCCGGGGTCGATGACAAGCGCGACCCCGTCGGCCACCGTCAGATGGCTGCACACCGTCACCGTGCCGGGCGAAGGCGCGCGGGCGGGCAGCTCCGGCGTCTCGCCATGCAGCAGCTCCCGGATGCGCTCCAGGGACAGGCCGGCTGCGCTCCAGCGCCGGATCTGCAGCAGCTGCTCCAGATGCCGTGCGCCGTAGCGCGCCGCCCGCGTCTCGCCGACCGGACGGTCCACCAGCCCGAGCTGCACGTAGTAGCGCACCGTCCGGGCCGGCAGATCGACCAGTGCGCACAGTTCCGCCAGCGTGTGGCCGGCAGCGTCGGGGGTCGTCGTCATGGCGCGATTATGATCACCACAAGTGTCACATTCAACTGTCTAAATTGAAACCAAAAAAACGCCGGCAGCGCCGGCGTTCGGAGATCTGGGGCGGCTGACTCAGCCCAGGATCAGCGCCTGGATGCGCTTGACATGCGCGGCCGGGTCTTCCAGCTGGCCGCCCTCGGCCAGCAGCGCGTTGTCGAACAGCACCTGCGCCAGGTCGTCGAACTGCGCCGCACCTTCGGGCAGCGCGGCGAGCTTCTTCACCAGCGCATGCTCGGCGTTGACTTCCAGCACCGGCTGCGAGTTCGGCGCGCTCTGGCCGGCCTGCTTGAGCAGGCGCGCCAGGTGGCCGCTCATGTCGCCCTCCTCGACCACCAGGCAGGCCGGCGAGTCGACCAGGCGGGTCGTGACGCGCACATCCTTGGCGCGGCTGGCCAGCGCGGCCTTCAGGCGGTCGAGCGTCGGCTTGAAGGATTCGGCGGCGGCCTCGGCCTGCTTCTTCTCGTCCTCGTCCTGCAGCTGGCCCAGATCGACCGCGCCCTTGGCAACGCTCTGCAGGCTCTTGCCTTCGAACTCATACAGGTGCGAGAGCATCCACTCGTCCACCCGATCGGTGAACAGCAGCACCTCGATGCCCTTCTTCTTGAAGATCTCCAGCTGCGGGCTGTTCTTCGCGGCGGCCAGGGTCTCGGCGGTGATGTAGTAGATCGCCTCCTGGCCTTCCTTCATGCGCGAGACATAGTCGGCGAAGGAGACGCCCTCGTCGGCGTGCGTGGACGCGAAGCGCAGCAGCTTGGCCAGGCGCTCCTGGTTGGCGTGGTCCTCGCCGACGCCTTCCTTCAGCACCGCGCCGAACTGCTTCCAGAACTCGGCGTACTTGGCCTTGTCGTCGGCGCTCTCGCTGTCGGCCAGCGATTCGAGCATCGACAGCACGCGCTTGGTCGAGCCCTCGCGGATCGCGCGCACGTCGCGGCTTTCCTGCAGCAGCTCTCGAGAGACGTTCAGCGGCAGGTCGGCCGAATCGATCACGCCCTTGACGAAGCGCAGGTAGACCGGCATCAGCGCCTCGGCGTCGTCCATGATGAAGACGCGCTTCACATAGAGCTTGACGCCGCCGCGCTTGTCGCGGTTCCACAGGTCGAACGGCGCCTTGGCCGGGATGTAGAGCAGCTGCGTGTACTCGGTGCGGCCCTCGACGCGGTTGTGCGTGTAGGCCAGCGGCGCGGTGGTGTCGTAGGTGAGCTGCTCGTAGAAGGCCTTGTACTCGGCGTCGGTGATGTCCGACTTCGAGCGCGTCCAGATGGCCGCGGCCTTGTTGACCGGCTCCCAGTCGTCGGAGGCGACGTTCTCGCCCTTCTCGGCGTCCCACGACTCCTTGCGCATCAGCACCGGCAGCGAGATGTGGTCGCTGTACTTGCCGACGATGCTCTTGAGCTTCCAGGTCGAGAGGAACTCGTCCTCGCCCTCGCGCAGGTGCAGGATGATGTCGGTGCCGCGGCGCTCGCGGGTGATGGTCTCGACCTCGAAGTCGCCGGTGCCCTCGCTGGACCAGCGCACGCCTTCGGTCGCGGCCAGGCCGGCGCGACGGCTCTCGACCGTGATGCGGTCGGCGACGATGTAGCCCGAGTAGAAGCCCACGCCGAACTGGCCGATCAGGTTCGCGTCACGCGCCTTGTCGCCGTCGAGCTTGGCCATGAACTCCTTCGTGCCGCTCTTGGCGATGGTGCCGAGGTGGTCGATGGCTTCCTGGGCGGACAGGCCGATGCCGTTGTCGCTGATGATGATGCGGCGCGCGGCCTTGTCGAAGCCGATGCGGATCTCGAGATTGGGCTGATCCTCGAACAGCGAGGCATCGTTCAGCGCCTCGAAGCGCAGCTTGTCGCAGGCGTCCGATGCGTTCGACACCAGCTCGCGCAGGAAGATCTCCTTGTTGGAGTACAGCGAGTGGGTGACGAGGTGCAGCAGCTGCTTCACCTCGGCCTGGAAGGACAGGGTCTGTTTTTCCATGGTCGTGAGTCGTCTCGGAAGATCTCTGAGGAAATCGAAGGATTCGCCGGCCGCGGGCGGCCAAGGCTTCCGAGCATGAGGCCGGGCGAGCGCTTTTCAAGAGCCGCGCCCGGACCCGTCCCCACCCCACCGGACCCGGGGGCGAATCCGAACGTGAATTTCTGGCGAATGTGAAAGCAATTGATACCGGCATGGCGAATTTGCACGTGCAGGTCACTTTTTCGAAGGGCGGCTGAGTTACAAGCTGACCCGACGCCGGCCCGCTGGATCACCCGGATCCGGGGCTTGCAATCCGTGATTTACAGCACGGAGCCGATCGCGGATCATGCGTTTTTCGCCTTCGGACCCTCTTTGTCTACCTCCTTTCGCAACCGTCTCCGTCGTCCTTGCCGTGGCAGCAGAAATTCTTCCTGATGGACCCGCCAGCACCCTGTCTGGCGTGGCACGCGTGCTGGTGCTCGCCGGCAAGCTGCCCTCGCGGATCGCGGAAGACCTGTCGCGGGTGGCGCGGGACCAGCGGCGCAGCTTCGTGTCGGCGGTGGTCAGCGCCAATGCGCTGAGCGCCTATGACCTGGCCTGCTCGCTGTCGCAGGTGCTCGGGCTGCCGCTGCTCGATCTCGACGCGATCGACATCAACCGGCTGCCGCAGAACCTGGTCGACGCCCGCACGCTGTCGCAGTACCAGGTGCTGGTGCTGGGCCGGCGCGGCAGCCGGCTGTTCATCGGTGGCGCCGACCCGACCGACCAGGAAGCGGTCGACCGGATCAAGTTCGCCACCCAGCTCACGCCCGAGTGGGTGGTGCTCGAGTACGACAAGCTCGCCCGCATCGTCGACGCCAAGTCGACCTCGGCCGGCGATGCGCTCGACTCGATCGTGTCCTCCGGCGACTTCGACTTCGAGGTCGAGGAGCAGGACGCCAGCACCAAGGCCGACGACGAGGTCGCTTCCGCCGAGGTCGAGGACGCGCCGGTGGTGCGCTTCCTGCAGAAGATGCTGGTCGACGCGATCAACATGCGCGCCTCCGACCTGCACTTCGAGCCCTACGAGAACACCTACCGGGTGCGGTTCCGCATCGACGGCGAGCTGCGCGAGATCACCCAGCCGCCGATCGCGATCAAGGACAAGCTGTCCTCGCGCATCAAGGTCATCTCCAAGCTCGACATCTCGGAGAAGCGCGTGCCGCAGGACGGCCGCATGAAGCTGAAGTTCGGCAGCAAGGCGATCGACTTCCGGGTCTCGACGCTGCCGACGCTGTTCGGCGAGAAGATCGTGATCCGGATTCTCGACCCGTCCTCGGCGCGGCTGGGCGTGGACGCGCTCGGCTACGAGCGCGACGAGAAGGAGCGGCTGCTGTCGGCGGTGCGCCGCCCCTACGGCATGATCCTGGTGACCGGCCCGACCGGCTCGGGCAAGACGGTGTCGCTCTACACCTGCCTGAACATTCTCAACCAGCCCGGCGTCAACATCTCCACCGTCGAGGATCCGGCGGAAATCAACCTGCCCGGCGTCAACCAGGTCAATGTCAACGACAAGGCGGGCATGAACTTCGCCGTGGCGCTGAAGGCCTTCCTGCGCCAGGATCCGGACGTGATCATGGTCGGCGAAATCCGCGACCTGGAAACCGCCGACATCGCGATCAAGGCGGCGCAGACCGGTCACCTGGTGCTGTCGACGCTGCACACCAACGACGCGCCGACGACGCTGACCCGGCTGCTGAACATGGGCGTGCCGGCCTTCAACATCGCCGCCAGCGTGATCCTGATCACCGCGCAGCGCCTGGCGCGGCGGCTGTGCGAGAACTGCAAGGCGCCGGCCGACTATCCGCGCGAGGCCCTGCTGCGGGCCGGCTTCGCCGCCGACGATCTGGACGGCAGCTGGCGGCCCTACCGGGCGATCGGCTGCTCGGCCTGCAACAACGGCTACCGCGGCCGCGTCGGCCTGTACCAGGTCATGCCGATCACCGAGGCGGTCCAGCGCATCATCCTCGCCCAGGGCAACGCGATCGACATCGCCGAGCAGGCGCGGCGCGACGGCGTGCGCGATCTGCGCCAGGCCGGACTGCTCAAGGTGCGCAACGGCGTGACGACACTGGAAGAAGTGATTTCCGTCACCAACCAGTGAGCCCGCGAGCATGTCTCTGAGCCCGGGCCCGCGGCCCGCATCTTTTCCGTCAGCGCGCGTCTGACCCCTGCCAGGAGGCACACCGACAATGGCCACAGCGGCTGCGAATGCATCGAAGAAGGTCAAGGAATTCGTCTTCGAATGGGAGGGCCGCGACCGCAACGGCAAGGCGGTGCGCGGCGAGATGCGCGCCGGCGGCGAGGCGATGGTCAATGCCAGCCTGCGCCGGCAGGGCATCCTGGTCAGCAAGGTCAGGAAGCGCCGCATGTCCGGCGGCAAGGCGATCAAGGGCAAGGACATCGCCATCTTCACCCGCCAGCTCGCGACAATGCTGAAATCCGGCGTGCCGCTGCTGCAGGCCTTCGACATCGTCGCGCGCGGCAGCCCGAACCCGCGCCTGACGCGCATGCTCACCGACATCCGCAGCGACGTGGAGACCGGCACCAGCCTGTCGGCGGCCTTCCGCCGCCACCCGCTGCAGTTCGACGCGCTCTACTGCAATCTGGTCGAGGCCGGCGAGGCCGCCGGCATCCTGGAACAGCTCCTCGACCGCCTGGCGACCTACCAGGAAAAGACGATGGCGCTGAAGCAGAAGATCAAGTCGGCGCTGGTCTATCCGGTGGCGGTGCTGGTGGTGGCTTTCATCGTGGTCGCGGTGATCATGATCTTCGTGATCCCGTCGTTCAAGCAGATCTTCTCGTCCTTCGGCGCCGACCTGCCGACGCCGACGCTGCTCGTCATCGCGATGTCGGAGTTCTTCGTCGAGTACTGGTGGCTGATCTTCGGCAGCATCGGCGCGGGCATCTATTTCTTCATCGAGAGCTGGCGCCGCTCGCCGAAGATGCAGATGGCGATCGACCGGGCGGCGCTGAAGCTGCCGGTCTTCGGCGACCTGATCCACAAGGCCACCGTCGCGCGCTGGACGCGCACGCTCTCGACGATGTTCGCCGCCGGCGTGCCGCTGGTGGAGGCGCTCGACTCGGTCGGCGGTGCCTCGGGCAATGCGGTGTTCACCCAGGCCACCGAGCAGATCCAGCGCGATGTGGCCACCGGCGCGGCGCTGACCTCGTCGATGCAGGCTTCGGGCATCTTCCCGAACATGGTGCTGCAGATGGCCTCGATCGGCGAGGAATCGGGCTCGCTCGACCAGATGCTCGGCAAGGTCGCCGACTTCTACGAGCAGGAGGTCGACGAGGCGGTCAAGGGCCTGTCCAGCCTGATGGAGCCGATCATCATCGTCGTGCTCGGCTCGATCATCGGCGGCATCGTCGTGGCGATGTACCTGCCGATCTTCAAGCTCGGCCAGGTGGTCTGACCCACCGCGCGCCCTGACGAACACACGTCGTCGAACGGTCGTTCGGCGACGGGTTCTCGTGCGGAGTTCGGGACGTTCGATCAGGCGAATCCTGAAAAATCAAGGACTTGCCGCGGCATCCGGAGCACCGGACCGATGCCGGACGCACTGGCACGGCATCTGCAATGGCGAGGGTCTCCCTCACCCACGCAGATGTCGCCATGCTGAAGAAGCTGATGAACTCCCTCGCGACCGGTCTGGTCGCGCTGACCTTCGCCGCCGCCGTGCACGCGCAGACGGCCACCCCGCCGGCCAGGCCGCAGGTCGTGCTGCTGGCCACTGGCGGCACCATCGCCGGCGCCGGCGCCACCGCCGCCAACAGCGCCTCCTACCAGGCCGCGAAGGTGCCGGTCGACAAGCTGATCGCCGGCGTGCCCGAGCTGGCGCAGGTCGCGCAGGTGCGCGGCGAGCAGGTCTTCCAGATCGCCTCGGAAAGCTTCACCAACGAGCACCTGCTGACGCTGGGCAAGCGCGTGGCGGCCCTGGCCAAGCAGCCCGACGTGGATGGCATCGTCATCACGCACGGCACCGACACGCTCGAGGAGACCGCCTACTTCCTGAACCTGACGGTGCGCACCGACAAGCCGGTCGTGGTGGTCGGCTCGATGCGTCCGAGCACCGCGATCTCGGCCGACGGCGCGCTGAACCTGCTCAACGCGGTCACCACCGCGGCGGCGAAGGACAGCCGCGGCAAGGGCGTGCTGGTGGTCATGAACGACGAGATCCACACCGGCCGCGACGTCTCCAAGAGCGTCAACATCAAGACCGAGGCCTTCCGCAGCCCCTGGGGCCCGCTGGGCATGGTCGTCGAGGGCAAGACCTACTGGTTCCGCGCCCCGGTCAAGCGCCACACCACCGGCTCGGAGTTCGACATCGAGCAGATCGGCACGCTGCCGGCGGTCTCGATCGCCTACGGCTCGGGCAACGCCGACGACACCGCCTACCGCGCCTTCGCCGCCAAGGGCGCCAAGGGCGCCAAGGCCATCATTCACGCCGGCACCGGCAACGGCTCGGTCTCGAACCAGGTGGTCCCGGCGCTGCGCGAGCTGCGCGCCCAGGGCGTGCAGATCATCCGCTCGGCCCGCGTGACCGCCGGCGGCTTCGTGCTGCGCAACGCCGAGCAGCCCGACGACCAGTACGACTGGGTCGTCTCGCATGACCTGAACCCGCAGAAGGCACGCATCCTGGCCATGGTCGCGCTGGCCCGCGGAGCCGACAGCAAGACGCTGCAGCGGGTGTTCATGGAGTACTGATCGCTCGCGGAGCGAGCCACGGTCAGGGGCCGGCTTGCCGGTGCCCTGCATCAGCGAGGAACCGGGCGCGCTGCGCGTGGTGTCCTCACGCGGATGAATGCCTTTCGGCCACAATCAACACCTATCAACTTGATAGGTCATCATCTTGTCCGTACCATCCCCGCGTCAGCTTGAGAAGCACATCCGCGCGAGTGCGGCCAGTTCGTCGAATGTCATCCTGACGAACCACGCCAAGCAGCGGATGAAGGAGCGCAACATCAACGACCCGATGGTCATGGATGTGCTGCGCTCCGGCCGGCTGGCGCTGCCGCCCGAGCCGGACATGAAGCACCCCGGCCTGATGTGCCGGATGCAGCGACTGGTGGCGGGTGTGAACGTGGCCGTGGTGGTGTACGTCGAACACCCGGCGCCGAACCTGACCGTGGTGACGGTCATCGACGTGAGGAAGGACTAAGCATGTACCACTACACCGACGGCGGATTGCGCAATGTCTGGCTGGTGAATGGCTACGAGGTCCGCCAGACCCCGTTCGGCGAAGGCGTGGTGATTCACGACCTGGACGGACTGACCCGTGTCATCTGCCTGACCCTGGCCGAGAAGCCCGGACCGTTGACCGGCCTGGAGCTGCGCTACATCCGAAGCGCCGGGATGCTGCTGTCACAGCCTGCGCTGGGCAAGCTCATCGGCGTGGACGGTCAGACCGTGGCGCGCTGGGAGAAGTCGGGGCGAGTGCCGCGCATCGCAGACAAGACGGTGCGCCTGCACTATCTGGCGCATGCACGGGGCGACGAGCCCATCCGCAGCGCCGTGGAGCGCGTGAAGACCGTGGAGCGGCTGGTGGGGCAGCGCATGGTGGTGGAAGACCTGCGGGCGCACTGGGAGCCGGACGGCAGCGCCGGCACGGCGGAGTCGCTGGCACTGGTCGCGTGAGCTCATGCCCTTCCCGAAGACCGGCCCCCATGCAGAGTCGATTGAATCTCTGGTCGCGCACGACGACTTCGTGAGGCAGGTCATTGCCGCGAAGCTGTCGCCGCTGACCCCGCTGGCCCCAGCCCTCTGGAGCCGCTGGAAGGGGCGCACGCGCATGCATCTCTGGCAGGCGGCGGCCCTGTCGGCTGGCTTTGAGCCGATCTATCGCCTGCAGTCCGGGAACTTCGCGGTGGCATCGCTCGCCGCTGAGTGCGGATTGGCGATTGAGTCGGAGCGGTACACGGAAATGCCGCTGCTGGAGCGTCTTCGGTGTGACATGGTTTTCTCCACCCGGCTGGCGCTGCTGACCGACAGGCTGGGCGGAGTGGAGATGGATGAATCCCATCCGGTCAAGATCGCCGACGTGCTGGCGGTCGCGCTCGACATGGGCTGGTCGGTGCCGAACGAATTCAAGGTGCTGGTCGGTGGCGGAGCGGCGCCCAGCGCCAGCATGCCCACTGTTGCCTGTTCTGAGGATGAAGCCGGGCCCGGGCCCACCAGCGCCAGCGCGCCGGCTGGTGGCCTTCCTGAGCCTGTGGCCGAGCGCAACGCAAGGCGACTGGACGAGTTCGAGGAACTGGGCGGACGGGTTCGGGTATCGGGTGGCATGGCCGTGCTTGAGGGCGAGCGCGGCGCCCTGCAAACACTGGCAGACCGCGAGAAAGCCGCAGGCCGACCACGCAGCGACCGCAGCGACATCAGCAAGGCCTTGAAGTCGGAAGCCCTGCGCCGTCATGCCCGCCAGTCGGGCTGAAATGGGGACTCCCCGGATGAATTGGGGTGGTTGACCGGGGAGGCCCCCCGATCAAGACAGTAAGCATCGTTCCAACACGGAAAGCGAACGATGCAAGCTGATACCCAGGCCGACCTGTTCGGCGCCCCTTCCGCTCCTCGGCAGACCCTGCCGCTGCCCGGCACCCAGGCCCGTCGCGTTCTGGAGCGGCTGGCAACAGGCGAACAGATCGACCATGCCGGCTGGTATCACGCCACAGGATCATGGCGACTGGCAGCACATGTCGACCGTCTGATGCGTGACTTCGGATGGCCGGTGCAGAAGACCATGGTGGCTTCACCGACCCGCCTCTGTCCGGGTCGTCTGATCGCCCGCTACTGGCTGTGCCGCGATGCCCGGATGCAGGCCAGCTCCGCACTTCGACAGGCCGATCCCCCAGAAACACCAAGGGGTCAGCACGACACCGCGCTAACCCCTTGATTTCATTGGTAGGCCCCCCGAGAGTCGAACTCGGCACCAACGGATTATGAGTCCGCCCGATGGGGTATTTTTCGGGGTTCATCGGTGTTGAGTGCACACCCTCACCCCTTGAAAAATCAATGACTTACGCAATATCGGTGTTGAACCGTGTTCATCAGCGTGCAAGAATTTGTCTTACATGGGCCCTTACACGGATCGCACCCCCGCACCACATGGCACGAATCCGCCTCACCGCCGGCCGCATCGCCGCCGCGACCTGCCCGCCTGACGCCAAGCAGTCCTTCGTCTGGGATGACATGGCCCCCGGCCTGGCGCTGCGCGTGACTGCGAGCGGTTCCCGCGCCTTCATCTTCCAGAGCGAGCACGCCGGCAAGTCGCTGCGGATGACCATCGGCAAGCCGGCCGCCTGGCCGCTGCCTGAGGCACGAGCCGAGGCGCGACGGCTGCAAGCCCTGATCGACCGAGGCGCCGACCCGCGCGCCGAGAAGGCCGCCACCATCGCCAGAGAGGCCGCAGAGCGCGAGGCAGCGAAGGCAGAGCGCCAGCGCCGTGACGTGACCGGCCTGGAAGCGTGGGCGACCTACTGCGAGGCCCGCGCGCCGCATTGGGGCGACCGCAGCCGCGCCGACCATGCCGCCGCCGCACAGCCTGGCGGAGAGCCGCACCCGAGGGTGAAGGGGCGCACCAGCCAGCCCGGCCCGTTGCGCGCCCTGCTGGCGCTGCCGCTCGCGCGCCTGGACACCGACGCGGTGCAGACCTGGCTGAAGGCCGAGACGACACGCCGGCCGACCGTGGCCGCCCTGCACTTCCGCATGCTGCGCGCCTTCCTGAACTGGTGCGGCGAGCATCCCGAGCTGTCCGGCATCGTGCAGCCCGATGCCCACCGCCCGCGCGCCGTGCGCGAGCTGGTGCCCAAGGCCGGCACCAAGTCCGACTGCCTGCAGCGCGAACAGCTGGCGCTGTGGTTCAAGGCCGTGCGCGAGCTGCCGAACCCGGTCCATGCCGCCTACCTGCAAGCCGCGCTGCTGACCGGCGCCCGCCGCGAGGAACTGGCCGGCCTGCGCTGGGAGGATGTGGACTTCCGCTGGTGCTCGCTGACCATCCGCGACAAGGTGGAGGGGCTGCGGGTCATCCCCCTGACGCCCTACGTTTCGCACCTGCTGGCCGCGCTGCCGCGCCGGAACGGATGGGTCTTCTCGTCGCCCACCGCCGCCGATGGCCGGATCACCGACCCGCGCGAGGCACACGGCCGCGCCCTGGCCGCCGCCGGCCTGCCGCACCTGACGATTCACGGCCTGCGCCGTTCATTCGGGACGCTGTGCGAGTGGGTCGAGATGCCCGCCGGCATCGCGGCGCAGATCCAAGGCCACAAGCCGAGCGCGACCGCAGAGAAGCACTACAGGCGCCGCCCCCTGGACCTGCTGCGCTCCTGGCACCAGAAGGCCGAAGCGTGGATGCTGGAACAGGCCGGCTTGCCGGTGCCCAGCGCCAGCGAGGAACCGGGCGCGCTGCGCGTGGTGCATTCCCGTTGATCCTTGCCGACGCGTGTTGCGCCACACGCTACAATCAACCATGATTCAGAACTTCCGACACAAGGGACTGAAGCTGTTCTTCGAAACGGGAAGCACCGCAGGCATTCAAGCAACGCACGCCGCGAAGCTCGGCCGCATGTTGAACCGCTTGAACGTGGCGACCGACGCACAGGCCATGAACCTTCCTGGCTGGAAGCTGCACCCACTGAAGGGGGCGCTGTCAGGGCACTGGTCCGTGTGGGTGTCGGGGAACTGGCGCCTGACGTTCACCTTCGTGGGCGAGGATGCCGAACTGGTCGATTACCAGGACTACCACTGACGCAAGGAACCGCCATGGCCCGCATGTTCAACCCGCCCCACCCCGGCCTGACGCTGCGCGATGACGTGATTCCCGCGCTCGGGCTGAACGTCACGCAGGCCGCGCAGCAGCTGGGCGTGAACCGCGTCACCCTGTCGCGGGTGCTGAACGGTCACGCGGCGATTTCGCCCGAGATGGCTTTCCGCATTGAGGCGTGGCTTGGCAAGGAGCGCGGCGGGGATGCGCGGCTGTGGCTGGCTGAACAGCTTGCCTATGACGCCTGGCAGGCAGAGCAACGCCTGAAGTGTGCACCGCTGAACGTGCAGCGCGCGCCGGCTGAGCTGACGGCCTGAGTTGCTGCCGCGGATAGGCCGGCCAGCCGCAAAGCGGGACGCCTTCACCCGCCTGCCGTGGCGCCCCGGTGAAGGGCGCCAAAAGGGACGCACTTGGACGACAAAACAACTCTGCGAATACTGGGGCACTACTCTCCAAGCGCTGCCGCAGACATGCGTAAGCACATGGGTGACCGCGCATTGCTGCAGGACGTGGCAGCAGCCCCCGACAAGCTTCTGATTGAACCGTGCGGCCCCGATCTGGAGCGAATCGATGCGGTGCCGCACTGGAAGCTGGCTCGGTGGTTCGTCGGGCTCGGGCAGGTTCGCGGCGTGACGCCTGAATGGGCGAGTAGCTACGCGGACCGAGTGCCTGGTGAAGCTGGCACCCGGCTGAACCGTGCGTTCAAGATCTACCGAGCCAGCAAGTTGCTGTGGCCGGGCGATTTGGTGCTGGTCGCCGAGTTCATTCGGTGCCTGCCTGAGCTGGGATTGACGATGCACAGCGGCTCTGCCGCCCGTGCTGAGGCTGTGGCGGCCCCTGCGGCACCAGAGGCGCCCGACAGCGCCAGCGCGCCGGCTGCTGGGCTTACTCGGGCTGTGGCGGTGCCCGCTGAGTCCGTGAGGGTGCGCACGCCGACCGTGCGGCAGGCCATCGCTCCATACGTCGCCAAGCTGATGAAGGAGCATCCCGAGTACACCGCAAATGCCCTGTATCGGCGCATGAGGCGCGACGCCGGGGAGGATGGTTCGCCATTCGCCAAGCTGGGGGGCGGCGAACTGTTCTGCGTCGAGGCGAGCAGGCCATGCGGCATTTCCACGGTGGCAAGCGCGCTGACCGAGTACCGCAAGTCCATCAGAAGGCCACACGCGCCACGGTAGAGGCGGTAGAGCGGCCGTAGAGCCGGTAGAACTGGTAGAGGTCGGAATCCCTTCCACCGCAGAAATGCATACGGAAGACGAGAAATGGACCTCGAAACCGCTGCCACTCCGACCGCGAAGAAGACCCTGGGCCGCCGCCCCCGCACCACGCCGCGCACCTTCACGCCGCTGGCGCTGGAAACCCGGACTCACGTCACGACCGCTGACGCTGCGCACCACCTGTGCCTGTCGGAACAGACCCTGCGTGCATGGGCCTGCTTCGAGAATGGCCGCATCCGGCCGTTGCGCATCCCTGGCCGTCTGGGTCTGCTGTGGTCCGTGGCTGAAATCAAAGGTCTGCTGGGGCTGGCATGACTGCCGCCGCAGTCCTGCGTCTCAAGAAGCTGACCGGCGCCGGAATCGTCCTGGCTGCGGCTCGGCACAACCGCCGAGCCATCGCCGCCGAGCTGGGCGCCGCCTCGCACATCAACCCGGCCCGGTGCTGTCTCAACGTGCGCATGGAAGGCCCGGAAACGCCCGAAGGCGTCGCCGAGCTGGCGCAGACCCTCATGGATGCTTCCGGGGTCGGCAAGCTGCGCCGCGACGCTGTGCGAGCTGTGGAGCTGGTGTTCTCGCTGCCGGCTGGCGGTGCAGGCGTTGACCCGGCCGCCTACTTCGCTGCCTGCGTGGCCTGGGCGCGCGAGCAGTTCGGGCCGGTGCTGTCTGCCGATGCTCACCACGACGAGACGACGCCGCACGCGCATGTGCTGTGCCTGCCTCTCAAGGCCGGGCGCATGGTCGGCTCTGACCTCGTGGGCGGCCCGGCGAGGCTGCGCACGCTGCAGACCGCCTTCCATGCCGCCGTTGCGCAAGGCTTCGGCCTGAAGCGTGGTGCCGCGCGCCTGTCCGGTCTGAGCCGCGAGAAGCTGGCCGCCGCCGTCCTGGCGCACATGAAGGCCGCAGCAGACCCGGCGCTGAAGTCGGCCGCATGGCCGGCCATTCGCGACGCCATTGAACGCGACCCGCGACCGTTCGCGGAATCCATAGGGTTCGATGCCAGCCGCACCAGCGAGGCCGCGAAGAGGCCGGCCCGGACGCTTGCCGGCATCATGACCAGCGTCGGCAAGGGGGCAAAGACCCGCGAGGCTGCAGAGCGCCGCGACCGGGCGCTGATGAGGTCAAAGCCTATAGGGTTCGAGGCCGGCGAGTGCCTGCCGGATGGCCCGGAAGGCGGACCGCGAACCCTAGGCTCTGTAGGGTTCGCTCTCGCCGCGGGGGTTCCTGACCGCTCCAACCGCCCGCATGAGGTCATCTCGAGCAGCAGCGCCAGCCCCACCGAAGCGCACGCATCCGGGGGGGTCTCGTGACTGCTGCCGACCTCGCGCAAGCCGTCGTGCATGAGCTGCAGCGCCGCGCCGACCCGGCGACCCGCTCGCCTTCCTGGCCGGGCGTCCTGGCCGCCATCAACACCGACCCGCGCCCGTTCGCTCGCGCTCTTGGCCTGCTGGCCGTGGCGCCGCGTGACCGTCGCATCGCTCACTGAATCGAGGAACCGACATGCCCACCAACGTGACCGCTGACACCCGCCAAGCCTTCGAGCGCCTGCGCAGCCTCTCCGCCGAACTCGATGGTCTTTCTGTCGACTGGCAATACTTCGCCCAGCTTGCCGAGCAGTCCGGGCCGGCACCTGACCGAGCCGGACAGATCGACGCACTGGCCGCCGTGCTGGTCGGCGCCGGACTGCAGCGAGCCGATACCCAGCGTGCGGTCGGCCTGCTGCTGGCGCTGCCGGCGGCAGAAGCTGCGATTGCCAGCGCCAGCCCGCAAGCCTTCGCCGCGCTGCTGCGCGACCTGGCGGCGGATGGCGATGTTGAGGGGCTGGCGCTGGCGCTCACCCTGTCGCCGCACGACGGGCATGCCTATATCGCCCGCCTGCGCGAGCTGGTCGCCGCTGCGGACCCCGCTCAGCCGGCCGACGTCACCGCAGCGCGTGCCGAGCTGGCCCGCATCCTCATGGACTGCCCGAAACCTGGCCGCGTCATCGGTCCGGTGACGGCGGAGGCCATCCTTGACGGCATCGAAGCATGGCGCCGCCTGACGACCGAGACGCCCGAGCAGCGTGCCATCCGCGAGGCGTTCGCCGAGGCCCGGCGCCTCGTGGACACGCTGGGCGAGGAAGACCCGCGCGCCTTCGCCGCCATCATCCGGGCTGTGGAGCTGCAAGACCCTGGGTGCTGCGCTCGGATGCTCGCGCAAGGCGGCGTCACGATGCCGGCCCCGACGCACTGCACGGCCGATGGCGCGCCGCTCTACAGCCTGGAAGCCGTCGCCGACGCGCTGGGCGCCGATGTGGCCGAGCTGGAAGCCATCGCCGAGGGCATGGATGCGGTCGGACTGGACATGCGCCGCACGGTGGCCGGCAGGCTGCACTGACACAGCACCAGCACAGTGGAGAGCATCCCAAACACATGTCAAAGAACTCACAGTGACGAAGATCACGAACGATCCGCCGACGGGTTGCCGCGCCCTGTGCACCGAGAATCGCAGATCTGCAAAACAACAGGTCAAGATTCATGACTCCCAGGGACTTCATCACCAAGTGGTCGGCAGGCGGGCCGGCCTTCAAGCTCAACGAGCGCCAAGGCGCGCAGGCGCACTTCATCGACTTGTGCCGGCTGCTCGGCGTCGAGGAACCCGGCGATGCGGACCGCTACTGCTTCGAGCGCGGCCTGACCAAGACGGGCGCGGCCAAACAGGGCTATGCGGATGTCTGGCTGCGCGGTCACTTCGCCTGGGAATACAAGGCGCCCGGCAAGGATCTTGGCGGCGCGCTGCAGCAGCTGATGATGTACGCGCTGCCCCTGGAGAATCCGCCCCTGCTGGTGGTCAGCGACCGACTGCGCATCGAGGTGCACACGCACTTCACCGGCACGCCCAGCGAGCGCCATGTCTTCCCGATCGAGGATCTGGCGCGCGATGAGGTTCGGGCGCGGCTCAAGCAGCTCTGGAGCGCACCGGAGCGCTTCAAGCCGGGCCGCACCAGCCGCGAGATCACGGAAGAGGCTGCGCAGGCCTTCGCCGGCACCGCCAAGCGCCTGCGCGATGCCGGGATCGAGCCGGCCAAGGTGAGCCACTTCCTGACGCAATGCCTGTTCTGCTTCTTCTCGGAGGATGTGGGGCTGTTGCCCTCGCGGCTGTTCGAGCGCCTGGTGGGCGTGCGCATCGCGCCGGACCGGCTTCGCACGCAGCTTCAGTCGCTGCTGGAAACCATGCGCGACGGCGGCCTGTTCGGCGTCGATGACATCCCGTGGTTCAACGGCGGGCTGTTCAAGGACGTGGAGGTGCCGCCCCTGTCCGTGGAGGATGTCGCCGCGCTGCAGAAGGCCAGCAGCCTGGACTGGAGCGCCATCGACCCGAGCATCTTCGGCACCCTGTTCGAGCGCGGTCTGGACCCCAGCAAGCGCAGCCAGCTCGGCGCCCACTACACCGACCCGGCCACGATCCTGCGGCTGGTCGATCCTGTCGTGAAGCAGCCCCTGCTGTCCGAATGGGGCACGGTGCACGACACCATCGCCGCCGCACTGGCGCGCAGCAAGAAGCACGGCGACAAGGCCTATCGTGATGCCCAGGCGGCCTTCGTCGGCTTCCTGGAGCGCCTGCGCACCTTCCGCGCCCTCGATCCGGCCTGCGGCAGCGGCAACTTCCTGTACCTGACGCTGAAGACGCTGAAGGACGTGGAGCATCAGGTGAACCTGGAGGCCGAAGCGCTGGGGCTGGAGCGCCAGCACGACGTGACCGGCCCTCACAACGTGCTCGGCGTCGAGATCAACGAGTACGCGGCCGAGCTGGCGCGGGTCACGGTCTGGATCGGCGAGCTGCAGTGGCGCATCCAACACGGCTACGCCTTCAACACCAGCCCGGTGCTGCAGACGCTCAACCACATCGAATGCCGGGACGCGCTGATCAACGCGGACGGCAGTGAGGCGACATGGCCGGCGGCCGAGGCCATCATCGGCAACCCGCCCTTCGTCGGCGACAAGAAGATGCGCGCCGAACTGGGCTCCGAGTACACCGAGCGCCTGCGCGAGCGCTACAAGGGCCGCGTGCCCGGCGGTGCCGATCTGGTCTGCTACTGGTTCGAGAAGGCCCGAGCGCTGATCGAGGCAGGCCAGCTGCAGCGCGCCGGCTTCGTGTCCACGAACTCGGTCCGCGGCGGCAAGAACCGCGAGGTGCTCGACCGCATCTGCGAGAGCACCCGCATCTTCGCCGCATGGGCGGATGAGGAATGGGTGAACAACGGAGCGGCCGTGCGGGTGTCGCTGACGGCCTTCGGGAACACCGAAGCGGGCGCGGTGCTGAACGGCCAGCCGGTTACGCACATTGCCCCCGACCTCACCGGCGGTCAGACCGATGACACCTGCGACATCACAGGCGCAACGCCGCTGCCCGAAAACGCCAACACGTCCTACGCCGGCATTCAGAAAACCGGCCCGTTCGACATCGAAGGAGACACGGCGCGGTCATGGCTGAAGCTGCCGAATCCGAACGGGTGCCCCAACAGCGACGTGGTGCGGCCGTGGTTCAACGGCATGGACGTGACCCGTCGCAATCGCGACATGTGGATCGCCGACTTCGGCACCGACATGTCCCATGACGATGCCAGCCTGTACGAACAACCCTTCGCCTACGTCACCGAGCACGTCAAGCCGACCCGTGTTGGCAAGCGCGAGGCACGCACCAACGAGCTGTACTGGCTGTTCCAGTGGTCACGCCCTGTCATGCGCAAGGCCATCTCGACATTGCCGCGCAGCATCGTGACACCCGAGGTGTCCAAGTTCCGCGTCTTTGCATGGCTGCCCGCGGCCGTGATCGCCGACAAGAACCTGACCGTGATCGCCCGCGCTGACGACACCACCTTCGGCGTGCTGCACAGCCGGTTCCATGAGCTGTGGTCGCTTCGGCTGGGCACTTCGCTTGAGGACCGCCCGCGGTACACGCCCACCAGCACGTTCGAGACCTTCCCGTTCCCCACCGGCCTGACGCCCGCCGCCACCGCGCACCAGCGCACCGAAACGCTGGCCGACGGCACGGTGATCCCGGCCGAACTGCCGGCCGAGGTCCGCGGCAAGGCCGAAGCCATCGCGCGCGCCGCCAAGCGACTCAACGACCTGCGCGAGCGCTGGCTGAACCCGCCGGAATGGTGCGACCGGGTGCCGGAGGTGACGCCGCTCGGCCTGGAGCGCTCGCCCTACCCGGATCGCATCGTCGCCAAGCCCGGCCACGAGAAGGAGCTGGCCAAGCGCACGCTCACCAACCTCTACAACGCCCCGCCGGCCTGGCTGAAGAAAGCGCACGCGGACCTGGATGCCGCCGTGGCGGCGGCCTACGGCTGGACGGACGGCGCCACGATGACCGATGACGACATCCTGCGCCGCCTGCTGGCGCTGAACCGGGAGCGGGCGCCGAAGGCGTGACAGCCCAAGCGCGTGCGTGCACGCCATAGACACGCCTCACCACTGTCAAAGCACAGAAATGCCGCATTGGAACTACAATCCGGCCGCCGCTGCACATCAGCGGTCCGGGTTTGGTCGCCCGGAGAAGTAGGCGCAGCAGCCGCGCCCGTCGCGGCTTTTTCACGTCTGTACGGCGTGAAGCTGCGGGCATGGCTCCGTCTATGGCGGGCCGTGTCGGGAGGGGGAAACCCCTGCCGGTACCTACTCCCGGTCGACCAACCCGGCACGGTCTGCCACCCTCTCTTGGTCGGGAGCGTGGCAGGTTCAAGACCTGTCGAGTAGGAGCCGTCATGGCTGACACCCTCATTGCGCCCGCATCGGGCCGCACCGTTCTGCACCTGCCTGCGCACATCGATTCCCGCCCCTTGCCCCCTGTCGCCGACTACTGCCGCGCCTTCGTGCTGCGCCGTGCCCGTGAGCGGGCAGAGCGCAATGCCACCCGCCGTGCGGTCCGCCGCGCCGAGCTGCGGGCCCAGGCCGCCGAGCACGTCGCCAGCCTGGCCACCACGTCACTGCCGTGACCCCCACCCGGCGCTGACCGGGCACACCCCACCGCCGACCGCCCGGCACCGACCGGGCACGCGAGCAGCGCCAGCCATCGGCGCCGCTCGCCCGCGCACGTCTGCACGTCATGCGCCGGGGGACTCTTCACGACTTGTCGCCCCCGGATGCGTCCCGGCTCGGCCTGCGCGTGTACCGCCCGGCCAGAGCGAGGACCACACCAGCCGGGGCGCAGAGGCTTCCAGCCGGGACGCGCGTGGAGGGGTGCCCAGACCCTGAACCCGGCCGCTCGCACGCCTGGAGCCGCGTGCAGACCCCGGATGCGACCGACTGACCGACCGATGGTCACGGCACCGCGAGGGGCACCCGCCCGAACCCAGCGCACCGCCGGGTAAGGGAAGAGGCCCGCCCCTTCGCTCCCTCCCTCTCTCCCTCAGGTCATCCGCCGAAGGCACGGGGACAAGTCTTCTTGCGTGGGACGACACCGGGGCCACCCACACCGGCGCCGGCAGCGTGCCACCTGCTGCACAGGGAAGGTGCAGGGAAGGTCCGGGGTAGGGTCGGCGACATCCAGCGAACAAGGATGCACCTCGACCACCGTGCCAGCGCCGACAGGTGCTTTCTTGCAGGGATGGAAGAAAGTCGAGCTGCCGCTCGTTCTGGCGAGCAGGTGCGGCGCAGACCAGTCCCGGTGCTTGAGCTGTCGCGCCGATGGTGCAATCTGCCCGCGCTGGCTGGCATCAAAGAAAACGCCTTACACCCGCCCTTACATGGAATCCAAAAACGCCAAGGGGTCAGCACGACACCGCGCTAACCCCTTGATTTCATTGGTAGGCCCCCGGGGAGTCGAACCCCGCACCAACGGATTATGAGTCCGCTGCTCTAACCAGGCATGAGCTAGAGGCCCGTGGGAGCGCGATTGTAGTGGCTGCGGCAGCGCTTTGCGGTTTCAGGCGGTGTGCATTACTTCTGGCTCAGCGCCTGCCCGACCATGCGCGCGGTGATGTCGACGATCTGGATCATGCGGTCGTAGGCCATGCGGGTCGGGCCGATGACGCCCAGCGTGCCCACCACCTGGCCGTCGACCTCGTAGGGCGCGGAGACCACCGACAGGTCCTCGATCGGGACCACGCCGCTCTCGCCGCCGATGTAGATGCGCACGCCCTCGGCGCGGCTGGAGCCGTCGAGCAGGCGCATGAGCTGCGTCTTCTGCTCGAACAGGTCGAACATCTTGCGCAGCGAGCCCAGATCGTTGCCGAAGTCGCTGACCTCGAGCAGGTTGCGCTCGCCGGAGACCACCACCTGCGCGGCCTCGTCGCTGGCGGCCTCGCTGCCGGCCTGCACCGCGGCCTGCATCAGCGTGGCGATCTCCACGCGCAGGCGGTCGACCTCGCCCTGCAGCCGCTCGCGCACCTCGTCGATCGTCAGGCCGGCGTAGTGCGCGTTGAGGTAGTTGGAGGCCTCGAGCAGCTGCGACGGGCTGTAGTCCTGCGCGGTGAACAGCACCCGGTTCTGCACGTCGCCGTCGGCTGCGACCAGGATCAGCAGCACCCGGCGCTCGGCCAGACGCAGGAACTCGATGTGGCGGAACACGCCGGCCTTGCGCGGCGCGGTCACCACGCCGACGAAGTGCGACAGGTTGGACAGCAGATGCGCCGCGCTGGCGATGACACGCTGGGGCTGGTCGGGCTGCAGCGGCGCGATCGCGGAATCCTCGAAGGAGAGCTGCGCCGGTCGCACCGTCAGCATGGTGTCGACGAAGACGCGGTAGCCGCGCGCGGTCGGGATGCGCCCGGCCGAGGTGTGCGGGCTGGCGATCAGGCCCAGCTCCTCCAGGTCGGCCATGACATTGCGGATCGTCGCCGGCGACAGCTCCAGCCCGGAGGTCTTCGACAGCGTGCGCGACCCCACCGGCTGGCCATCGGCGATGTAGCGCTCGACCAGCGTCTTCAGCAGCAGCTTCGAACGGTCATCCATCATGGTGAAACCGATTGTAGGGTGGAGGCGCGCGAGGAACGCCGACGTTCATGACGATGGGGGCGCGACGCGGACTGTCAAAGTGCTGTGGTGTAATTTGTGCCCATGATCAGCCGATTCCGTCATGCCGCGCTCATCGGCAAGTACCAGGCCCGGGGCATGCGGCCGCTGCTCGAGGAAATCGCCCACCTGCTGACCCGGCGCGGCCTGGAGGTCTCGGTCGAGATCGAGACCGCGCA
This sequence comes from Sphaerotilus sp. FB-3, assembly GCF_023706025.1. Classification (NCBI taxonomy): domain Bacteria; kingdom Pseudomonadati; phylum Pseudomonadota; class Betaproteobacteria; order Burkholderiales; family Sphaerotilaceae; genus Sphaerotilus; species Sphaerotilus sp. FB-3. The sequence goes on along the minus strand of NZ_BQWE01000016.1, from coordinate 282,392 downwards.
CAACACCGGCCTGGCCGGCTATCCGGCGCTGACGCCCGACGAACTCGGCCAGACCTGCGACATCGCCATCGTCGTCGGCGGCGACGGCACCATGCTGGGCATCGCGCGCACGCTGGCGCGCTACGGCGTGCCGATGGTCGGCGTCAACCAGGGCCGGCTGGGCTTCATCACCGACATTCCGGTGGCGCAGGTGCTGCACGCGCTCAAGGCCATCGTCGCCGGCGACTACGAGGAAGAGCACCGCGCGATGCTCGAAGGCGGCGTGCTGCGCGACGGCGAGTCGATCTACGAGGCGGTGGCGATGAACGACGTGGTGCTGCGCAGCGGCACCACCTCGATGGTCGAGCTGCGCGTGGAGGTCGACGACCAGTTCGTCGCCAACTTCCGCGCCGACGGCCTGATCATCTCCTCGCCGACCGGATCGACCGCCTATGCGCTGTCGGCCGGCGGCCCGATCCTGCACCCGGGCGTGGCCGGCTGGCTGATCGTGCCGATCGCGCCGCACATGCTCTCCAACCGCCCCATCGTCGTGCCCGACAACGGTCGCATCAGCATCGAGATCGTCTCGGCACGCGAGCCTTCCGTCAATTTCGACATGCAATCGCTGGCCAGCCTGCTCATCGGCGACCGCATCACCGTGCGGCGCTCCGACCACCGCGTGCGCTTCCTGCATCCGCGCGGATGGAACTACTACGCGACGCTGCGTCGCAAGCTGCACTGGAACGAGGGCGCACTGCCCGGCGACGGAGGCCAGTGATGCTGCGCCGGCTGTCCCTGAGCAACTTCGTCATCGTCAGCCGTCTCGACGTCGACTTCGGCCCCGGCTTCGCGGTGCTGACCGGAGAGACGGGCGCAGGCAAGTCCATCCTGATCGACGCGCTGCAGATCGTGCTGGGCGGCCGGGGCGACGCCGGCGTGGTCCGCGAGGGCGAGAGCCGCGCCGAGATCGCCGCCGAGTTCGAGCCGGTGCCGCCGGCGCTGGCCGCCTGGCTCGACGAGGCCGGACTGGCCGCGGCCGACGAGGCCGGTGCGGCGACGCTGCTGCTGCGCCGCACGATCGACGCGCAGGGCAAGAGCCGCGCGTGGATCAACGGCAGCGCCGCCACCGTCGCGCAGCTGCGCGAGACGGCCGAGCATCTGGTCGACATTCACGGCCAGCACGCCTGGCAGAGCCTGACCCGGCCGGCGGCGGTGCGCCAGTGGCTCGACGACCATGCCGAGGTCGACACCGGCCCGATGCTGCTGGCCTGGCAGCGCTGGCGCGAGCAGCTCGCACGGCTGGAGGCCGCCGAGCGCCTGGGCGCCGAGCGCGAACGCGAGCGCGAGCGCCTGGTCTGGCAGATCGGCGAGGTCGAGCGTCTGGCGCCGGGCGCGGACGAATGGCCCGAACTCAACGCCGAGCACCAGCGCCTGGCCCATGCGCAGGCCATCCTGGACGCGGTGCAGCTGTCGGTCGATGCAGTCCATGAGGGCGAAGCGGCGGCCAGCAGCCAGGCCGCACGCGCGCTCGAGGCGCTGGAGACGGTGGCCGGCTACGAGCCGGCGCTGGCCGAGGTCATCGAGGTGCTGGCCGGCGCGCAGGCGCAGCTGGCCGATGCCGCGCGCAGCCTGCAGGCGCTGCTGCGCCGCACCGAACTCGAGCCCGAGCGCCTGGCCGAGCTGGATGCGCGCCTGTCGGCCTGGATCGGGCTGGCGCGGCGCTTCCGCTGCCCGCCGCCGGATCTGGCCGCGCAGCTGGCGCAGTGGCAGGCCGAGCTGGCCGAGCTGGATGCCGCCACCGATCTCGAGACGCTGCAGCGCCAGGCCGAGGCCGCGCGGGCGGCCTTCATCGCGCAGGCGCGCCAGGTCTCGGCGCGCCGGCAGGCGGCCGCGCCCGGCCTGGCCGAGGCGGTGACCGCCGCGATGCAGCAGCTCGGCATGGCCGGCGGACGCTTCGCGATCGCGCTGGAGACGCTGGCCGAGCCGCAGGCGCATGGCCTGGAGTCGATCGAGTTCCTGGTCGCCGGCCACGCCGGCAGCACGCCGCGGCCGCTGGCCAAGGTCGCCTCCGGCGGCGAACTCTCGCGGCTGGCGCTGGCCATCGCCGTCACCACCGGCCGCAGCCGTCAGGCACGCGGCCTGGGCGCAGGCACGCTGATCTTCGACGAGATCGACTCCGGCGTCGGCGGCGCGGTCGGCGACACCGTCGGGCGGCTGATGCGCCAGCTCGGACAGGACTGCCAGGTGCTGGCGGTCACCCATCTGGCCCAGGTCGCCGCCTGCGCCGACACCCATCTGGTGGTCAGCAAGGCGGTCGGCGCGGACGGCCGCACCCGCAGCGAGATCCATCCGGTGGCCGGCGCGCAGCGCGTCGGCGAGATCGCCCGGATGATCGGCGGCCAGTCCGGCTCCGGCGCCGGACTGGCGCACGCCCAGGACATGCTGGCCGCGGCCTTGCTGCCGGCCGCAAAAGACACTGTTCCCTGACAACCCCAGCCCAGAGCCACAGGCCAGAGACATGACCGCAGCCGCACTCGATCCCGATCCCGATCCGCACAGCACGCCCGCCGCGCCCGCCGCCACCGCCGGCACGACACCGCAACCGGTGGTGCTCATCTCGGGCATCTCGGGCTCGGGCAAGTCGGTGGCGATCAATGCGCTGGAGGACGCCGGCTACTTCTGCGTCGACAACCTGCCCCCGGAGCTGCTGCCCGAGCTGATCCGGCTGGAGGGCCGCAACCCGCATCGCCGCCTGGCGATTGCCGCCGACGTGCGCACCGCCAGCTCGCTGCCCAAGCTGCTGCCGATGATCGACACGCTGCGCCGCGAAGGCACGCCGGTGCTGATGATCTTCCTGGACTCGCGCACCGAGACGCTGGTGCGGCGCTTCTCCGAGACGCGCCGTCGCCATCCGCTCTCCAGCGAGGACGACGGCCAGGGCGGCCAGTCGCGCTCGGCGCTGGGCGAGGCGATCGAGCGCGAGCGCGAGATGCTCAGCCCCCTGCGCGAGGCCAGCACCGTGATCGACACCAGCGACCTGCGCCCGACGCAGCTGCGCTCGTGGATCCGCCAGCTCGTCGGCGCGGCGCACTCGTCGCTGACGCTGGTGTTCGAGTCCTTCGCGTTCAAGCACGGCGTGCCGCGCGATGCCGACCTGGTGTTCGACCTGCGCGTGCTGCCCAATCCGCACTATGTGCGCGAGCTGCGGGCGCTCAACGGCCGCGATGCCGGCGTCATCGAGTTCCTGCAGGCCCAGCCCGAGGTGGCCGAGATGCTGGCGCAGATCGAGGGCTTCCTGGCCCGCTGGCTGCCGGCCTACGAGCAGGACCAGCGCAGCTACCTGACGGTGGCGATCGGCTGCACCGGCGGACAGCACCGCTCGGTCTATTCGGTCGAGCAGCTCGCGGCACGCTTTCGCGACCACATCCCGACGCTGGTGCGACACCGCGAGATCGAGGCGAAAGAAGCCGCCCAGCACTGACGCAGCAAGAAAGGCCCATCATGAGCAGCGGCGCCCGCCCCGGACACCCCCTCCTGTCGGAGGACACCGATCCGGCGCCGTCAGCGCCGGGCCTGTTCGCGGACCTGCGGCCGCAGCTGCCGCTGTTTCCGCTCGACACCGTGCTGTTTCCGGGCGGACTGCTGCCGCTGCGGGTGTTCGAGGTGCGCTACCTCGACCTGATCTCCGCCCGCCTGCGCAGCGGCGAGCCCTTCGGCGTGGTCGCGCTGATCCAGGGCGGCGAGGTGCGCCGCGACGGCGAGACGGTGCGCTTCGAGCCCGAGGGCTGCCTGGCCGAGGTGGTCGACTGCGACAGCGAGCAGACCGGCATCCTGCAGGTGCGCTGCCGCGGCACGCGCCGCTTCATGCTGGCCGGCCAGGCCCACCAGGGCAGCGACGGCCTGTGGCGCGCCGATGCGGTGCTGCAGGACGAGGACGCGCCGGCGCCACTTCCCCCTGAGCTGCAGCCCTGCGCCACCGCGCTCGGCCGCGCGATCGCGACGCTGGCGCAGCGCGGCCAGCATCCCTTCTTCATGCCACACCGGCTCGACGATGCCGGCTGGCTGGCCAACCGCTGGAGCGAGATCCTGCCGATCCCGCTGGCGACCCGCCACAAGCTGATGATGCTGCCGGACCCGCTGGCGCGGCTGCGCCTGGTCGACGGCTTCCTGCGCCGTCACGGCATCGTCGGCGGCTGAGTCGGCGGCTGAATCAGCCGGCGCAGCGGCGCGGGCAGTCCGATCGTCTCCAGCTCGTCATGGCGCCACCAGCGTCCGGGCGCCAGCTCCGGCAGCGGTGCCGGCGGCAGCGCCTGCCCCGGCTCGCAGGCCTGCAGCGCAGCGCCCAGCTCGATCCGGCACGGATGCAGCGTCCAGTCCAGATGCGTCAGCACATGCACGAAGGACGGCAGCGCCTGCGCCGGCCCCGCGCCGAGCCGGCCGACCGCTGCCTCAAGCGCGGCCGCGTCGTCGAACATCGGCGGCGTCCACAGCCCGGCCCAGATGCCGCTGTCGGGCCGCTGCTGCAGCCACACCGCCTGCGGCGTGCGCAGCCACAGGCACCAGCTCTCGCGCCGGCCGCGCTTGAGCTTGCGGGTGCGCACCGGGAAGTCCAGCTCCCGGCCCTGCGCGCGCGCCCGGCACGGGGCCTGCCACGGGCACAGCAGGCAGTCGGCGCGGCGCGGCATGCACAGCGTCGCGCCCAGATCCATCAGGCCCTGGGTGTAGGCGGGCATGTCGACCGCATCCTGCGGCAGCAGGCCGGTGGCGAGATCCCACAGCGCGCGCTCCTGCGCGGCCTGCGCCAGATCGCCCTCGAAGGCCAGCACGCGCGAGAGCACCCGGCGCACATTGCCGTCGAGAATCGCCACCCGCTCGCCGAAGCAGAAGGACGAGATGGCCGCCGCGGTCGAGCGGCCGATGCCCGGCAGCTCGGCCAGCGCGGCGGCGCTGCGCGGGAAGTCGCCGCCGTGGCGCTCGACCACCTGCTGCGCGCAGCGGTGCAGGTTGCGCGCGCGGCTGTAGTAGCCCAGCCCGCTCCACAGCGCCAGCACATCGTCCTGCGGCGCCGCGGCCAGCGCGCGCACATCGGGAAACCGCGCCAGGAAACGCGCGTAGTAGCCCAGCACCGTGCCGACCTGGGTCTGCTGCAGCATGATTTCCGACAGCCAGACGCGGTAGGGATCGCGGGTGTTCTGCCACGGCAGCGCATGGCGGCCGTGGCTGCGCTGCCAGTCCACCAGCAGGGAAGACAGCCGCTCAGGCATCGCCGGTCACCACGGCAGGCACGGGCGCCGCAGCCGGGGCCAGCGGCATCGGCCGCGACAGCGGGGAGAAGTCGCTGGGCAGCGCCAGCTCGTGGCGGGTGGCGGCGCGGCGCACCCGGTCGTCGAGCGCCTGCAGCCGCACCTCGGTGGTGGCCAGGCGCTGGTCCTGCGCCGACAGCTCGGCCAGCCGGGTGTCGAGCTGGTCGGCCGCCAGGCGGATGCGCTCGAGCGACTCGCGTCGGCGCTTGAAGGACTTGCGCCGCTCGCGCAGCTGCGCGTCGATCTGGCCCGACACCGTGCGGCTCCACAGCTCGATCTCGCCGGCCGCACCCTCGAAGACCGCACGCAGGCGCGACATCAGCATGCGGCGAAACTGCTCGAGGAAACGCGGCTGCGCCAGCCGCACCGCCTGCGTCAGGCCGAGGTACTGGATGTAGTTGCGCTCGATCAGCGCCAGATCGTCGCGGAAGCGCGCCAGCTCCGGCGCCGGCGGCAGCATCAGGCTGAAGCCGAACTCGGTGTTGAGCCGGTTGCAGGAGGCCGACAGCAGATCGCGCAGATCGCTGCCCTGCTGCTGCGCCGAATCGAGCACCCCGCGCAGCGCGGCGAACAGCTGGGTGTAGGAGCGCCGCGCGCCCAGCTTCAGGAAGGAGTCGCGGATCGAGCCGATCATCGCGTCGACCTGGCGGCGCAGCGCGTCGCCGGCCAGCGGCGCCATCGCGGCCTTGAGCGCGCGGGCATGCACCAGCCGCAGCGCCTGGATCTGGGCGGTGCACTGCTCGAACTCGTTCGTCTCGGCCGTCACCCGCTGCAGCATCAGCCGGACCTTGCCGCTGTTCTTGCCCCGCAGGCCGTCGAGCTCCTGGATCTGCTCGGCGAGCTGGCGGCGCAGGTCGAGCAGACCGCGCAGGATCTGCTCGCGGATCGCGTCGAGCGCCTCGAGCGTCATGCGCTCGAGCACCGTGCGGCGCTCGGGCAGCAGCTGCTGCGCCAGCGCCTGCTCCAGCGCCGGCAGCCGGCTGTCGGCCAGCGCCTGCGCATCGCCCGAGACCCGGCCGGCCAGCGCCTGGCGCGCCGACAGCGGAAAGACCCGCTCCGGCGCGATCTCCAGCGTGCGCGCCACCTGCTCGCACTGCAGGGCGATCTGCGCCTGGCTGTGCTCGGGCGGCGACAGCGGATCGATCAGCGCATCGATCTTGTTCAGCACCACATAGCGGGTCAGCGCCTGCGAGGCCAGATGGTCGCGCCAGATCTCGAGGTCGGAGCGGGTCACGCCGGTGTCCGCCCCCAGCACGAAGACCACCACATGCGCATTGGGCAGCAGCCCGACGGTGAGCTCGGGCTCGGCGCCGATCGCGTTCAGACCCGGCGTGTCGAGCACCACCAGACCGCGCTTGAGCAGCGGATGCGGCACATTGATCAGCGCATGGCGCCACAGCGGGATCTCGACCTGGCCGTCGGGCCGCAGCGGCGGGTTGTCGGCCGGCTGCTCGTCGTCCCAGAAGCCGAGCTGGCGGGCCTCGTCGAGGCTGGCCGCACGCACGCCGCGCACCGCGTCGAGCGCCTGCGCCAGCGCGGCCGGATCACCGGCATCGATCGGCACGCGGCGCCAGAGCTGCGGCTGCGCCCGCAGCTCGGTCAGCGAGGCGCCTTCCAGCCGGGTCTCGATCGGCAGCAGCGCCAGCCCCGGCGCATCCTCCGGCTCCCAGCCCAGCTCGACCGGGCACATCGTGGTGCGCCCCGGCGAGGCCGGCATGATGCGCCGGCCGGCATCGGCGAAGAAGATCGCGTTGATCAGCTCGGACTTGCCGCGCGAGAACTCGGCGACGAAGGCCACCACCAGCTTCTCGCCGGCCAGGCGCTGGCGCAGCGAGTCCAGCAGCGCCCCGGCGTTCTCGTCGAGCAGGCCCTGCTCGCCCAGGAAGCGCGCCAGATCGCGCACCCGCTCCTCCAGCGTCGCGCGCCACTGGCCCAGCGCATCGAGGCTGCGCACGAAGGGCTCGTGCACCGCTTCATGCACCGCTTCGTGCACCGGTTCGTCGGACAAAGGGGAGGCGGTCATGCCGCGGTCATGTTCGCTCATTGCGGTGCGCCTGGACGGACTGGAACAAGGGGTACCGCGCGAGGCGCGGACAGTCAGTCATGGTAGCTCAGGGAATTCGCGGATCCGGCATCCGGAACGCCAAGGGCGTCACGGCCTCACAGCGTCAGGCGCTGGCAGTGCGGACACAGATAGGTCGCGCGCTGGCCCTGCACGATGCGCTGCACCGGCGTGGCGCAGACCCGGCAGGGCTGGCCCTCGCGGCCGTAGACCTGCGCCTGCAGCTGGAAGGCGCCGCCCATGCCGTGCACGTCGCGGAAGTCGCGCAGCGTCGAGCCGCCGGCGGCCAGTGCACGCTGCAGCACGTCGCGGATGGTGCCGACCAGCCGCTCGCAGGCGGCACGGTCGAGCGTGCCGGCGCTCTGGCGCGGATCGATGCCGGCGGCGAACAGCGCCTCCGAGCAGTAGATGTTGCCCACGCCGACGACGATGTCGCCCGCCAGCAGCGCCTGCTTGATCGGCACGCGCCGCCCGCGCAGGCCCTGCTGCAGCACGCTGGCGCTGAAGGCCGGCAGCAGCGGCTCGACGCCGAGCCGCGCCAGCAGCGTGGCCGCCGGCGCCGCGTCGAGCGCGCTCGACCACACCACCGCGCCGAAGCGGCGTGGATCGGTCAGGCGCAGCAGGCCGCGGTCGGTCTCCATCTCGAAATGATCATGCGGCCCGGCCGGCGGCAGCGCGGATGCCGCCCCGAAGCGCAGCGAGCCCGACATGCCCAGATGCAGCAGCAGCCCGCCGCAGGCGCCCAGCGGCAGCCACAGGTACTTGCCGCGCCGCTGCATCGTGCCGACCGTCGCGCCCGCCAGCGCCAGCGGATCGGTGCCCAGCGGCCAGCGCAGAGGCTTGCCCAGACGGACCTCGCGCACCCGAGCGCCCGCGAGGCGATCGACCAGACCGAGACGGGTGACTTCGACTTCAGGCAATTCAGGCATGCGCGGAATTATCGAAGCGTCGCCGGGCCGGCAAACGCCGCGGCCTAGAATGGCCCTGAACATGGAGTCCGCCTCGATGCCCCTGCTGCCTGCGCCGCCCCTCGTCCTTCCGCCGACTCCGGCGCCCGCCAGCCGCGCGGGCCATCGCCTGCGTGCGTCGGCGGCGGCACTGCTGCTGGGCACGCTCGGCCTGACCGGACTGACCTTGCCGGCCCTCGCTCAGGACGCTGCGGCACCCGCAGCGGCAGCCCCCACCGCACCGGCCCCGGTGCGATCCGCGATGGACGGCGTGCTCTTCTACCAGCTGCTGGTCAGCGAGCTGGAACTGCGCGACGGCAACGCCCCGCTGGCCTACCAGGTCATGATGGAGGCGGCCCGGCGCAGCCGCGACGAGGCGCTGTTCCGCCGCGCGGTCGACATCGCGCTGGGCGCACGCGCCGGCGAACAGGCAGCCGCTGCGCTCAAGCAATGGCGCCAGACCCTGCCGCAGTCGCGCCAGGCGGCCGAGATCGAGACGCAGATGCTGGTCGCGCTGGGTCGCCAGACCGAGGCGCGCCGCGCGCTCGAGGCCTTCATCGAGCTGACGCCCGAGCCGGCGCGGCCGGCGGCGATCAGCAGCCTGCCCCGGCTGGTGCTCGGCGGCGAGCAGCCGCAGGCCACCGCCCGCATGCTCGAGGAGACGCTGGCACCGTGGCGCCAGCGCGCCGCCACCGCGGCCAGCGCGCTGAATGCCACCGCCGCCGGCTGGCTGACCGCCGGCGACCGCAGCCGCAGTCTCGAGTTCGTCACGAAGGCGGTGCAGCGTGATCCGGCCGATCCGGGCGCCGCGCTGCTGGCCGTCGAGCTGATGAAGGACCAGCCTCAGGCCGAGGCGCTGGTGCGCGCGCATCTGGCCTCGGCCGCACCCGCCGCCGGCGTGCGCGCTGCCTATGTGCGGCGCCTGTCGACCGACCAGCGCTACGGCGAGGCCCTGAGCGAATCCCGCCGACTGACCCGCGAGACGCCCGACGACGCCGGCGCCTGGCTGCTGCAGGGCGCGCTCGAGCTCGAGAGCGGCGAGCCGCGTGCCGCGCGCGACGCGCTGCTGCGCCATCTGCAGATCACCGAAGCCGCCACTCCGGCGGCTCCGGCCGATGCGGCCGATGCGGCCGAGGACAGCGACGACGATCTGCCCGACCCGATCGCCCAGGCGGCCCGGCGCAACCGCGTCCAGGAGCGTGCCCAGGCCCATCTGATGCTCGCCCAGGCCAGCGAGCAGCTGCGCGACTATGCCGGCGCCCAGGCCTGGCTGGAGCGCCTGGCCGATCAGGACTCGGTCACCGTGCTGACGCGACGCGCCTCGCTGCTGATGCGCCAGGGCCGCATCGCCGAGGCCCGCGCGCTGCTGCAGCGCCTGCCGCAGGGCAGCGCCGAAGAGCAGCGCGCCCGGGTGCTGACCGAGGCGCAGCTGCTGCGCGACGCGCGCCAGTGGCCGGCCGCCCACCAGCTGCTGGCCGAGGCCAGCCAGCGCTTTCCCGAGGACACCGAACTGCTCTACGAGCAGGCCCTGCTGGCCGAGAAGCTCGGTCGTCATGAGGAGATGGAGCAGCTGCTGCGCCGGGTCATGGTGCTCAAGCCGGACCAGCAGCATGCCTTCAACGCACTGGGCTACAGCCTGGCCGAGCGCAACCTGCGCCTGGCAGAGGCCCGCGAGCTGATCGGCCGGGCCCTGGAGATGGCGCCGGGCGATCCCTACATCACCGACAGCCTCGGCTGGGTCGAATTCCGCCTGGGTCGCCGGGAGGAAGCCGAACGCCTGCTGCGCGAGGCCTACCAGCGCCGCCCCGACACCGAGATCGGCGCCCATCTGGGCGAAGTGCTATGGGCGCTGGGGCGCCAGGAGGAAGCTCGCCGCATCTGGCGCGAATCGCTGGCCCGCGACGCCGACAACGAGGTGCTGCAGGAAACGCTGCGCCGGCTGAAGGTGCGGCCGTGAAGCGTCGTCATGCCGCCGCGCTGCTGATGCTGGCAGGCGCCGGACTGCTCGGCGGCTGCGCGACCACGCAGCCGCCCGCGCCCCTGCCCGACGAGGCCGGTCGAGCACGGGTCGGCCGGCTCGCCGTCCAGGTGGCTGGCGACAGCGCGCGCTCGTTCAGCGCCGGCTTCGAGCTCGAGGGTTCGGCCGTGCAGGGCCAGCTGACGCTGTTCAGCCCGATCGGCCTGCCGCTGGGCCGGGCTCAGTGGCGCCCGGGCGAGGTGCAGCTCGACAGCGGCGCACAGACCCAGCGCTTCGACCATCTCGACACGATGATGGAGGCGCTGGTCGGTGAAGCCCTGCCGCTGGCCGCGCTGTTCGACTGGCTCGAAGGCCGCCCCTGGCCGGACGAAGCCAGCAGGCCGCTGGCCGAGACCGACGGACCCGGCTTTCGACAGCTCGGCTGGAAGGTGAGCACCGGCCGGCTGGCCGACGGCCTGCTGGTGGCCGAGCGACGCCTGCCCGAGCCCGCGCTGACCGTGCGGATCCGCCTCGACACGCCATCCTGAGCGAATCGCCCGGTCCACCCCGCCTGCACATTCTTCCCTGCCCATCGCGCGCATGTCCCTGTCCGCCCTGTACGACCTGCCGGCCCCGGCCAAGCTCAATCTCTTCCTGCATGTCATCGGTCGACGCGCCGACGGCTATCACCTGCTGCAGTCGGTGTTCCGGCTGATCGACTGGTGCGACACCCTGCATCTGGAGCGGCGCTCGGATGGCGTCGTCAGCCGCGAGGATCTCGGCCCGGCCCTGCCCGAGGACGATCTGTGCACACGAGCGGCGCGCCTGCTGCAGCAGGCCACCGGCACCCGCGAGGGCGTGCACATCGCGATCGACAAGCAGGTGCCCTGGGGAGCCGGCCTGGGCGGCGGCAGCTCCGATGCGGCCACCGTGCTGCTCGGCCTGAACCGGCTGTGGAATCTGGGGCTGGACCGCCGCGCGCTGCTGGAACTGGGCGTGAAACTGGGGGCCGACGTGCCCTTCTTCATCGGCGGGCGCGACGCCTGGGTCGAGGGCATCGGCGAGATCCTGACGCCGATCGAGCTGCCGCCAGCCAGCTATCTGGTCCTCAAACCCCCGGTGGCGATTCCCACCGCCGCAATTTTTTCGAGCCCCCTCTTGCGCAGGGACACGAAACCCGCCAAAATGGCAGCCTTTCTCGCAAAGCCCGAGTTCGGGAAAAACGATCTGCAAGCCGGCGCCGAAGCGTACAGCAAGCAAGTAGTTGACGGACTAGAAATTCTGAAGCAGAATTTAGGGCTCAGCAGGATGAGCGGATCAGGAAGCGCAGTGTTTGCGCAGTATCCGGAAGTCCTGAGAGAATGCAGTGCGAAGCACGGCGAGCTGACAGAAAAGATTCTTCGGAGTTTGGCGACACCGAATAAATCCTGGATAGCAAGAACGTGCAGAAGTCTGGAAATGCATCCGATGCAGCATTGGGTGAAAGACTGAAAAGCACAGAGTTTTCGGGCGCGTCGACAGACGAGTCCAGTGTAGGGGAGTCGCCAAGTTGGTCAAGGCATCGGATTTTGATTCCGACATGCGAGGGTTCGAGTCCTTCCTCCCCTGCCAAACCATCCACATCAAGCGCCTGCCGGTCACACGGCGAGGCGCTTGTTTCTTGATGGCCTGAAAAGTCCGCGCCCTGCGGGCAGCACGCACATGCTCTCCGACACCCTTCTCTTCACTGGCAACGCCAACCCGGCCCTGGCCCGCGAGATCGCCGCCGATCTGGGCCTCGAACTCGGCAAGGCCGCCGTCGGCCACTTCTCCGACGGCGAAGTCACCGTCGAGATCCAGCAGAACGTCCGCGCCCGCGACGTCTTCATCGTCCAGCCGACCTGCGCGCCGACCAACGAGCATCTGATGGAGCTGCTGCTGATGGTCGATGCGCTCAAGCGCGCTTCGGCCCGTCGCATCACCGCGGTCATTCCCTACTACGGCTATGCCCGCCAGGATCGCCGTCCGCGCTCGACCCGCGTGCCGATCAGCGCCAAGGTCGTCGCCAACATGCTGGAAGCCGCAGGCGTCAACCGCGTGCTGACGATGGATCTGCACGCCGACCAGATCCAGGGCTTCTTCGACATCCCGGTCGACAACATCTACGCCTCGCCGATGCTGCTGAGCGACCTGAAGGGCAAGGACTACGAGAACCTCGTGGTCGTCTCGCCCGACGTCGGTGGCGTGGTGCGCGCGCGGGCCCTGGCCAAGCAGCTCGGCTGCGATCTGGCCATCATCGACAAGCGCCGCCCGAAGGCGAATGTCTCCGAAGTGATGCATGTCATCGGCGACATCGACAAGCGCAACTGCGTGATCATGGACGACATGATCGACACCGCCGGCACGCTGGTGAAGGCGGCCGAGGTCCTGAAGGACCGCGGCGCCCGCAGCGTCTACGCCTACTGCACGCACCCGATCCTGTCGGGTCCGGCGGTCGAGCGCATCGCCGGCTCCAAGCTGGATGAAGTGGTGATCACCAACACCATTCCGCTGCAGGGTCCGGCACGCGAGTGCAAGAAAATCCGCCAGCTGTCGGTGGCCTTCCTGTTTGCCGAGACGATCCGCCGCATCTCGGACGGCGCCTCGGTGACCGATCTTTTCGCGGAACAGAACAACAACTTCTGATCCGTCTCACCCGGGTGACCTGGTCGCGGGCACCCTTCCTTTTTCTGGAGAAATCACATGAAATTCGTCGCATTCTCGCGCGAAGTGCAGGGGACCGGAGCGAGCCGCCGCCTGCGCAATGCCGGCAAGGTTCCGGGCATCGTCTACGGCGTCAAGGAGCCGGCCCAGATCGAGCTGGACCACAACGCGCTGTACCACGCGCTGAAGAAGGAAGCCTTCCACTCGTCCGTGCTCGAGATGGAACTGGGCGGCGAGACCACCAAGGTCGTGCTGCGTGACCTGCAGATGCACCCGTACAAGCCGCTGGTGCTGCATGTCGACTTCCAGCGCGTCGACTCGACCACCCGCATCCACAAGCGCGTGCCGCTGCACTTCATCAACGAAGCCGAATCGCCGGCCGTCAAGCTCGAGAAGTGCACGATCAACCACGTCGTGGCCGAGCTGGACATCGAGTGCCTGGCCGAGCAGCTGCCGGAATTCCTGACGGTCGACCTGAAGGGCATGACCAAGGGCAAGTCGCTGCATGTCGACGATCTGGTGCTCGACCCGAGCATCAAGGTCCGCACGCACGGCCGCAAGAACCCGGTCATCGCCACCCCGGTGGAGATCGTCGAGGAAGTCATCGTCGTCGCTGCCGCTCCGGCCGCCGACAAGGGCAAGAAGGGCAAGGGCAAGAAGTAATTCCTGCCCGGCAACCTGCTGTTGCGCCGACACGAAGCCCCGCCCTGCGGGGCTTTTTTGCGTGGGAAGAAGAACATCATGATCCGACTGCTGGTCGGCCTGGGCAATCCGGGCCCCGAATACGAGGCGACCCGCCACAACGCGGGCTTCTGGTGGATCGACACCGTGGCACGGCGCCTGGGCGCGCATCTGAGCGCCGACAAGGCCTATCACGGTCTGGTCGCGCGGGTGAACCGTCCGACCGGCCCGATCTGGCTGATCGAGCCTCAGACCTACATGAACCTGTCGGGCAAGTCGGTGGCACCGCTCGCGCGCTTCTTCCGCATCGCGCCGGAGGAAATCCTGGTGGTGCACGACGAGCTCGACGTGCTGCCCGGCCAGATGAAGCTCAAGCAGGGCGGCAGCGCCGCCGGCCACAACGGCCTGAAGGACATCCAGGCCCAGCTCGGCTCGCCGGCCTTCTGGCGGCTGCGCCTCGGGATCGGGCATCCGGGCGACCGCGCCGAGGTCGCGGGCTATGTGCTGCGCAAGCCGCCGGCGTCGGAGCGCGAGCTGATCGAGGGCTGCATCGACCGCTCGATGGAGGCGCTCGACCTGTTGCTGGCCGGCGACATGCCCAAGGCCACCGCGCTGCTGCATGCCGGGCCGCAGCGCCCGAAGCCACCGCGCCCGCCCAGGCCGCCAGCGGCGCCGGCCGAAGGCGGCTGAACCGCCCTGCGCTGCAAAGTGCTCAGCGGATTCCGCCGACTTCGGCGGACTTCAGCTGATCGGGGTGCGGGGCAGCGCCTGCAGCTGCAGGCGCTCGTACTTGGCCTGCAGCTGCTCGCGCGTCTCGACATGCTCCGGATCGACCGGAATGCACTCGACCGGGCAGACCTGCACGCATTGCGGCTCGCCGAAGTGGCCGACGCACTCGGTGCAGCGTGCCGGGTCGATGACGTAGAACTCCTCGCCCATCGAGATGGCCTGGTTGGGGCACTCGGGCTCGCAGACGTCGCAGTTGATGCACTCGCTGGTGATGGTCAGCGCCATGATCTGGGTCTCCCGCGGTCCGCTCAGTCGCGCGGACCGGCGGCCACGCGCTGCTGCAGGCGCGCCAGCACCGACGGCGCGACGAACTTCGACACATCGCCGCCGAGCATCGCGATCTCGCGCACGAAGGTGCCGCTGACGAACTGGTACTGGTCGCTCGGCGTCAGGAACAGCGTCTCGACCTCGGGCATGAGCTGGCGGTTCATGCCGGCCATCTGGAACTCGTACTCGAAGTCGCTGACCGCGCGCAGGCCGCGCACCACCACCTTGCCGCCGTTCTCGACGACGAAGTTGCGCAGCAGGCCGCGGAAGGCGACCACCTCGACATTGCCGTAGGGCTGGGCCAGCTCCTGGGCGATCTCCAGGCGCTCCTCGAGCGTGAACATCGTGCGCTTGTGGTGGCCGGCGGCGACCGCCACGATCAGACGGCTGAACAGCCGGCTGGCGCGACGCATCAGGTCCTGGTGACCCAGGGTCATCGGGTCGAAGGTGCCGGGATAGATCGCGGTGAGTTGCTGGATCGCGGGGGTCAAGACGGGCTCCGGAGCGGACGCTTCAGGGGTGCAGTTTCAGAAGATGATAATGCACCATGCCGGCGCGGCCATGACGGTGCAGCGTCAGCCCCAGGGCCGCGCAGGCGGACTCGTCGAAGGGCCGATCGGCCTCCAGATAGATCCAGCCGCCCTCGCCCAGCAGCCGCAGCGCGGCCTGCAGCGCGCGATCGAACAGGTCGGCGCCGAAGGGCGGATCGAGCAGCACCAGATCGAAATGCCCGGCGGACGCCCCCGCCATCCAGGCCAGCGCGTCGGTGCGCCGCACCTCGACCATCGTCGCGCCGAGCCGCACGGCGGCCTGCTGCAGCTGCGCGGCCGCACGCGGCGCCTGCTCCAGCAGCACCACCTCGACCGCGCCGCGCGAGGCCGCCTCGAAGCCGAGCGCGCCGGTGCCGGCGAAGGCATCGAGCACCCGCCAGCCCGAGAGATCCTGGCCGAGCCAGTTGAACAGCGTCTCGCGCACCCGGTCGGGCGTCGGGCGCAGACCGGGCTCGGCCAGCACCGGCAGCCGGGTGCGCTTCCAGCGGCCGCCGATCAGACGGATCTCGCCAGGCGCGCCACTGTCGGCACGGGAAGCACGGGAATGCGGCGAGGCCGGCGCACGGCGGTCGGGATGATTTCTGGACACGGGCGGCATTCTAGTCAGGCGGGCTGCCTACAATCGGACCATCATCCTGCGGCCGTCTGCTGCCCGCCTCGCGCGGCGCCGGCACCGGCCCCGCCCGACTCCCTGCCGGCCCCTCAACCGGCCTCCGCCCGCATGTTCAGTTTCCTCCGTCGCAAGCTCTTCTCGTCGTCTCCGGCTCCGGAACCCGCACCGGAGCTTGCGCAGGACAGCCCGACCGCCGAGTCGCCCGCTGCCCTGCCCTCACCTGCACCGGCATCGGCCAATCTGCCGGCACCTGTCGCCGCGCCCGAGCCCGCACCGGCTCCGGCCGCACGCGGCTCCTGGCTGCAGAAGCTCAAGGCCGGGCTGCAGCGCACCGGCTCCAGCATCGCCCAGGTCTTCACCGGCACGAAGATCGACGACGCGCTCTACGAGGAACTCGAGGCCGCGCTGCTGATGGCCGACGCCGGCGTGGGCGCGACCGAATACCTGCTCGAGGAGCTGAAGAAGCGCGTCAAGGACACACGCTGCACCGATCCGGCCGGCGTGAAGGCGCTGCTGGCCGAGGTGCTGGCCGAGCTGCTCGCGCCGCTGGAAGGCTCGCTGCAGATCGGCGCGACCCAGCCTACCGTGATGATGGTCGCCGGCGTCAACGGCGCGGGCAAGACCACCAGCATCGGCAAGCTCACCCGCCATCTGGCCGAGCAGGACAGCCGGGTGCTGCTGGCCGCGGCCGACACCTTCCGCGCCGCCGCGCGCGAGCAGCTGGCGGTCTGGGCGGACCGCAACCGCGTCGAGATCGTCAGCCAGGAAGGCGGCGATCCGGCGGCGGTCTGCTTCGACGCGGTCTCGGCCGGCAAGGCGCGCGGCTGCGACGTGGTCATCGCCGACACCGCCGGCCGGCTGGCCACGCAGCTGCATCTGATGGACGAGCTGCGCAAGATCCGCCGCACGCTGGGGCGCGCGATGGAGGGCGCGCCGCACGAGGTGCTGCTGGTGGTCGACGGCAACACCGGCCAGAACGCCTTCACCCAGGTCAAGGCCTTCGACGAGGCGATCGGCCTGACCGGCCTGATCATCACCAAGCTCGACGGCACCGCCAAGGGCGGCGTGCTGGCGGCCATCGCGCTGTGGGTGCGCGAGCGCGTCGCGCAGGGCAAGCCGGCGGTGCCGGTCTACTTCATCGGCGTGGGCGAGAAGCTGGAGGATCTGCAGACCTTCAGCGCCCGCGAGTTCGCGCAGGCGCTGCTGAGCTGAGCCGGCAGGCCCGGCCGCCTCAGGCGGCCGGCTGCAGCGGTCCGTCGCGATCCGACATCAGCCGGTCGATCCAGGCCTGCAGATGGCTGGCGATCTCGACCGAGGCGCCGGAGCCGCTCACCGGCTCGACCGGTCCGGCCGGCTGCGTGATGCGGCCATCCAGCCCCAGCAGGGCCGACAAGGCGGCGGCCTCCAGCGGCGACTCGGATGCGGGGCCGTCCGGCATCGCACCCAGCAGCACGCCGCGCGACAGGTCGACCCCGGCCAGCGAGATGCCCAGCTGCGCGGCCGCATCGGCCAGCACATGGCCCTCCTCGACCAGCGTGGCGCTGGCACCGCACAGCAGGCCGAGCTGCTCGGTCAGCGAGCCGATCTCGCAGCACAGCAGCCGCGCCGCATCGATGCGCTCGCGCAGGCCGGCCGGGCGCGGTCCGCTGGAGGGCATCAGCAGCACCGGACCGTCGAGCGTGGCGTCCTGCGCCAGCAGCGCCTGGAGGGCCTCGCGGGTCGGCGCGTCGATCAGCCACAGCTGGCGCATCGAGCCGCCGGCGCCCAGCAGCGCATCGACCAGACGGCGCGCCGCCTCGGCCGGATGACCCAGCAGCGAGACCACCACCAGCATGAAGGACTCGCCTTCGACGCCGTTGACCGACCAGGTCGGTCCGAAATACATCGGCAGGCCGTTGCGCAGACAGGCCCCGGACGGCGCCGGCACCTCCGGCCACAGCCGCGCCAGCGCATCGGCCTCGAGCCGGTCGGGCACGCAGAACAGCCGGTCCGGCTGCAGGCCCTGACGGCGCAGCTGACCCATCGGGGCGGCCTCGCCCGGCACGAACAGCACGTCGGACGCCTGCTCGATCATCGTCGCGTTCCAGGCCTGCGGGCCGGTGGCGCGAATGCCCGCCTCCAGCCGCAGCAGCGGCAGGCCACGCTGGTGCGCGGCCAGGCAGCAGGCGGTCATCGCGTCGCTCGAACCCAGGCTCAGCACCGCCATCGGCTCGAATTCCTCGATGAACTGGCCCAGGCCCTCGACCATGCGCGACAGGCTCTGCTCGATGTCGCCCGGCACCCATTCGAGATCCAGGCCGACCTCGAGCGCGGGCAGCACCCGACCCATGCCCTGCCACGGCCAGACCAGCGGCAGCGGCCCCAGGCTGACCAGCACCATGCGCGGCGCACGTCCGATCTCGGCCATCGCCTCGGCCAGCGCGGCGAACTTCAGCGCGGCGCTGGTGCTGTCGGCCAGGCAGAGCATGACGTCGCGGCTGGCGCGGCGCGCCAGCAGGCCGTCGGCATGGCTGCGTGCGGCGCGGATCGCGGAGGTGAGCGCCTGCAGACGGGCTGCCGGCAGCGCCATGCGGGGCAGCGGCTCGCGCTCGAGCGAGTCGCGTGCGCGCTCGTCCAGCTCGATCGCGGCGGGTGCGGGCGCCTCGGCTGTCGGTGCAGGCTCGGGCATCGGCGCCGGACTCGGAGCCTGTGGCGCGATGAACTGCAGCACCGGTGCCGACGGGGGCGCCACCGGTTCGGCGACCGGGACGGGGGCCGGCGCAGGCACGGCCACCGCCGACGGAGCCGCCAGCGGCTCGACTGGCGCCAGGTCGCCCTCGCCGATCTCGCTGCGCAGCTCGGCGGCGGTGCGCTCGACCAGCTCGGCATCGAGGGTGTCGACGCCGTCGAGGAAGGCCGCCAGCAGCGAGCGGTTGGCCAGGCGGTTCAGGCGCCGCGGCACGCCGCCGGACCAGCGGAACAGGCTGTCGAAGGCGGAGTCGGCGAAGGCCGGACGGCGGCCGTCCCAGCCGACATGGCGCAGCCGGTGCTCGACATAGTCGCGCGCCTCCGCGAGCGTCAGCGGCCCGAGGTGGCAGGACGCGGTCACGCGCTGGCGCAGCTGCTCCATCGTCGGCGACTCGAGCAGGCGGCGCAGCTCCGGCTGGCCGACCAGGAAGCTCTGCAGCAGCGCATGGTTGCCGAGCTGGAAGTTCGACAGCATGCGCAGTTCCTCGACCGCGCGCGGGTCGAGGTTCTGCGCCTCGTCCACGATCAGCAGCGCATGGCGCCCCTGCGCCGCCAGCGCGGTCAGGAAGGCCTCCAGCGTCGCGATCAGGTGGGCCTTGGAGCTGCTGGCCTGCGACGGAATGCCGAAGGCGGTGATGATCGACTGCAGCAGCTCGCCCGACTCCAGCTGGGTGCTGACGATCTGCGCCGGCAGCACCTTCTGGCGGTCCAGCCCGTCGAGCAGCATGCGCACCAGCGTGGTCTTGCCCGCGCCGATCTCGCCGGTGATGACGACGAAGCCCTCGGCCTGCGCGACGCCGTACTGCAGGTAGGCCAGCGCGCGGCCGTGGCCGCGGCTGTTGAAGTAGAACGCCGGATCCGGGTTGAGCTGGAAGGGCGGGCCGCTGAAACCGAAGTGGGATTCGTACATCGTGGAGCTGGCCGTCGTCCGGCCGTCAGAAGCGGTGCAGCACGCCGGCCGACAGGCCGGTCTCGCTGGCGTCGTTGCCGACGAGGGAGGTCGAGCCGTTCTGGTGTCTCAGTGCGCCGGTGACCGTCGTGCGGGGTGACAGGGCATGAGAGAGACCGAGCCGGAGGATGGTTCCGCTGCGGGTACCCAGCGAGGCGTTCGCGCCGATGCCCTCCGCGCGCGCCCGGGTCAGCGTGACCGTGGCGGTGGTGTCCGGATCGAGACGCCGCCCCAGGCTGATCGTCATGCCGCGCTGGATGGAGTCGCTGGCCAGGCCGAGCACGCTGTTGGCATCCTCGGTGGCGCCGCGGTAGTCCTCGAGCTTCGTCTGGTAGATCCGCATCGTCACGGTGTGGCGCACGCCCACCAGCGCGAGCGTCACGTTCAGGCCCTGCTGGATCTGCACCGTGCGCGAGTACAGGTCGACCGGTCCGCCCAGCGAGCTGCTCAGGCCGCGCTTGGCGATCAGGTCCTGCACCGCCGCCTGGCGGGTGGCCTCGTCGAGAATGCGGGTCTGCAGCATCGCATCGATCATCGAGGCGACATCGCCGCCGGCCTGCAACGTGCCCAGCCGCGACGCGAAGGTCGACGCCTGGCGCGTCGCCGCCACCGACAGCGCCATGAAGGGCGAGCGGTGAGTCAGCGCGGCATTCCAGCCGGTGCCGAAGAAGCGCTTCTCGACCAGCGAGTCGAACACGGTGCGCTCCGAGGGTGCCCAGCGCAGCGCCACGCCACGCAGCGTCTCGCTGACCTGGTTGGTGCCGTAGTTGGCCGAATCCGTGCCGCCGGTCAGGCCGAGCGTCAGCACCGGATCGGGTGCATACAGCAGCGACAGCCGGCCGGTCGCCAGCACCAGACCGCTGCCGCCGTCGCGGTAGCGGGTGGCCTGGCGGTTGTATTCGGCCCGCATGCCCGCCGGAAGCGGGCGCTCGTCGAAGCGGACCGTGTCGGTGCGCACATGCGCATCGGCGTCCGCCCCTTGCGCGGCCGCCGTGCCGGTGCCGTTGCCCTGCGACCAGGTGTTGTCGCTGCGCGCGAGCAGCCGCGAGGTCGGCGACAGCTCCCGGTCGATGTAGGGGCTCAGGCGCTGGCGGGTGACGGTGTTGCTGCCGGTGTAGACGGTCGTGCCATCGCCGATCAGGTCGAAGGGCGTCGACGAGGTGGTGTCGGCCCCCAGCTCGGCATCGACGAAGAACAGCCGGTCGACCAGCCGGGTGTTGAGCGTGATCTGACCGCGGGGAAAGATGCGGTCGGTGCCGATCCGGCCGAGATAGGTGACCAGATCGGCCGCGAGGTTGCCGTTCAGGCGGTAGTCCGGACCGGTGCCCAGCAGCTGCAGCTGCGGCGTGACCGTCGTGACGATGCCGTAGGCACGGTCGCTCGACTGCAGCCCGACATTGTTGGTCGCGTTGACCACCGCCTTGACCGCCGGCGCGACGCGCCAGCCGCGCGCCGGCGCGGAGGCGGCCGCCGGCATCGGCGCCGCGCCCGGCCCGGCCAGGCCCTGCAGCGGATCGGGCGTGGTGATCTGGGTGGCCCGCGAGGCAGGAACCGCCCCAGCGCCCCCGGCGGCAGCAGCCGCCGCCGCATCGACCGGCTGGGCCTGCAGCGGCAGGGCCACGCCCAGCAGCGCGGTCGCCAGCAGCGCGACCGGCGCCGGTCGAAGGAGCTTCAGCCGCTCACGAGGCGTAGTAATAGCCATAAGCCTCGCCCGAGTTGCCGCTGGCGCGGTTCAGCACCGAAAGCACCACCGGGCATTGCTCGACCGCGGCATAGGCCTGGGTCACCTGCGCATGGGTGGTCTTGCCGGCCTCGACCACCATCACCACCTGGCCGACCCGCGAGGCCAGCACGCGCGACTCGGTGGTCGGGATCAGCGGCGGCGCATCGAAGACGATGATGCGATCCGGGAAGCGCGAGGCCAGCTCGTCGAGCAGCCGCTCCATCGCCGTGCTGGCCAGCAGCTCGGTCGACTGGGAGTTGGCGGTGCCGGCCGGCAGCAGGGTCAGCTTGGGCACATTGGTGCGCAGCATCACGTCGGCCAGATCGAGCGAGGGCGTCTTCAGCACATCCATCAGGCCGCGCGAAGGCTCGACGCCACAGCGCGCCAGCACCGAGGGGCGCAGCACGTCGGCATCGACCAGCAGCACCGACAGGTCGACCTCCATCGCGATGCTCATCGCGAGGTTGACCGCGAAGAAGGTCTTGCCTTCGCCCGGCATCGCGCTGACCACCTGGATCAGGTTGGCGCGCGAGATCTGCTGCGCCGACTCGCCGCGGGCGTTGGCCAGCAGCGGGCGCTTGATGATGCGCATCTGCTCGGCCAGCTGCGAGCGGGCCTGCGAGGGCACCAGGTAGCCTTCGCGCTCGAGCCGCTCCAGATCCAGGCGGACCTCGCGGGAGCGCCGGCCGGCGGTGGGCAGCATCTCGACCTGGGCACTGCGCACCGTCGGCAGCGTGGCGGCCGACACCGGTGCAGGTGCAGAGGCAGGCGCGGGGACCGGAGCCACCACAGCCGGTGCGACCGGAGCCGCCGGCGGCACCGCAGCCGCGGCAGGCGCCGGCTGCGCCGCCGCCGTGCCCGGGACATCGGGCACCGGCACGTCGTAGCCGGCACGCTTGAGTTCAGCGAGCCGCTTGGCGGCCTGCTCGATCGTGTTCATCTGGGGACTCCTCAGCTCGCGGTGCGTGTCGAGATCCAGGCCATCCAGCCGACATTGGCCAGCAGGAACAGGCCCATCACGCCGGCCAGCTTCATGCGGTCCTGGCGCTGCAGGTCACGATCGCGCGGATCCTCGATCTTGGTCAGGCTGCCGAGCACCGGCCGCTTGGTGAACTCGCGCAGCTCGCGCTCGCTCGAGAAGGTCGGATTGAGCAGCGTCATCGCATAGGCCACCGCCCCACCGGCCAGCAGGGCCAGCAGCATCACGCCAGCGGCCATCTGCAGCTTGCCGGGGAAGACCGGCGAGGGCAGGATGCGCGGCGGCTCGATCAGGCGGAAGTCGGCCATCGACGAGGTCTGGTCGATCTTCACACCCAGCGAGGCGGCCTCGCGGCGCTGCACCAGCTGATCGTAGTTGCGACGCATGATCTCGTAGTCGCGGTTGAGCTGGGCCAGCTCGGCCTCGGCCTGCGGCACCTGGTTGGCCTGCGAACGGATCTCCTCGAGGCGGGCGACCTGGGCCTCGAGCTGGCCGCGCAGCGACGCCACGCTGGCCTCGGCATCCGACAGGTTGTTGCGCAGGCGCTGGTAGACCGGGTTGGTCGCGGCGGCACGGCGCTTCGGATTCTCGGCCTGCAGGCGGGCCAGCTCGTCGCGGCGGCTCTGCTCGAGCTCGCCGATCATGCGGCGGGTGGTGCGCACATCCGGATGGTTGTCGGTGAAGCGACGCTCCATGTCGTCGAGCTGGCGCTTCAGGGTGCGGATGCGCTCGTCGAGGTCCGGCGTCAGCGAGACCGCCGAGGCTGCGCCCATCGGCAGCTGCGGCTCCTCGGACTCCAGATCGCGCCGGATCGCGTCGCGAGAGCGCTCGGCGGCGCTGAGCTGCACCTTCAGGCGGTTGACCTCGTCGGTCATCGACTGGATGCGGCCGAAGAAGTCCTGCGTCTGCGTGGCCGCGACGTTCATGTTCTTCAGCTTGAATTCCTTCAGCCGGTTCTCGGCCTCGGTCAGCTTGGATTCGTAGGAGGTGATCTGCTCGTCGATGAAGCGGCTGGCCTCGGCGGAGTCCTTGCGCTTGGAGTCGACGCCGCTCTCCATGAACAGCGCCACCAGCCCCTCGACCAGACGCCGGGCACGCTCGCCGTCGACATCGCGGTAGCTGATCGCGTAGAGGTTGTTGCCCCCGGTCTGGACCACCTTGATGGTCTTCATCAGGGTCTCGATCTGCGAGTCGACCTGCGAGGGATCGACCTTCTCGAGACCGATCGTGGGGTTGTTGACCAGACGCTCGACGTTCGGGCGCGAGATCAGCGTGCGGCCCAGCATGCGGACCTGCTGGTCGATGTCGGGCTGGAAGGCCAGACCGACCATCATCGGCCGCAGCACCGTCTGGGTGTCGACATAGATGCTGGCGCGGGCCTCGCGGCGCTCGGGCACCACCATGACCACCAGCGCGCCCAGGATGGCCACCAGCCATGCCACGGCCACGGCGGTCCAGCGGTGTCGCCAGACGCTCGCGGCCAGGATCGCAGCCTGTCGGGTGAAATCGTTCATACCGGCTGTCTACCTGTAATCGTCAGTTCTGACCGGTCCGGGCCCCCGCAGCAGGCGGGCGGCGCGACGGACACGGCCACGTGCTTGGCAGGCGTGCTCAGAACCAGCTCTGCGGCACGATGATGATGTCGCCGGGCTTCACATCGACGTTGGCCGAGATGTCGCCGCGCTTGAGCAGGTCCTTCAGGCGGATGCTGTACTGCTTGCCCCCCTCGGCGCCACGCACCAGCACCGCGGCATTGCCGTCGGCGAAATCGGTCAGTCCGCCGGACTGGATCATCACGTCGAGCAGGCTCATGTTCTGGCGGAAGGCGACGCTCTGCGGACGCGCGGCCTCGCCGACGATGCGGATCTGCTCGCTGTAGATGCCCTGGAAGGAGCCGACCACCACCGTGACCACCGGGTCGCGGATGACCTTGCTCAGCTCCTTCTCGATCTCGCGCGACAGGTCGTACGGGTTCTTGCCCGAGGCCTGCAGATCCTCGACCAGCGGCGTCGAGATGCGGCCGTCCGGGCGCACCGTGACCGTCGCCGACAGCTCGGGGTTGCGCCAGACGACGATGTTGAGCGTGTCCAGCGGACCGATCTTGTAGCGGTGATCCGGCGTCTCCGCCGACTTCGGCGCCGGCGGATGGCGACCGATGCTGCCGCAGCCCGACAGGGTGCCGACCGCCATCACCGACGCCAGCAGCAAGGCGGCCGCACGCGACAGACGGCTCGTTTCGATCCTCATGCGAAATCCTCTCTTGATCATTCCAGCACCCTGCGATCTCCGCGCGGCACGCAACCCGATCGTACCGCTGCAGCGCAAGAATTCCTTACAAGTTCATCATCATGAACAGCATTCATGACCCGCGCATTCACGCGCATCGGGCAGATCATGAAAATGATAAAAATGAACACGCCTTGAAGCACGAACAGCGCACGAAAGCATTCCGTGCGCTGTCCTCTGGTCTGGAGCTTCTGTCGTCCCGCAGGCCCTCAGGCCAGGCCCGGCGACTGTGGCATGCACGACATGCTCGATGTGCTCAGTGCGCCCCCTCGCGGAACAGCACCACGCTCACCGTCTCGATCAGCACCTGCAGATCCAGCAGCAGCGAGTTGTTCTTGACGTAGTACAGGTCGAACTGATGCTTCTTGCGGGCGTCCTCGAGCGAGGCGCCGTAGGCATAGCGGACCTGGGCCCAGCCGGTCAGGCCCGGCTTCACCGTGTGGCGCAGGTCGTAGTAGGGAATCTGCTCGCGCAGCTGGGCGACGAAGGACGGGCGCTCCGGACGCGGGCCCACCATGCTCATCTCGCCGCGCAGCACGCTGAAGAGCTGCGGCAGTTCGTCGATGCGGGTCTTACGGATGAAGGCGCCGACGCGGGTGATGCGCGAGTCGTTCTTGGAGGCCCAGCGAGCGACGCCATCCTTCTCGGCATCGGTGCGCATGCTGCGGAATTTGATGCACATGAAGCCCTTGCCGCCCAGGCCGACACGCTCCTGCCTGTAGAGGATCGGGCCAGGACTGTCGAGCTTGATCATCAGCGCGGTCATCAGCATGACCGGCGCGCCCAGGATCAGCAGCACCGAGGAGCTGACGATGTCGAACAGGCGCTTGGTCAGCTCGCGGGCATGGCCCTGGACGAAGCCGTCGCCATAGACCAGCCAGCTAGCCTTCAGGCTGTCGACCGGCACCTCGGCCTTGGTGCGCTCGTAGAAGTAGGCCAGATCCATGATCGGCACGCCGCCGATGCGGCACTCGAGCAGATCGTTCATCGGCACGCCGCCGCCGCGCTGCTCGCGCACCGCCACGATGATCTCGTTGATGCGGTGCTCGCGCACCAGATCGACCAGCTTCTGGCGGGCGTCGAACACATGGGCGGCACCACGCAGCGCGGCGCGGTCGGTCTGTTCGGTGGTCGGGTAGAAGCCGACCACGTCATAGCCGGCCCACTGGCCGCCGGCGCGCAGGTCGGTGCACACCTGACGGGCATCCGGGCCGGTGCCGACGATCAGCACGCGGCGGGTGCCCACGGCCTGGCGGACCACCCACGCCACGCCCCGGTAGAGCATCAGGCCGACCAGCAGGTACACCAGCGAATATCCGACCAGGCTGCCGGCATAACCGTCATAGCTGATGTATTTCAGCGTCAGGTAAGTGATGTAACCCCCGACGAGAAACGCAAAACCGATGCGCACGACCATCGGAACCAGACCGAGATTGCGGTGCCGATAGAGTCCGACGAAGGAATAGAGCAGCGCCATCACCAGCGCAAAGGAAAAGGCGACCAGCAGGATGGTCGGCGTGATGATCTGGGTCAGCGGACTGACGCCGGGCAGCGGACTGGCCAGCGTGGCCGCCGACAGCAGCGCGGCAATGAAGCACAGCAGACCGTCAGCGAACAGCTCGACGAAGTGCGTTCCCGACGATCGGTGCTGGAAAACTCGAAACATTCTGACAGCCCCCTTGGCAAAACACTGGCAATGCGTCTCGCGTCACTTGCGCAGGACTGGAGGCCATCATTGCTGACCCCCTGATTTTCGACCCTGACTCCCTGGCGCCTGATGCACGGGCACCCTCATTCCCCCAAGCAGGGGAGACTGGAGCACGATTGTGTGACGTATTGACGTGAGAGTGAAGACTTGTACCAACTGCGTCAACAGATGCGTACAAATCAGCATGTGTCTTCAGTTTGCAGGAATGCCCCGATATGGCAAAAGAAGTAATTCCGCAAGCCTTGCCCGATACATGTCGTCACGCAAAGATGTGATTTGCGCACTTCAGGCACCCCCTCGGCCGGAGGTCAGCACTTCAGCCCGACATGCAGGGCCACCACCCCGCCGGTCAGGTTGTGCACATCGACATGGCCGAAGCCGGCGGTCTTCATCATCGCCTTCAGCTCGGCCTGGCCGGGATGCATGCGGATCGACTCGGCCAGATAGCGGTAGCTCTCGGCGTCGCCGGCCACCATCTGGCCCAGCCTGGGCAGCACGCTGAAGGAGTACCAGTCATAGACCTTCTCGAGCGGCGCGGCCACCTTGGAGAACTCCAGCACCATCAGCTTGCCGCCCGGCTTGAGCACGCGGCACATCTCGGCCAGCGCCACATCCTTGTGCGTCATGTTGCGCAGGCCGAAGGCAACCGAGACGATGTCGAAGCGCGCCTCGGGAAAGGGCAGCTTCTCGGCATCGCACAGCACCGTCGGCAGGGACAGGCCCTCATCGACCAGGCGGTCGCGGCCACGGCTCAGCATCGCCTCGTTGATGTCGGTGTGCACCACGCAGCCGCTGCGGCCGACCTTGCGCGCAAAGGCGCGGCTCAGGTCGCCGGTGCCTCCGGCGATGTCGAGCACCTGGTGGCCTTCGCGGGCGCCCGACACCGCCAGGGTGTAGGCCTTCCAGAGCCGGTGCATGCCACCCGACATCAGGTCGTTCATCAGGTCGTAGCGGGCCGCGACCGAGTCGAACACGCCGCGCACCATGCGTGCCTTGTTCTGCTCGTCGACGGTCTTGAAGCCGAAGTGGGTATCGCTCATGGGCAGGAAAATGTCGGGGCGGAAATGGAGCAGCTTGCGTGCCCGGCCGGACGCACCGGAAACTCAGTGGCCATGGGAGGCGCAGGCACCGCCCGTGGGCGCACCGCTCTGCATCGGTGCATCGCGGTCGACGCCAGCAGCGTTCAGGCGATCGAGATAGTCCTGCCACAGCGCCTGCTGGCGCATGCCCAGATCGTGCAGCATCTCCCAGGTGTAGAGACCGCTGTCATGGCCGTCGCTGAAGACCGGCTGGATGGCGTAGTGGCCGACCAGCTGCAGGTCGACGATGCCGACCTCGCGCTTGCCGGTCTGCAGCACCTCCTGGCCGGGGCCATGGCCACGCACCTCGGCAGAGGGCGAATAGACGCGCAGCAGCTCGAAGGGCAGACGGAAGAGCTGGCCGTCATCGAAGCCGATCTCCAGCACGCGTGACTGCTGGTGAAGCGTCAGGGCGGTGGGCTGGGGGGCGGCGGTCGGGTGGGTCATCGGGGATTCGTCCGGAAGAAGCCGCGGAGAAGGCGGCGGATCCGGGCGATTATCCGCGACGACGGGCCTGTCCGGCCCACTGGCGTGCCAGCGCAGCCACGCCGCTCACCTTGTCCCATGACAAGGATCAGCGAGGCCTCAGACAAGCACCCGCTCGATGCCGCCGGCGTTGGCCCGCGCCACATAGTCCGGCATCCAGTTCTCGCCCAGGATCTGGCGCGCCATCTCGACGACGATGTAGTCGGCCTCGAGCAGGCCGTTCTGCAGATCGTCGCCATAGCGCGACAGGCCCTGCAGGCAGCTCGGGCAGGAGGTCAGGATCTTCAGATCGCCCTGGGTGCCCTGGGCACGCAGCGTCGACTCCGCCTTGCGGATCTCCTCTTCCTTGCGGAAGCGGATCTGCGTCGAGATGTCGGGCCGGGTCACGCCCAGCGTGCCCGACTCGCCGCAGCAGCGCTCGGACTTGACCACGCCGTCGCCCACCAGCGCCTTGACCGTCTTCATCGGATCCTGCAGCTTCATCGGCGTGTGGCAGGGATCGTGGTACATGAAGTTACCTTTACCCTGCAGCGTGATGCCTTTTTCCAACAGGTACTCGTGGATGTCGATGATGCGGCAGCCGGGGAAGATCTTGTCGAACTGGTAGCCCTGCAACTGGTCGTAGCAGGTGCCGCACGAGACCACCACCGTCTTGATGTCGAGGTAGTTCAGCGTGTTGGCGACCCGGTGGAACAGCACCCGGTTGTCGGTGATCATCTGCTCGGCCTTGTCGAACTGGCCGGAGCCGCGCTGCGGGTAGCCGCAGCACAGGTAGCCCGGCGGCAGCACCGTCTGCACGCCGGCATGCCAGAGCATCGCCTGCGTGGCCAGGCCGACCTGGCTGAACAGCCGCTCGGAGCCGCAGCCGGGGAAGTAGAACACCGCCTCGGTCTCGGCGGTGGTCGCCTTCGGGTCGCGGATGATCGGCACGTAGTCGCGATCCTCGATGTCGAGCAGCGCGCGTGCGGTCTTCTTCGGCAGGCCGCCGGGCATCTTCTTGTTGACGAAGTGGATGATCTGCTCCTTGATCGGAGCGGCACCCACCGTCGCCGGCGGCGCGCTGGTCTGCTTCTTCGAGGCCAGCTTGAGCACGTCATGCGCCAGGCGCTGCGCCTTCATGCCGACCCCCACCATCGCCGAACGGGCGATCTTGATGGTTTCCGGGTTCGTGGCGTTGAGCATCAGCATCGCGGCGGCGTTGCCCGGCCGGAAGCTCTTCTTGCCCATCTTGCGCAGCAGGTTGCGCATGTTCATCGTCACGTCGCCGAAGTCGATCTTGACCGGGCACGGCGTGAAGCACTTGTGGCAGACGGTGCAGTGGTCGGCGACGTCCTCGAACTCCTCCCAGTGCTTGAGGCTGACGCCGCGGCGGGTCTGCTCCTCGTACAGGAAGGCCTCGATCAGCAGCGAGGTGCCCAGGATCTTGTTGCGCGGGCTGTAGAGCAGGTTGGCGCGCGGCACATGCGTGGCGCACACCGGCTTGCACTTGCCGCAGCGCAGGCAGTCCTTGACCGACGCGGCGATGTCGCCGATGTCGCTCTGCTGCATGATCAGCGACTCATGCGTCATCAGGCCGAAGCTGGGCGTGTAGGCCTCGCTGAGGTCGGCGGCGCGGGTGTCGGCGCCCAGGTCGGTGACCCGGTCCTGCGAGCGCAGCAGCTTGCCCTTGTTGAAGCGGCCCTCCGGATCGACCTTCGCCTTGTAGGCGGCGAAGTTGGCCAGCTCGGCGTCGGTCAGGAACTCCAGCTTGGTGATGCCGATGCCGTGCTCGCCGGAGATCACGCCGTCGAGGCTGCGCGCCAGCACCATGATGCGTGCGACCGCCTCATGCGCCGTCTGCAGCATCTCGTAGTTGTCGGAGTTGACCGGGATGTTGGTGTGCACGTTGCCGTCGCCGGCGTGCATGTGCAGCGCCACCCAGACGCGCCCGCGCAGCACCTCCTTGTGGATCTTCCTGCAGGCCTCGATCAGCGGCGCGAAGGCCGCGCCGGCGAAGAGCTGCTGCTGGAAGACCTTCAGGATCTGCGTCTTCCACGACGCGCGCAGCGTGTTGTCCTGGATCTGCTCGAAGAAGCTGCGGCCGGTGTCGGGCTGCACCACATCGAGGCCGTCCCGCCACTGCTGCCACTGCGCGCGCAGCTCGCGCAGCAGCGCCAGTGCGCGCTGCACCCGGTCGCCCAGCAGCTCGGCGCTGGGGATCTCGCTGGCATCGTCGGTCTTGCCCAGCGGCAGGTTGCCGGCCAGGAAGAACTGCTCCAGCCGGTCGAGCAGCGCGATCTTGTTGCGCAGCGACAGCTCGATGTTGATGCGCTCGATGCCCAGCGTGTACTCGCCCATGCGCTCGAGCGGAATCACCACGTCCTCGTTGACCTTGAACGCGTTGGTGTGCTTCGAGATGGCGGCGGTGCGCTTGCGGTCGAGCCAGAACTTCTTGCGCGCATCGGCCGAGATGGCGATGAAGCCCTCGCCCGAGCGACCGTTGGCCAGGCGCACCACCTCGCTGGTGGCGCGCGCGACCGCATCCTCGTCGTCGCCGACGATGTCGCCGATCAGCACCATCTTCGGGGTGCCGCCGCGCTTGCTCTTGGTCGCGTAGCCGACCGCCTTCAGGTAGCGGTCGTCGAGATGCTCGAGGCCGGCCAGGATCGCGCCGCCCGGCTTCTTCATCTCGCCGAACATGAAGTCCTTGATCTCGACGATCGAGGGCACGCAGTC
Source organism: Sphaerotilus sp. FB-3 (assembly GCF_023706025.1). Lineage (NCBI taxonomy): Bacteria > Pseudomonadati > Pseudomonadota > Betaproteobacteria > Burkholderiales > Sphaerotilaceae > Sphaerotilus > Sphaerotilus sp. FB-3. The sequence goes on along the minus strand of NZ_BQWE01000016.1, from coordinate 251,909 downwards.
CTTCGGGTTGCCGAAGAACTCCAGGCAGACGGTGCGGGTGTGCGCCGGCATGCGGTGCACCACCCAGCGCGCCGAGGTGATCAGGCCGTCGCAGCCTTCCTTCTGGATGCCGGGCAGGCCGGCGAGGAACTTGTCGGTGACATCCTTGCCCAGGCCTTCCTTGCGGAAGATGCGGCCCGGGATGTCGAGCCGCTCGGTGCGCTCGAGCGTGCGGCCCGAGGCATCGAAGTACTTCAGCTCGAAGCTGGCGACCTCGACATCGTGGATCTTGCCGAGGTTGTGGTTCAGGCGGGTGACCTCCAGCCACTTGGCCTCGGGCGTGACCATGCGCCAGCTGGCCAGGTTGTCCAGCGCCGTGCCCCACAGCACCGCCTTCTTGCCGCCGGCGTTCATCGCGATGTTGCCGCCCACGCACGAGGCCTCGGCCGAGGTCGGATCGACCGCGAAGACATGGCCGCCGCGCTCGGCCGCATCGGCCACGCGCTGCGTGACCACGCCGGCGCCGGTCCAGATCGTCGGCACCTTGTGCGACAGGCCCGGCAGGTCGACGAACTCGACCTCGGTCATCTGCTCGAGCTTCTCGGTGTTGATCACCGCGCTCTTCCAGGTCAGCGGCACGGCGCCGCCGGTGTAGCCGGTGCCGCCCCCGCGCGGGATGATGGTCAGGCCCAGCTCGACGCAGCCGGCCACCAGCGCGGCCATCTCGGCCTCGGTGTCGGGCGTCAGCACGACGAAGGGGTACTCGACGCGCCAGTCGGTGGCGTCGGTGACATGGGCCACGCGGCTCAGGCCGTCGAACTTCAGGTTGTCGGCGCGGGTGTGGCGGCCCAGCACCTTCTTCGTGCGCTGGCGCAGGTCGTGCACCTGGCGGAAACGCTCGGCGAAACGCTCGACCGCGCCGCGCGCCATCGCCATCAGCTCGCCGACCAGCGCGTCGCGGCCTGGGTCGACGCCCGGCGTGCGGCGCTTCTCGACCTCGGCGAGGCGGTGGTGCAAGGCCTCGATGAGGTTCTCGCGCCGCTTCGGGTTGTCGATCAGGTCGTCTTCGAGATAGGGGTTGCGCTGCACCACCCAGATGTCGCCCAGCACCTCGTAGAGCATGCGCGCGGAGCGGCCGGTGCGACGCTCGCCGCGCAGCTGGTCGGCCAGCTCCCAGGCGCGCGGGCCCAGCAGGCGGATGATGATTTCCCGGTCCGAGAAGGAGGTGTAGTTGTACGGAATCTCGCGCAGGCGAGGTTCGGCATGGGCAGGATCGAGGTCCTGGCCGACGGACTGGAGCAGCGGATTGGGAGGGAGCGGTGCGTTCATGGGGCCGCGAAGGCAGCAGCGCGAGGCGCGCGCAGGACCGGCAATCCTACCGCAGCAGCTGTTTTGCCCGCCGCGGCACGTCCTTTCCCGTCCGCAGGCCCCGTGGCCGGCCTGCCACGAAAAGCTGTCTTGACCCCGACATCGCCGCGGCGCAATCTTGGAGGGGGCATCCGCCCGTCCACAGGTAGGCACGCACGAGGGGAGCACGATGAGCAGCCTGCATCACGACCTGACGCCCGACGACGAAGCCGAGCCCGCCACGCCGGCCCGACCCTGGCCCTATCCGCTGTGGTTCGCGCACCGGGGTGCGGGCCGGCACGCCCCGGAGAACACGCTGGCCGCGATGCGCCTGGGCGCCAGCCTGGGCTGGCGTGCCTTCGAGTGCGACGTGCGCCTCAGCGCCGACGGCCTGCCCTTCCTGCTGCACGACGACACGCTCGAGCGCACCACCGACGCGGCCGGCGCCGCCCTCGAGCTGGACTGGGCCGAGCTGTCGCTGCTGGATGCCGGCGGCTGGCACGGACGCATCTTCGCCGGCGAGCCGCTGCCGAGCCTCGACGGCATCGCCGCCTTCATCCTGCGCAACGGCCATGCGCTGAACATCGAGCTCAAGCCCGCGCCGGGTGACGAGGAGCGCACCGGCCGGCTGGTCGCGCAGGCGGTGCGACGCCTGTGGGGCGAGGCGGTCCATGACGAACAGGCCGTGTGGCCGCTGCTGAGTTCCTTCCGACCCGAGGCGCTGGCCGCAGCGCGCGAGGCCGCGCCGGAGCTGCCACGCGCACTGCTGGTCGAGACGCTGTGGCCCGACTGCATCGACATCGCCGAACGCCTGGGCTGCAGTGCGATGGTGCTCGAACAATCGGCGATCACGCCGGAGCTGATCGGACGCCTGCACCGCGACGGCCTGCGCGTGCTGGCCTACACCGTCAACGACCCCGGCCGCGCCGGCGAGCTGATCGAGCTGGGCATCGACGGCCTGATCAGCGACGAGGTCGACCGCTTCGTGCCGGCCGACTGAAGCGCGGCCCGCCTCGCCTGCCGGCCGGCTTTTCGCGCGCCGGCACGACGACTCAAGAGCCTGTCTGACGCCTCCGATATCGGCGAGGCGCACTCCACGTGCGCCTCCGTGATGTCGCGACCGTCGAAAGGCTCCCCATGCCCGCCTCCCAGCCCCCGTCCAGCTCCGCCGCCCCGTCGAGCGCCGTCCGCGACATGCCGCAGCTGAACATCCATTACGTGCCGAGCCGGCTGCCGGCCGGCATCGTCGTCGGGCTGTGGGGCGATGCGGTCATGCGCCAGGACGACGGCGGCGCCCGCACGCTGCAGCTCGGCGACGTGGTCACGAAAGGCGACGTGCTGCTGACGGCACAGAACGGCGTCGTCGAGATCAGTCTCGGCGGCACGGCCGTGGCCACCAATGCCCGTCCCGCGAAGGGCGACGGACTCGACCAGCTGATCGCCAGCCTGGACAACGGCGAGATCGACATCGCGCCCGGCGCCGGCCTGGGCGGCAGCGAGGGCAGCCTGCAACCCGGCGTGGTGGTCGACCGCATCATCGAGGTGGTCACGCCGCAGGAATACCAGTTCGCCTACGAACAGCCCGGCACCCTCGGCGAGATCGAGAACACCGAGATCAGCGCCGCCAGCGCAACGGACGAGCCCGACAGCGAAACGGGCATGCCGGCGGACGACCCCGTGGCCAGCAGCACGGTGTTCGTCGCTTTGGTTGGCCCTGCCTCCGGCTCGGTCACCGAAGGCGAGACGGCCAGGTTCACCGTCTCGCTGAGCCAGCCGGCCGCGACTGACGTCACCGTCCAGCTCACCTACTCCGGCACCGCCACCGACGGCTCGGACTACACCGCCGTCACCTCGGTCACGATTCCTGCGGGTCAGACCCGCACGACCTTCGACCTGAGCACGATCGACGATGCGCTGGCGGAAGGCTCGGAAACCATCACCGTCTCGGTCGGCGAGATCACCGGCGGCGGCTTCGAGGCGATTGCGGCGGATCCGGCCAAAGGCTCGGTCACCACCCTCGTTACCGATGATGTCGGCGGCCCGGGCGGTGGCACGCCGGGCGCCGAGGACACCTGCCTGGTCTCCATCACCGGCCCGGCCTCCGGCTCGGTCACCGAGGGCGAGACCGCCAAGTTCACCGTCTCGCTGAGCCAGCCGGCCGCGACTGACGTCACCATCAAGCTCACCTATTCCGGCACCGCCACGGACGGTTCGGACTACACCGCGGTCACCTCGGTCACCATTCCTGCGGGTCAGACCAGCACGACCTTCGACCTGAGCACGATTGACGACGCACTGGCCGAAGGCTCGGAAACCATCACCATCTCGGTCGGCGAGATTACCGGTGGTGGCTTCGAGGCCATCGCGGCAGATCCGGCCAAGGGTTCGGTCACCACCCTCGTTACCGATGATGTCGGTGGCCCGGGCGGCAGCACGCCGGGCAGCGAGGACACCTGCTTGGTCTCGATAACTGGCCCCGGTACCGTCGTCGAAGGTCAGACCGCGACCGGCTACACCGTCAGCCTGAGCCAGCCGGCCTCCACCGACGTCACCATCAAGCTCACCTACTCCGGTACCGCCACGGACGGTTCGGACTACACCGCCGTCACCTCGCTCACCATTCCGGCCGGACAGAGTTCGGTCGACTTCGACCTGAGCACGATCGACGATGCGCTGGCCGAGGGCTCGGAAACCATCACCATCTCGGTGGGCGAGATCACCGGCGGTGGCTTCGAGGCGATTGCGGCGGATCCGGCCAAGGGTTCGGTCACCACCCTCGTTACCGATGATGTCGGTGGCCCGGGCGGCAGCACGCCGGGCAGCGAGGACACCTGCCTGGTCTCCATCACCGGCCCGGCTTCCGGCTCGGTCACTGAGGGCGAGACCGCCAAGTTCACCGTCTCGCTGAGCCAGCCGGCCGCCACCGACGTCACCATCAAGCTCACCTACTCCGGCACCGCTACCGATGGCTCGGACTACACCGCGGTCACCTCGGTCACCATTCCTGCGGGTCAGACCAGCACGACCTTCGACCTGAGCACGATCGACGACGCGCTGGCCGAAGGCTCGGAAACGATCACCGTCTCGGTCGGCGAAATCACCGGCGGCGGCTTCGAGGCCATCGCGGCGGATCCGGCCAAGGGCTCTGTCACCACCCTCGTTACCGATGATGTCGGAGGTCCGGGCGGCGGCACGCCGGGCGCGGAGGACACCTGTCTGGTCTCGATCACCGGCCCGGCTTCCGGTTCGGTCACCGAGGGCGAGACCGCCAAGTTCACCGTCTCGCTGAGCCAGCCGGCCGCGACTGACGTCACCATCAAGCTCACCTACTCCGGCACCGCCACCGACGGCTCGGACTACACCGCCGTCACCTCGGTCACGATTCCGGCCGGACAGAGTTCGGTCGAATTTGATCTGAGCACGATCGACGATGCGCTGGCCGAGGGCTCGGAAACCATCACCATCTCGGTCGGCGAGATCACCGGCGGTGGCTTCGAGGCGATTGCGGCGGATCCGGACAAGGGCTCGGTCACCACCCTCGTTACCGATGATGTCGGCGGCCCGGGCGGTGGCACGCCGGGCGCGGAGGACACCTGCCTGGTCTCCATCACCGGCCCGGCCTCCGGCTCGGTCACCGAGGGCGAGACCGCCAAGTTCACCGTCTCGCTGAGCCAGCCGGCCGCCACTGACGTCACCATCAAGCTCACCTATTCCGGCACTGCCACCGACGGTTCGGACTACACCGCGGTCACTTCGGTCACCATCCCGGCCGGACAGAGTTCGGTCGACTTCGACCTGAGCACGATCGACGATGCGCTGGCCGAGGGCTCGGAAACCATCACCATCTCGGTCGGCGAGATCACCGGCGGTGGCTTCGAGGCGATTGCGGCGGATCCGGACAAGGGCTCGGTCACTACCCTCGTTACCGATGATGTCGGCGGCCCGGGCGGCGGCACGCCGGGCGCGGAGGACACCTGTCTGGTCTCGATCGCGGGGCCTGCGTCCGTCGTCGAAGGTCAGACCGCGACCGGCTACACCGTCAGCCTCAGCCAGCCGGCCGCCACCGACGTCACCGTCAAGCTCACCTACTCCGGCACCGCTACCGATGGCTCGGACTACACCGCGGTCACTTCGGTCACCATTCCTGCGGGTCAGACCAGCACGACCTTCGACCTGAGCACGATCGACGATGCGCTGGCCGAAGGCTCGGAAACGATCACCGTCTCGGTCGGCGAAATCACCGGCGGCGGCTTCGAGGCCATCGCGGCGGATCCGGCCAAAGGCTCGGTCACCACCCTCGTTACCGATGATGTCGGAGGCCCGGGCGGCGGCACGCCGGGCGGCGAGGACACCTGCCTGGTGTCGATCACCGGCCCGGCTTCCGGCGCGATCACCGAGGGCGAGACCGCAAAGTTCACCGTCTCGCTGAGCCAGCCTGCCGCCACCGACGTCACCGTCAAGCTCACCTACTCCGGCACCGCCACCGACGGCTCGGACTACACCGCCGTCACCTCAGTCACGATCCCTGCGGGTCAGAGCTCGGTCGACTTCGACCTGACGACGATCGACGACGCGCTGGCCGAGGGCTCGGAAACGATCACCGTCTCGGTCGGCGAGATCACCGGCGGCGGCTTCGAGGCGATTGCGGCGGATCCGGCCAAGGGCTCGGTCACCACCCTCGTTACCGATGATGTCGGGGGTCCGGGCGGTGGCACGCCGGGCGGCGAGGACACCTGTCTGGTCTCGATCACCGGTCCCGGCTCGGTCGTCGAAGGCGAGGTGGCGTCAGGCTATGTCGTCACGCTGAGCCAGCCGGTGGTCAAGGATGTCGTCGTCACGCTGAGCTATGCCGGCACGGCGACGGACGGCAGCGATTTTGTGCGGGTGGCCTCGATCACGGTTGCGGCGGGGCAGTCGCAGGCATCGTTCTCGATCTCGACGCTGGACGACGCGCTGGCCGAAGGCGCGGAGCAGTTCACTGTCAGCCTGGCCCGGGTGGAAGCCCCGGGTTTCGAGGCGACGGCCATCGATCCGGCCCGCAGCGCGGTCACGACGACGATCACCGATGACACCGGCCCCGGCGGCAGCACGCCCGGCGCCGAGGACACCTGCCTGGTGTCCCTCAGCGGTCCCGGCGAGGTGATCGAAGGCCAGACCGCCAGCGGCTATACCGTCAGCCTCAGCCAGCCCGCCCAGACCGACGTGACGGTGCGCCTGGTCTACACCGGCACCGCGACCGACGGCGCCGACTTCATTCGCGTGACCAGCGTGACGATCCCGGCCGGCCAGTCCGCAGCCCGCTTCGACCTGCAGACGCTCGACGACGCACTGGCCGAGGGCTCGGAAACCATCACCGTCACGCTCGGCACGATCTCGGGCGGCGGCTTCGAGGCGATTGCGGGCGATCCAGCCCGGGCCTCGGTCACCACGCAGCTTCGCGATGACGCCGGTCCGCACGGTCCGGGCATGCCGGGCGCCGAGGACACCTGTCTGGTCTCGATCGCAGGCCCGGGCACGGTCGTCGAGGGACAGACCGCCAGCGGCTACACCGTCAGCCTGAGCCAGCCGGCCGCCACCGACGTCACCGTCAAGCTCACCTACTCCGGCACCGCCACCGACGGCTCGGACTACACCGCCGTCACTTCGGTCACGATTCCGGCCGGGCAGAGTTCGGTCCAATTTGATCTGAGCACGATCGACGACGCGCTGGCCGAGGGCTCGGAAACCATCACTGTCTCGGTCGGAGACATCGACGGCGGCGGTTTCGAGGCCATCGTCGCCCATCCGCTCGAGCGCAGCGTGACGACGACGCTGCAGGACGATGCCGGCCCGCACGGCCCGGGCACGCCCGGTGCCGAGGACACCTGCCTGGTGTCGATCACCGGTCCCGGCACGGTCGCCGAGGGCGGCACCGCAGCCGGCTACACCGTGACCCTGTCGCAGCCGGCGGTCACCGATGTGGTGATCCGGCTGAACTACGGCGGCAGCGCCAGCGCCGGCAGCGACTATGCGCCGGTCCTGTCGGTGACGATCCCGGCCGGCAGCCGCAGCGCCAGCTTCGACCTGCCCACCCTCGCCGACGGGCGCGCCGAGGGCAGCGAGAGCATCGTCGTCACGCTGGGCAGCATTTCCGGCGGCGGCTTCGAGGTGCTGCGCGGCGACCCGGGCGCCTTCTCGGTCACCACCGTGATCGCCGACGCCAACAACGCACCGGTGCTGCAGGCCGATCAGGCCACCACCCGGGAGGACACCGCCGTCAGCGGCAACCTGCTCGCCAACGACCGCGACCCCGACGGCGACCCGCTCGCCGTCACCCACTTCACCTGGAACGACCAGAGCTTCACGGCCGGCAGCAGCGCGACGATCGCCGGCGTGGGCACGCTGACGGTCGGCAGCGACGGACGGTTCCTGTTCACTCCGGCCCAGGACTACGCCGGCGCGGTGCCGGTGGCCAGCTGCACCGTCAGCGACGGCCGGGGGCAGGTGAGCGTCTCGACGCTCACGCTGTCGATCACGCCGGTCAACGACGCCCCGACGCTGCGCGGCACCACGCTCACCCTCAGCGAGGAAGGTCTGGCCCAGGGCCGGCCGGAAAGCGGCGAAACCACCGCCACCCAGGCCGGCGGCCGGCTGCAGTTCAGCGATGTCGACAGCAGCGCCTTGAGCTTCACGCTGAGCGCGCCGACCGCACTGCTGTCGAGCGGCGGCGTGGCGCTGAGCTGGAGCGGCGACGGCAGCGCGGCACGGCCGCTGGTCGGCAGTGCCGCCGGCCAGGCGGTGATCTCGGCCACCATCGACGCCGAGGGCCGCTACAGCGTGACGCTGCATGCGCCGCTGGACCATCCGGTGCGCGGCCAGGAGGATGCGCTGACGCTGTCGCTGGGCGTGCAGGTCAGCGATGGCCAGAGCAGCAGCAGCGCCAGCATCGACGTGACGGTGCGCGACGACTCGCCCGTGCCGCTGTGCGTGGTGCGCTGCGCCGATCTCAGCCCGGTGCAGACCAATCTGCTGATCACGCTGGATGTGTCCGGCTCGATGAGCACCCGCGACGGCATCGGCGGCCAGACCCGACTGCAGAGCGCGATCGCCTCGATCGAGAAGCTGATCGACAGCTACGCCGACCGGGGCGACGTGATGGTGCGCCTGGTGACCTTCTCCAGCGAGGCCAGCGAGCGCGGGGCCAGCTGGATGACGGTCTCGCAGGCGCGCACGACGCTGGCGGGCCTGAAGGCGGGCGGCAACACCAACTACGACGCCGCGCTCGACAGCGCCCGCGACGCCTTCGACGATCCCGGTCGGCTGGCAGGCGGCGACAACATCGCCTACTTCTTCTCCGACGGCCGCCCGAACGTGCCCAGCGGCGATGTCGGCATCGATGCGGCGGAGCAGAAAGTCTGGGAGCGCTTCGTCGAGGCGAACGACATTCGCTCCTACGCGATCGGCCTGGGCAAGGATGTGCCGGCCGCGGCGCTGGCGCCGATCGCGCATGACGGCGAGGGCCAGGACACGATCGCGCCGCTGCTGGTCACCCGCTTCGACCAGCTCGACGCGGCGCTGGCGCAGACGGTGGCCGATCCGATCCAGGGCGAGCTGGTGGCCGGCGGCATCGACCGGGCCGCCGGTGCCGACGGCGGCCACCTGAGCGCGCTGGTCGTCGACGGCGTGCAGCACCGCTGGGATCCGTCCACCAGCGCCTCCGACACCGTGACGGTGCGCACCGCCAGCGGCGGCGAGTTCACCTTCAACATGGAGACCGGCCGCTACAGCTACCAGCCGCCCGCCGGCGCTTCACGCGACTACCAGGAAAAGATCGGCTTCGTGCTGACGGATGCCGACGGCGACAGCCGCAGCGGCTCGCTGACGCTGGGCATCGATGTCGACGGCAACGGGCGCTGCGACGTGCAGTGCGCGCCCGCCGCGAGCAGCCTGATCCCCGACGCCTCGGGCTGCCTGACCGGCAGCATCCTGAACTGGTCGCTGGCCGATCCGTGCGACAGCAGCAGCACCGGTGGCACCAGCGCAAGCGGCACCTCGTCAGGCACCGGCTCGCTGCACTGCGGCGACCTGCTGTCCTCGACGCTCGACCTGCTGGCGCAGTGGAGCAACAGCAGCAGCAGCAGCGGCAGCACCGGGAGCGGCTGCACCAGCGCACCGGCGCCGGCCTGCGCGCCCGCACCAGCCCCCGCGGACGGCTCGGGCGCCCTGTCGAGCGCCGAGCAGCTGCTGGCGCAGACGCTGATCCGTCAGGCCAGCGACACCAGCAGCCACTGCGGGCCCTGAGCCGACGATCAGCTGCGGTAGTCGGCGTTGATCGTCACATAGTCGTGCGACAGATCGCAGGTCCAGACGGTGGCCTGCGCGTCGCCGCGGTTCAGGCCGACGCGGATGGTGATCTCGGTCTGCTTCATGACGCGCTGGCCGTCTTCCTCACGGTACTCGGGACGGCGACCGCCCTGGTGGACCACATGCACGTCGTCGAGGTGCAGGTCGATCAGGGTCTGGTCGAGATCGTCGATGCCGGCGTAGCCCACCGCCGCCAGGATGCGGCCCAGGTTCGGGTCGCTGGCGAAGAAGGCGGTCTTGACCAGCGGCGAGTGCGCGATCGCGTAGGCGGCCTGCAGGCACTCGGCCTCGGTGCGGCCGCCCTCGATGGTGACGGCGATGAACTTGGTCGCGCCCTCGCCGTCGCGCACGATCGCCTGCGCGAGCTGCTGCGACACCGCCACCACCGCATCGCGCAGCGCCCGGCCTTCGGCCGAATCCAGCGCGGTGATCGTGTCATTGCCGGCCTGGTGGGTGGCGATCAGCACGAACGAGTCGTTGGTGGACGTGTCGCCGTCGATGGTGATGCGGTTGAAGCTGAGGTTGGCCGCCTCGGTCACCAGCGGCTGCAGCAGGGCCGGATCGATCGCCGCGTCGGTGGCAACGAAGCCCAGCATCGTCGCCATGTTCGGGCGGATCATGCCGGCGCCCTTGCTGATGCCGGTGACCGTCACGGTCCTGCCGCCGATCGTGACCTGGCGCGACGCGGCCTTGGGCAGCGTGTCGGTGGTCATGATCGCCTCGGCGGCGACCGCCCAGTGGTCGGCCCGGGCGTCGGCCAGCGCGGCCGGCAGGCCGGCCTGGATGCGGTCGCTCGGCAGCGTCTCCATGATCACGCCGGTCGAGAACGGCAGGATCTCCTCGGGCGCGATCTCCAGCGCCTTGGCCAGCGCCAGGCAGACCGAGCGCGCACGCACCAGACCGTCGTCGCCGGTGCCGGCGTTGGCGTTGCCGGTGTTGATGACGATGGCGCGCTTGGCCGGACCGGCGGCGAGGTGCTCGCGGCAGATCTGCACCGGCGCGGCGCAGAAGCGGTTCTTCGTGAACACGCCGGCGACGCTGGAGCCCGGAGCGAGCGTGATGACGGTCAGGTCACGCCGGTTGGCCTTGCGCACGCCGGCCATGGCGATGCCGAGCTGCACGCCGGCGACCGGGTGCAGATCCTGGGGATTCGGAGCAGAGAGGTTGACGGGCATGGCAGTCGGTCGGTGGGCAGATGAGGAGGAATTCAGGCCACGGCCGGATCGGAATCGGCACGGGCCGGGCGCGCGGGCATTGTAGGCAGCGGATCCGGCACCGGATCGCCGGCCAGGCGCGCCAGCAGATGGTGATCGCACAGCAGGCCGCGGCCGTCGCGCTCGACCTGGCGCATCAGGCCCTCGCGCAGCATGCCCAGGCTCTCGGCGAAGGCCAGCGAACGGGTGTTGCGCACATCGCACCAGACCTCGATGCGGGCCATGCCCTGGCGCCAGGCCCAGTCCATCAGCGTGAGCGCGGCCTCGCGCACCAGGCCCCGGCCGCGCTGGCGGCTGCAGCCGACAAAGCCGATCTGGCAGCGCGGCACGCCGAAGTCGACGCTGTGCAGGTCGACGCAGCCGACATAGGTGCTGGTGTCGTACTCGAAGGCCAGATAGCTCACGCCCTCGCCTTCGGTGAGGATCCACTCGCGGGTGCTCTCGCAGTGGCGGCGCGCGGCCTCCTCGTCCCAGCGCTGGTGGCCCCAGGCGATGTAGTCGAGCTCGGGCATCGAGCGGCGCACGCTGGCGTAGAGCGCCGGAGCATGGCGCGCATGGATCTTCTCGAGCCGCAGGCGGCGCCCCGGCAGGATCTCGGGACTGTGGCGAAAGGTGTCTGGGGTCATCGGCGACGGTCCTGCTGTCGAAAGGTGAAGCACGGGCAGGCGCGCGGTCCGGCAGAAAACGACAAGGGGCCCGCAGGCCCCTGTCTCTTTCATGCCGGTCAGGCCGACCTGCGGGGAATCAGGCGAGCTTGCCGTGGCACTGCTTGAAGCGCTTGCCGCTGCCGCAGGGACACGGATCGTTGCGGCCGACACGCTGCATCAGGTGCTCGGGCAGCGGCTGGGCCGGATCCTGCGACACGCTGCCATCCTCGTTCGGGTGGGTGTAGGTGACATTGCCGACCCGCTCCGCCACCGCCTCGATCGCATCGGCCGCACGGGCCGCCTCGTCCTGGGACTGGATGCGCACCGTCAGCAGCACGCGGCTGACATCCATTTTTACCACATCGAGCAGCTGGCTGAAGAGCTCGAAGGCCTCGCGCTTGTATTCCTGCTTCGGGTTCTTCTGCGCATAGCCGCGCAGGTGAATGCCCTGGCGCAGGTAGTCGAGCGCGGCCAGGTGCTCGCGCCAGTGGCTGTCGATCGACTGCAGCAGCACCATGCGACCGAAGTTGTTGAACTGCTCCTCGCCGACCTGCGCGATCTTGGCGGCATGGGACGCATCGGCGGCGGCGACCACCTTCTCGACGATGTCGGCATCGTCGAGCTCATGGCTGGCCTCGACCAGGGCCTTCAGGCCGATCTCGAGCTGCCACTCCTCGCGCAGCACCTTCTCGAGAGCGTCGATGTCCCACTGCTCCTCGACGCTCTCGGCCGGCACGAAGGTGCGCACCACGTCGGTCAGCGCGCCACGGCGCAGATGGGCGAGCTGCGCGGAGATCTCGGTCTGCTCGAGCAGCTCGTTGCGCTGCTGATAGATCACCTTGCGCTGGTCGTTGGCGACGTCGTCGTACTCGAGCAGCTGCTTGCGCATGTCGAAGTTGCGCGCCTCGACCTTGCGCTGCGCGCTCTCGATCGAGCGGCTGACGATGCCGGCCTCGATCGCCTCGCCCTCGGGCATCTTCAGGCGGTCCATGATCGCCTTGACCCGGTCGCCGGCGAAGATGCGCATCAGCGGATCCTCCAGCGACAGGTAGAAGCGCGAGGAGCCCGGATCGCCCTGGCGGCCGGCACGGCCGCGCAGCTGGTTGTCGATGCGGCGGCTCTCGTGACGCTCGGTGGCGACGATGCGCAGGCCGCCGAGCTTCTTGACCTGCTCGTGCAGCTCCTTCCACTCGACGCGCAGCTGGTCGACGCGGGCGGCCTTGTCGGCCTCCGACAGCGCCGGATCGGCCTCGACCTGCTGGATCAGCTTCTCGATGCTGCCGCCCAGCACGATGTCGGTGCCGCGACCGGCCATGTTGGTGGCGATGGTCACCATCTTCGGCCGGCCGGCCTGGGCGATGATGTCGGCCTCGCGGGCATGCTGCTTGGCGTTGAGCACCTGGTGCGGCAGCCCGGCCTTCTTCAGCAGCTCGGAGACCTGCTCGGAGTTCTCGATCGAGGTCGTGCCCACCAGCACCGGCTGGCCGCGCTCGAAGCAGTCGCGGATGTCGGCGACCACCGCATCGTACTTTTCCTTGTCGGTCTTGTAGACCAGGTCGAGCTCGTCCTTGCGGATCATCGCCCGGTTCGGCGGGATCACCACCGTCTCCAGACCGTAGATCTCCTGGAACTCGTAGGCCTCGGTGTCGGCGGTGCCGGTCATGCCGCCGAGCTTGGCGTACATGCGGAAGTAGTTCTGGAAGGTGATCGAGGCCAGCGTCTGGTTCTCGGCCTGGATCTTCACGCCTTCCTTGGCCTCGACCGCCTGGTGCAGACCGTCGGACCAGCGCCGTCCGCTCATCAGGCGGCCGGTGAACTCGTCGACGATGACCACCTCGCCGTTCTGCACGACATAGTGCTGGTCGCGGTTGAACAGGTGGTGCGCGCGCAGCGAGGCGTAGAGGTGATGCACCAGCGTGATGTTGGCCGCGTCGTAGAGCGAGGCGCCCGGCGCGAACAGCCCGGCCTCGGCCAGCAGCTGCTCGGCCTTCTCGTGGCCGGCCTCGGTCAGGAAGACCTGGTGCGTCTTCTCGTCGGCGGTGAAGTCGCCCGGCTCGATCACGCCCTCGCCGGTGCGCGGATCGGCCTCGCCGATCTGCTTCTTCAGGTGCGGCACGACCGCGTTGATGCGCAGGTACATGTCGGTGCGGTCGTCCGCCTGGCCCGAGATGATCAGCGGCGTGCGCGCCTCGTCGATCAGGATCGAGTCCACCTCGTCGACGATGGCGAAGTTCAGCCCCCGCTGCACGCGGTCGGCCGTCTCGTAGACCATGTTGTCGCGCAGGTAGTCGAAGCCGAACTCGTTGTTCGTGCCGTAGGTGATGTCGGCGGCGTAGGCGGCCTGCTTGGCCTCGCGCGGCATGTTGGGCAGGTTCACGCCCACCGTGAGGCCGAGGTAGTTGTAGAGCCGGCCCATGGTCTCGGCATCGCGCGAGGCCAGGTAGTCGTTGACGGTGACGACATGCACGCCCTTGCCCGACAGCGCGTTCAGGTAGACCGGCAGCGTCGCCATCAGCGTCTTGCCCTCGCCGGTGCGCATCTCGGCGACCTTGCCGTTGTGCAGCGTCATGCCGCCGATGAGCTGCACATCGAAGTGGCGCATCTTCATCAGCCGCTTGCCGCCTTCGCGCACCACCGCGAAGGCCTCGGGCAGCAGGTCGTCGAGCGAGGTGCCGGCGGCCACGCGCTGGCGGAACTCGGCGGTCTTGCCGCGCAGCTCGTCCTCGCTCAGCTTCTCGAACTGGGGCTCGAGCGCGTTGATCCGCTCGACCACACGCCGGTACTGCTTGAGCAGGCGGTCATTGCGGCTGCCGAAAATCTGGGTCAGGAGCTTGGGCAACATGAACGGAATCGTGCGCGACGTGCAGAGGACCCGCGGCGGTTCAGCCCTTGCCGCAGGATCCGGGAACAAGGTGGTTTGAGGTGCGGCCGGGTTAGAGCAGCGCGGCAGGCCAGGCCGGCACACCTGGTCAGGCGTGCCCTCGGACGGATTTCGAGTTTATCACCGGCCTTTTGCAACTCTGCCGGAGCCGGGCAGAGCCTCCCCGGGCCGGGGTGGCAGATCGGCGTCGAGCCGCTCGCCCAGCGCGAGGAAGCGCGCCGGATCCTGCTGCACGCCCTCGAGCAGCACCTCGAAATGCAGATGAGGCCCGGTCGAGCGGCCGGTGCTGCCCACGCGCGCCACCGTCTGGCCGCGGCGCACCAGCTCGCCCGGACGCACCAGGATCTCGCTGCTGTGCGCATAGCGGGTGACCAGACCCTGGCCGTGGTCGATCTTCAGCGCCAGGCCATAGGCGCCGTCATGCTGGGCCTCGATGACCCGACCGCCCGCGGCCGCGCGGATCGGCGTGCCGACCGGTGCAGCGAAGTCCAGCCCGGTGTGCAGCGCGGTGCGGCCGTTGAACGGATCGATGCGGAATCCGAAGCCCGAACCGATGGCGACCTCGACCGGCCGGATGCTGGGCACCAGCATCTGCTCGAGCCGGCGCGACAGCAGCCGGGACTCGGCCAGCACCAGCAGGTCGGACTGGCGATCGGCCTCGAGCTCGATCTGCTGCATCAGCTGCTCCAGCCGGGCGGCGCCGCCGCCGGACGGCGCCGGCACGAAGGGGCCGCCGCCCGGCCCGGAAGCAGCGGGGCTGGCCTGCGAGGTCGCGCGGCCCGCCTCGTCGAGCGCACGCAGCTCCTCGTTCTTCAGGCCGGCCAGTCCGGACACCCGCTCGCCGACCGCCTCGATCTTCAGCAGCTTGGCCTGCAGCTCGCCGAGCTGCAGCGCCATCGCCTCGACGTTCTCGCGCAGGTAGCGCTCGCGGTCGACCGCATCGCGGCCGATCACCGGGCCGACGATCTGGCTGACCACCGGCCAGCCTTCGCGCACCGCCTTCAGGAAGACGAAGTGATAGACGGTGCCCGACAGCAGCAGCAGCGCCAGCAGCAGCGCGCCCAGCATCAGCCACAATTGCAGCGGCCGCAGGTGCAGGGAGCGCGTGCGGGCCAGTCTGCCATGGGTGATCAGGATATCCATCGTCGCTTCGTTCCTCGTGCCGCGCCGGGCGCCTCAGTCTCGGTGCCGGACCCGCTGCCACTGCAGCGGGCGCTGAACCAGTGCGAGCCGCTGCAGCGGCTGCAGCAGCGGCTGGCCCAGTCGGGCGCGCGCATGGAAGCGGTGCGCCCGCTTCTGCCGGCCGCGCTGCTGCGCCATGTGCGCAGCGGCCCGTCCGATGACGAGGGCTGGACGATGCTGGCCGGCAACCCGGCCGTCGCCGCCAAGCTCAGGCAGCTGCAGCCCCGGCTGGAAGCGGCGCTGAAACAGAAGGGTTTCCAGCGTACCGGGATCCGGATCCGGGTTCAATCACCGACGAATCCGTGATCGGGCTCAGGCCTTGCCCTGGTTGGCGACCGCGGCGGCGGCCTTGGCGGCGGCCTCGGCATCGCCCAGGTAGTAGGACTTGATGGGCTTGAGGTCGGCGTCCAGCTCGTAGACCAGCGGAATGCCGTTGGGAATGTTCACGCCGACGATGTCATCGTCGCCGATGTTGTCCAGGTACTTGACCAGCGCGCGGATCGAATTGCCGTGCGCCGCCAGCACGATGCGCTGGCCGGAGCGGATGGCCGGGGCGATCGCCTCGTTCCAGAACGGCAGCACGCGCGCGACCGTGTCCTTCAGGCACTCGGTCAGCGGCACCTGCTCGGGCGCGAGCCGGGCGTAGCGCGGATCCTGGCGCTGGCCGCGCGGATCATCCGACGCCAGCGCCGGCGGCGGGGTGTCGTAGCTGCGGCGCCAGACCAGCACCTGCGCGTCGCCGTACTGCTTGGCCATGTCGGCCTTGTTCAGGCCCTGCAGGCCGCCGTAGTGGCGCTCGTTCAGGCGCCAGTCCTTGACGACCGGCAGCCAGTCGCGGTCCATCGTGTCCAGGCAGTGGTTCAGCGTGTGGATCGCGCGCTTGAGCACCGAGGTGTAGGCCACGTCGAACTCGTAGCCGGCCTCCTTGAGCAGGCGGCCGGCCTGGCGGGCCTGCTCGACGCCAGTGGCGGTCAGCTCGACATCGGTCCAGCCGGTGAAGCGGTTTTCCAGATTCCAGGTCGATTCGCCGTGGCGGATCAGCACAAGCTTGTACATGGCAGTCGGTCGTCGTCGGGTTGCAATCGGCGCGAATTCTATAATCCGCACCCTTGCCAACCCTTGCGCGCGGCCCCGTCCGACGCCGAACTTCCGTGAACTTCCTTCTCGACAACTGGATCTGGCTGCTGACCGCGATCGCCTCGGGCGCCGCGCTGATGCTGCCGAACCTCGGCAAGGGCGGTGGCGCCGATGCCGTCAACCCGAACGGCGCGGTGCAGCTGATCAACCGCGAGAAGGCGGTGGTGATCGACGTGTGCGAGCCGGCCGAGTTCGCGGCAGGACACATCGGCGGCGCGCGCAGCATTCCGCTGGGCCAGCTGGAAGGTGCCAAGGGCCTGCCGACCAACAAGACGCTGCCGCTGGTGCTGGTCTGCGCCTCGGGCATGCGGGCGCGCAAGGCCGCGGCGGTCGCACGCAAGCTCGGCCACGAGCGGGTGCATGTGCTCGAGGGCGGCCTGGCCGCCTGGCGCGAGGCCGGCCTGCCGGTCGAGAAGACCGCCTGAAACACGGCCCGGCCATCCGGGCCGACAATCAGGCCTCTCCGACCCGCAGCCTCACCGCACCACGCCATGAACCCCGTCAGGATGTACACCACCCAGGTCTGCCCCTACTGCATTCGCGCCAAGCAGCTGCTGCAGGCGCGCGGCGTGGCGCAGATCGAGGAGATCCGCATCGATCTCGATCCCGCGCAGCGCATGCAGATGATGGAGATCACCGGCCGGCGCACCGTGCCGCAGATCTTCATCGGCGACACCCATGTCGGCGGCTGCGACGACCTGATCGCGCTCGACCAGCGCGGGGGCCTGCTGCCGCTGCTCGGCAGCTGAACCCGAGCCCCTGAATCAGGGCCGCTGAACCCGGGCGTCGGACCTGAGGGTTCGGCGCCACACCGACCGTGCGCAAGACCGCACGGCAGGCGCACAATCGTGACTTGCGAACACTGGCGAATGTCACGATCCGCCCTCCTCCGGTGAGCTCATCCCACTCGCAGCAGCCCGGCTCCCGCCGCGACCTGGCGCTGCTGACCCTCGGCGCGCTTGGCGTCGTCTATGGCGACATCGGCACCAGCCCGCTCTATGCGCTGAAGGAAGTCTTCCACGCCGGCCATGTGCCGGTCACGCCCGACAACATCCTGGGCGTGCTGTCGCTGATCTTCTGGACGATGACGATCATCGTCTCGCTGAAGTACGTGCTGCTGATCCTGCGCGCGGACAACAACGGCGAAGGCGGCCTGATCGCGATGCTCGCGCTGGCCACCCATGCGGTGCGCGACCGCCCTCGCCTGCACGGCGTGCTGTTGATGCTGGGCATGTTCGGCACCGCGATCTTCTATGGCGACGGCGTCATCACGCCGGCCATCTCGGTGCTGTCGGCGATGGAGGGCCTCGAGGTCGCGGCGCCCAGCCTGCACCCCTTCATCCTGCCGCTGACCCTGCTGGTGCTGACCGGGCTGTTCGCGGTGCAGCGCTTCGGCACCGGCGGCATCGGCCGCGCCTTCGGGCCGATCACGCTGGTGTGGTTCGGCGTGCTGGTGGCGCTGGGCCTGCCGCATGTGATCGAGCACCCGGCGGTGCTGGTGGCGCTGGATCCGCGGCATGCGATCGGCTTCTTCGTCGGCCACCCGCTGGTGGCCTTCATCGGCCTCGGGGCCGTGGTGCTGTGCGTGACCGGCGGCGAGGCGCTCTATGCCGACATGGGCCACTTCGGCAAGCGGCCGATCCGCATCGCCTGGTACGGCGTGGTGATGCCGGCGCTGGTCGTCAACTACTTCGGCCAGGGCGCGATGCTGCTGCGCGATCCGGCGGCGATCGAGAACCCCTTCTTCATGATGGCGCCGGACTGGGCCGCGCTGCCGCTGGTCGGGCTGGCCACCGCGGCCACCGTGATCGCCTCGCAGGCGCTGATCACCGCCGCCTTCTCGGTCACCCGACAGGCGATCCAGCTCGGTCTGCTGCCGCGCATGCGCATCCTGCACACCTCGGTCAAGGACCTGGGCCAGATCTACATCCCTTTCGTGAACTGGGGGCTGTACCTGTTCATCGTGCTGGCGGTGGCGCTGTTCAAGTCGTCCACGAACCTGGCTTCGGCCTATGGCATCGCGGTGACGCTGGACATGACGATCACCACGGTGATGACCTTCTTCGTCATCCGCCACGGCTGGAAGTACCCGCTGCCGCTGTGCGTGGCGGCCACCGGCTTCTTCTTCGTCATCGACATCGCCTTCTTCGCCTCGAACATGCTCAAGCTGTTCGGCGGCGGCTGGTTCCCGCTGGTGATCGGCATCGGCATGTTCACGCTGATGCTGACCTGGCGCCAGGGCCGCGCGCTGATGAGCCACCGGCTGCGCGACGACGCGATCGAGCTGCGCACCTTCCTGGAGGCGATCTTCGTCAGCCCGCCGCTGCGGGTGCAGGGCACCGCGGTCTTCCTGTCGGCCGAGCCGGACATCACGCCCAATGCGCTGATGCACAACCTCAAGCACAACAAGGTGCTGCACGAGCACAACCTGTTCGTGACGGTGCGCCACCACGACATCCCGTGGATCGGCTTCGAGCGGCGCATCACGATGGAGCCGCTCGGCCATGACTGCTGGCAGGTGACGCTGAACTTCGGCTTCAAGAACGAGCCCGACGTGCCCGAGGCGCTCAAGCTGCTGCAGGGCCGCGGCGTGCCGCTCGACCCGATGGACACCAGCTATTTCCTGTCGCGCGACATCGTGATGCCCACGCTGGGCGAGGGCATGTCGCTGTGGCGCGAGAAGCTCTTCGCCAACATGCACCGCAACGCGGCGGCCGCGGCCGACTTCCTCAGCCTGCCGGCGAACCGGGTGGTCGAGCTGGGCTCGAAGGTCGAGATCTGAGCCCGAGCGCCGCGGGCAGCGCCAGCAGCAGCCCCGCGGCCAGCAGGCCGCACAGCAGCCCGGCGGCATGCGCCAGCGGCGCGATGCGGATGTCCCAGCCCGGCGGCTGCACCTGCAGCACCGCCCAGGGCTGCTCGCTCAGCACCTTCAGCACCAGCCCCAGACCGAGTGCGGCGCCCAGCCCGCGCTCGGCGCGCAGCCGCCCGGGCTGGACCAGCAGCGCCACCGCCGCCACCGCCGCGCCGGCATGCAGCACGCCGGAGAGTCCGCCATAGCGCAGCAGCGCCGGCTCGGCCAGCAGCGCCAGATGGGTCAGCGGCCAGGCCAGCGCCCAGGCCAGCGCCGCCTCGCGCGGCAGCCGCGCGACATGGCCCAGCAGCAGCAGCAGCAGCGCGCCGGCCAGATTGGCGCCCAGATGCATCAGGCTGAAATGCACCCAGGCGGCGCTCCAGCAGCGCCAGGGCTCGGCCCAGGCCAGCGCCGGCTGCCAGGTGAGCACCTGCCGCGCCAGCCCCGGCCCGGTGCCGACCAGCAGCGCCGGCAGCACCAGCAGCAGCCCGACCGCGCTCCAGAGCCGGTCACTCAGCCGAAGACCGCCCGCCACAGCGCCAGCCCCGCCTGACGGTGCGCGGCCAGCGCACCGAGTTCGGCGATCTCGGTCTGGGTGCTGGCCTCGTCCAGGCGCGCGCGGTGCTGGGCGCGGCGCAGCTCGCGGTAGGCATCGGCCGCCGCCAGGCCCACGCCGGCCGGCAGCAGCGCGGCCCGCTCGGCCCGCTGCAGCAGCGCGATGTTGCCGACATCGTCCTGCAGCTCGGGATGCGCGGCGCTGTGCGCCAGCACCAGCCACTGCACCGCGAACTCGATGTCCATCATGCCGCCGCGGCCGTGCTTCAGGTCGAAGCGGGTCGGTCGCACCGGATGGGCCTCGCGCACCCGCTCGCGCATGGTGGCGATCTCGCGGCGCAGCGCATCCTGGTCGCGCGGCGCGGTCAGCACCGCGCGGCGCACTTCCTCGAAGCGAGACGCCAGGCTGGCATCGCCCGCGCACCAGCGCGCCCGGGTGATGGCCTGATGCTCCCAGGTCCAGGCGGTGTTGCTGCCGCGTCCCTGCTGGTAGCGCGCGAAGGCCTCGATCGAGGTGACCAGCAGGCCGGAGTTGCCGTTCGGCCGCAGCGCGGTGTCGATCTCGTAGAGCGCGCCGGCGGCGGTGCGCAGCGACAGCCAGGTGATGACCTTGCGCGCGAAGGCCGCATAGACCTCGGGCGCGCGCTCGTCGTCGTCGTCGTAGAGAAAGACGATGTCGAGATCGCTGCCGTAGCCCAGCTCCTTGCCGCCGAGCTTGCCGTAGGCGATGACCGCGAAGCGCGGCTGCTCGCGGTGGCGCTGGCGCAGATGGCGCCAGGCCCAGGACAGCGTCAGGTCGAGCATCGCGTCGGCCAGCGCCGAGAGGTCGTCGGCGACCTGCTCGACGCTGATCTCGCTCTCGACATCGCGCACCAGCGTGCGGAAGGTCTCGGCATGGTGCGCGCGGCGCAGGGTGTCGAGCAGCTCGCCCTCGTCGGCCTCGCCGGAGCGCACCCAGGCCTGGTGGCGGGCCTCCAGATCGCGCGACAGCGCGCCCGGCTCGAAGCGCTCGCCCAGCAGCCGTGCATCGGCCAGCTCGTCGATGACGCCCGGATGCAGCATCAGGTAGCGCATCGGCCAGCGCGCCAGGCCCAGCAGACGCAGCAGCCGGCCCAGCACCTCGCCGCGCTCGGCCAGCAAGGCCAGATAGCTGTCGCGGCGCAGCAGCGGCTCGATCCAGTCGATGAAGCGCAGCAGCGCGGTGTCGCCGATGCCAGGCATGTCGCGGCTGAGGCGGCGCGCGCGCATCAGCAGCTTCGCCAGCCGCGCCCGGCCCTCGTCGCGCAGCAGCGCCACCCGGGGCGAATCGACCAGCAGCTTCAGCCGCGCCGCCAGCTCCGGCGACAGGCCGTCGAGCAGCACCGGGCTGTCGAGCGTCGGCGGCGGGCCGGAGCAGCCGCGGCAGGTGCCGCCGCTGCTGCCCGGCCGGGGCGGCGAACTGCGCCCCTCGTGCAGCAGCGCATCGAACTCGGTGGCCACCAGCTCGCGGTGCGCGCACAGCGCGTCGAGCAGATCGCAGGCCTCGGCGTTGCAGCTCAGCCGCATCGAGGCGGCAATCCAGCGCAGATCGACGTCGACCGTCGGCAACAGATGTGTCTGCTGGTCATCCAGATACTGGATGCGATGCTCGACCTGGCGCAGGAAGGTATAGGCCGCGGCCAGCCGGTCGGCGGTGTCCTGCGGGATCAGGCCGACCCCGGCCAGGCGCTGCAGCGCCTTCAGCGTCGGGCGGGTGCGGATCTCGGGGAACTGGCCGCCGCGCACCACCTGCAGCAGCTGCACGATGAACTCGATCTCGCGGATGCCGCCGCGCGAGAGCTTCACGTCGTTGGCGCGCTCGGGCCGGCCGGCGGCGCGGCGCATCGCCTCGTCGCGGATCTTCTGGTGCAGCTGGCGCAGGCTCTCGAAGACGCCGTAGTCCAGATAGCGGCGGTAGACGAAGGGCGTGACCACGTCGCGCAGCGCGCGCGCGCGCCCGGAGGTGACCGCCTCGCGCGGCGCCACCACCCGGCTCTTCAGCCAGGCGAAGCGCTCCCACTCGCGGCCCTGCACCAGGAAATACTCCTCCAGCATCGCCAGGCTGACCACCGGCGGGCCGGAGTTGCCGTTCGGGCGCAGCGCCAGGTCGACGCGGAAGACGAAGCCGTCGTCGGTCAGGTCGCCGATCAGCGCACGCAGCGTGCGCGCGACCTGCGAGAAGTACTCGTGCGCCGAGATGACGCCTGCACCGTCGGCCCGGCCGGCGGTGGCGCCGTCTTCCTCGTAGACATAGATCAGGTCGATGTCGGAGGAGACATTGAGCTCGCGGGCGCCCAGCTTGCCCATGCCGATGATCCAGAAGTCGATCGGCGCGCCGGTGGCGGTGCGCGGCGCGCCGTGGCGCTCGTCCTGCTCGGCGCGGGCGAAGGCCAGCGCGGCCTCCAGCGTCACCTCGGCCAGCTCGGTCATCGCGCGGGTGACGGTCTCGACCGAGGCCTGCTGCTCGACATCGAGCACCACCAGGCGCTCCATCACCAGCTGGCGCACGATGCGCAGCGCCGAGGCCAGCGGGCGGCCCTGCGCCAGCACCGTCTGCAGCGCGGCCTCCATCGTCTCGCGCACCGGCTCGCCCGGGGGCAGCCAGGCCAGGGAATCGCCGCGAACGCGGCGCACGCGCTGCACATAGCGGCTGTGGTCCGCGCGGGCCATGAGGGCCGGCGTCGGATCTTGCGCCTGCGGAAGGGTATCGATCGAATTCATTCGGGTCTGTGCTAGCTTCTCTGCTTCCATCCTGCCGGCGCCTGTGCTGCTCGCTGCGTTCATGTCTGCCCCTCCCCGATCGCCCGACGCGCTCGCCGATCCGATCCCGACTGCCGACACTTCCGGATCCGCCTCGACAGGCAGGATGCCTCGCCTGCTGCGCGGACTGGTCGGCACGGCAGCAGGCCTGGGCATCATCGTGCTTGCGGCATGGCTGACCTTGCAACGGGGGATTCTGCCGCGCGCCGACCTCTGGCGACCTCGACTGGCGCAATGGGCCTCGCAGACGATCGGCATGAAAGTGCAGATCACGCACATCAAGGTGCTGGGGGACCTCTGGGCGCCGACGCTGCGGCTCGACGGCGTGCAGCTGCTCGACCCGCAGGGCCGCGCCGCGCTGCAGCTGGGCCGCGCCGAGCTGCGCATCACGCCCGGCTCGCTGATTCCGCTGCCGCAGCGCGGCTGGGCGCCGCGCATGGACCGGATCGTGCTGCAGACGCTGGTGCTCGACATGCAGCGCGACGCGCAGGGCCGCATCCTGCTCGCCGGACTGCCGATCGCGCCGGCGGACGATCGGCGCGACGCGGACGACGGCAGCAGCGCGCTGGCCGACTGGCTCTTCAGCCAGCCCGACATCCGGCTGCAGGACGCGCGGCTGCGCTGGCAGGATGCGCTGCGCCCGCAGGCCGGGCTGCTGGAGCTGGGCGATGTCGACATCGAGCTGGGCAACCGCCTGGGCCGCCATGTCGCGCGGCTGCAGGCCACGCCCCCCGCAGGCTGGGGGGATCGCTTCACGCTGAGCGCCGATCTGGCCGGGCCGCTGCTGTCGGCCTCGCGCTGGCTGGCACCGGGCGACTGGCGGCGCTGGTCGGGCGAGATCCGCGCCGACTGGCCGCATGTGGACGTGGGCCGGCTGCGCCGCCACATCGACCTGCCCTTCGACCTGATGGAGGGACGCGGCCAGCTCGGCAGCCGGCTGACGGTGCAGGAAGGCGGCCTGGCGCAGGCCGGGCTGGACCTGCGCCTGGAGGCGGTGGCGCTGCGGCTGGCCCAGGCGCTGCCGCCGCTGACGCTGCACCGCATCGCCGGGCGGCTGGAGCTGGAGCGCGGCGAGGACGGCAGCCGCATCCGCGCCCGCGGCCTGTCCTTCGAGCTGCCGGCCGACGGCCAGGGCCGCGAGGCCGCGCACTGGCCCGACACCGATCTGACGCTGACGCTCGAGGGCCGGCCCGGCGCGTGGCAGGGCGGCACCTTCGCGGCCTCGCGGCTGGATCTGGCGCTGCTGGCGCGCTCGGCCGAGGCCATGCCGCTGGGCGGGCCGATGCGCCGCCTGCTGGCCGAGACCCGCCCGAGCGGCCGGGTGCACCAGCTGCGCTACGACTGGAGCGGCGAGGCCGAACTGCCGACACGCTGGCGCGCCCGCGGCCAGGCCGAGCAGCTCGGCCTGAGCGCCGAGCCGGCCACCGCGCAGCTCGAGCGCACCGCCACGCCCGGCCGCCCCGGCCTGCACGGCGCGCGGGTCGACTTCGAGGCCACCGAGCGCGGCGGCCGCGCCGGCGTGCGCATGGGCCGCGACGGCGCGCTCGAGTTTCCCGGCGTCTTCGAGGAGCCCCGGGTGCCGGTGCAGCGGCTGCAGGCCGAGGTGCGCTGGACGCTGCAGCGCAGCCAGCCGCAGGCCCGCCCGGCCATCTCGGTCGAGGTGCGCCAGGCGCGTTTCGCCACCGCCGACGGCCAGGGCGAGTTCTCCGGCCGCTGGAAGAGCGGCCCGCCCGGCGGCGAGCGCTTCGGCCGCGACGGCTGGCTGCCCGGCCATCTGGACATGGAGGCCCGGGTCGACACGCTGCGCGCCGAGCGGGTGCACCGCTACCTGCCGCTGGGCATCGGCGCCTCGACCCGGCATTACCTGGCCAACGCGCTGCGCGAGGGCCAGGCCCGCGAGGTGCGCTCGCGGGTGCGCGGCGCGGTGCTGGACTTTCCCTACACCGGCCGCGACGAGCCCGGGCAGTTCCTGATCGAGGGCCGCTTCGAGCAGGTCGGCTTCGATGCCGCGCCGGGCAGCCGCTGGCCGCTGTTCTCCGAGGTGTCGGGGCGGCTGCGCATCGACGGCAACCGGCTGACGCTGGAGGACACCCGCGGCCGGCTGGGCCAGACCGGCAGCGGCCGCTTCCAGCTCGAGGGCGTCGAGGGCGGCATCGCCGACTTCGTGCACGACCCGGTGCTGAAGCTCTCCGGCCAGGGCCGCGGCCCGGCCGCCGACATGCTGAGCTATCTGGTCGACAGCCCGATCGACGGCTGGCTGGACCATCTGTTCACCCCGGTGCGCGCCGAAGGCGAGAGCCGGCTGGCGCTGGATCTGGCCATTCCGGTGCTGGAGGCCGAACGCACCACCGTGCGCGGCCGGGTCGAGCTGCAGCAGGCGCGGCTGCGCATGCGGCCGGACACGCCGGAGCTGACCGGGCTGGACGGCCGGCTGGAGTTCAGCGAGCGCGATTTCAGGGTGCTCGAGGCCCGGGCGCAGGTGGCCGGCGGGCCGCTGCAGTTCGCGGGCCGGCTGGGCGATGACAGCCAGGTGCGGCTGAGCGGTCAGGGCCGTGCCAGCCTGGAGGGCCTGCGCGCGCTCGACGAGCCGGCGGTGCTGCGCTCGCTGCTGCAGCCCTTCGACGGCGAGGCCGACTACCGCATCGAGCTGGGCCTGGGCCGGCTGGGCACCCGGCTGGCGATCGACAGCGATCTGGTCGGGGTGCGCTCGCCGCTGCCGGCGCCGCTGGCCAAGCCGGCCGCGCAGGCGCTGCCGCTGCGGGTGAGGCTGGAGCCGGCGCCCGATGGCGCCGAGCTGCTGCGCGTCGAGGCCGGCAGCGTGGCCCGGCCGCTGCTGCAGGTCGGCTATCTGCGCGACGCCCAGGCCGACGGCAGTGGCGCGGTGCGACGCGGCCGCATCGCGCTGGGCGAGGCCACCGTCGAGGGCCAGGATCCCCGCGCCTGGCCGGCGCGCGGCGTCGATGCGCTGGTGGCGCTGCCGGCGCTGTCGCTCGACCGCTGGCAGCAGTGGCTGCATCACGAGGCCCCGGCCGACTGGCGCGCAGGCGCGGCAGCGCCGGCCGCCCCCGCACCGGCCGCCTCCAGCAACGCCACCAACGCCAGCAACGCCAGCAGCATCGATCCCGGCCCCCTGCCCGGCCGCATCCAGCTGCGCACCGAGCGGCTGACGCTGGGCGGGCGACGCTTCGACCGGGTCGAGGCCCAGCTGCAGCGCGACGCCACCCGCAGTGACCGCTGGCTGATGCGCCTGCAGGCCGATCAGCTCGACGGCGAGGCCGAATACACCGCCGCCGCACCCGCCCGCCAGCGCCCGGCCGCGCTGCGCGCGCGGCTGTCGCGGCTGATGCTGACGCCGCACACCGAAGCCGGCGCCGAGCCGGTGGCGCCCGCCTCGCCCGGCGCCGACGCCACCGGCACGACCGGCACCGCGCAGCGCCTGCCGCAGATCGACCTGCAGGCCGATGCGGTCGAGTTCGCCGGCAAGCCGCTGGGGCGGCTGGAGCTGCGCGCCGGCCCGCGCGCCAGCGGCGGCTGGCTGATCGACCGCCTGGCCCTGCTGCGGCCCGAGGCGCGTCTGGAGGCGGTCGGGCTGTGGCTGCCCGGCACCGCGCCGGTGGCCACCGGCGACCCGACCGGCCAGACCCGGCTGACCTTCCGCCTGGACCTGATCGACGGCGGCGCGCTGCTCGACGCGCTGGGCTGGCCGGGGCAGATGCAGGGCGGACGCGGCCACCTCGGCGGCCAGATCCAGTGGCCCGGCACGCCGACCGACTACGCCACCGCACGGCTCGGCGGCCATCTGCGGCTGGATCTGGACCAGGGGCGCTTTCCGCAGGCCGATCCGGGCGCCGGGCGGCTGCTGGGCGTGCTGAGCCTGCAGTCGCTGCCGCGGCGCTTCCTGCTCGACTTCCGCGACCTGTTCCAGAGCGGCTTCGGCTTCGACCGCATCGACGGCGACATCGCCATTCGCCAGGGCCAGGCCAGCACCCGCAACCTGCGCATCCGCGGACTGCAGGCGATGATCCTGACCGAGGGCAGCACCAGTCTGGCGCAGGAAACGCAGGATCTGCATGTCTGGGTGGTGCCCGACCTCAACGCCGGCGCGGCCTCGCTGGCCTATGCGGTGATCAATCCGGCCGTCGGCCTGGGCACGCTGCTGACGCAGATGGTGCTGCAGGGCCCGCTGGCCGACGCCGCCACCCGCGAGTTCCGCATCACCGGACGCTGGGACACGCCGGACGTGACCAGCGTCGACCGCAGCACCGGCGCGCGCCCGCGTCCCGACCAGGGCGCCGCGCCCCCGCCGTCGTCGTCGTCTTCGTCGTCCTCTTCTTCGCCGCAGGAGCCACGCACGCCATGAGCATGAAGATCGCCGCCGTCCAGATGGTCTCGGGCCCGCGCCCGGACGAGAACCTCGACCGCGCCGAGGCGCGGGTGGCCGAGGCCGCCGCGCAGGGCGCCGAGCTGGTGGCGCTGCCGGAATACTTCTGCCTGATGGGCCTGCGCGACCGCGACAAGCTGGCCATCGCCGAGCCCGATGGCGACGGGCCGATCCAGCGCCGGCTGGCGCAGATCGCGGCGCGCCACCGGGTCTGGCTGGTGGCGGGCTCGCTGCCGCTGGCGGTGCCGGGCGACGCCGATCACGCCACCAACACCACGCTGGTCTTCGACCCCGAGGGCCGGCGCGCCGGGCGCTACGACAAGATCCATCTGTTCCGCTTCGACGACGGCGAGCGCCGCCACGACGAGGCCGCGACGCTGCGCGCCGGCCACGCCCCGCTGGCGCTGGACATCACCGCCCGCGACGGCCGCGCGCACCGCACCGGCGTCACCCTCTGCTACGACCTGCGCTTCCCCGAGCTGTACCGCCAGCTCGCCAGCCCGCCGTGCAGCCTGATGGTCGTCACCGCCGCCTTCACCTGGCCCACCGGCCAGGCGCACTGGGAACTGCTGCTGCGCGCCCGCGCGGTGGAAAACCAGTGCTGGCTGCTGGCCAGCGCGCAGGGCGGCCAGCACGAGAACGGCCGCCGCACCTGGGGCCACTCGATGATCGTCGACCCCTGGGGCCAGATCGTCGCCGAACTCCCCGAGGGCGAAGGCATCGTCGTCGCCACGCTGGACGAGCAGCGCACCGCCGAGATTCGCACCCGGCTGCCGGCGCTGGAGCATCGGCGGCTCTGAGCTGCACGGTCCCCACGCCTGCCGGCTCCGTCGTCATCGACCCGGCCGGGGGCAATCCGCGCCAGGGCTGGCGGCGCTGGCGCATCAGCGGATCGAGAAATTCATCACGCCCCGCACGGATTCATGGATCCGCAGACGAACAATCCTGAAATCACTGCGCTGACTGCCATTACAAAGATGGCGTCAACGGCAAACCCTGCTGCAGGGTTTGGGATCGATTTTTACGTGGGAGAGAGCATGCCTCTTATTAAGCAAATTCGTGACGCGGTCGAATCCGGCGACCTGAAGCAACCATTCACCGTACAAGATCTCAAAATTTGGATTAAGAAAATGAATATAGTCAAGGAAGATGGCTCGGAATATGCCGAAGCGTCCATTAATTCCATACTTTCGAACTCAGACACAAAAAATGTGCCGACGACAAACAAGAATGTTAAGACAATGAATAGCATGACTAACAACGGAGGCAATCGTGCATACTGGTTTGAATAAAATTGGCATCTGGAAGTCTTTCTTTCAATTTGCCTTGCTTCCCATTTTGAGCATATTTCTTGCCTCTTGCGGCGTGATACAAGCCTCAAATATCGAAGAAATGGGAGACAGCGACAGGCATCATCTTTTGTCAAGAAAAACAAATAAAGAACTTTGCAATGCCTACAACAACGCATTTATAAAAATAAACACGGAGCGACAAATTGAAAAAATTCTTCGGGGAAGGAATGTTGCCAAATGCGAAGCATTGGCAAAAGTTCGTTTAATACCCCTTGATATTGCAAACAACAACACGGCAGAAAGCGCAAAATCTATACCGGTTGTTTCGACAAATGCCCAGCATCGCGAATCAACCCCAGTAGCACAAGCCCAACCCGTAATGCCGGCAATTGTTTTTGGCAACAAAGAGCAACTCGTCAGTGACATTGAAGCAATGCGAAATGAAGACCTAGCCAAGGGCAGCTTCGAATCGAATCAGGAATACTCCACCAGGAAGAATAAATATTTCGAGCAGTTCAAACAAGGAAAAGGGTATCGCATATCACTTGATATCAATAATCCTCAAAACAAGAAAGACAAACTCGTCTACTTTGAACCTGATCGCCAAGAGCTTATTGTTTCTATGCCAGCGATAAATCGAGACCTTATCTGGTTGGATGCGGAGGGAAAAAGCAATTTGAAATGGATACATCATTCGTTTATACAAGTCCACTCTACCGATCACAAATTAAGAACATACAAAGCAAGCAACAGGCTTGGGACTTCAATTGAAGTTATCGAAATGGCTATAACAAGATACGGACTTGCAGTACTCAGTCAAGCCACAAAGGACTATAGCAAAGACTTGCGTCAATCATTCGTTACACAAATCAGTAAGGGTGAAGCGAGAGAACTGCTTGAAAAAGGAAAAATAGTCTTGGAGGTTGCTTTTGATCCGCGTTACCCAATTAGTAAGGGCAACCCTTTTTTGCTCAAGCACTCCGATACAAAAAAACCAACATTTGATCAGCCAATTGATCTAGCCGATACTCGATATGCAATTCCGGTTAGGCTGTTAAAAATTCTCTTAATTAACAAGTCCGGTGACGAAGTATTTTCTGCAAGCGGTCAGCAGATTAATGTCACATCAATTACTGACTAGTACAACTGGCTTTGTTGCATAAAGCGGCATTCTTTCCAGAGCCCCACTCTGGCGCAACAATCGTGCGCCTTATGCTGAGCAAGGTTCTTTCTTTATATGGACTTTCTCAGCAAGGAAATTTTTTTCTGCAACAGAGCCCTGCACATTCCCCTTCATTGATATTCAGGGTGTTGCACTTCGGGTTTGAATCCGCCCTTCACCACCCTGTGGGCCTGGCTGACCGGTCAACCCGACCCGCTGGTGGTGGCCGCGTGGCAAATGGTCGCCTGGCCGCTGCTGGCCGGGGTGGCGCTGGTGACGATCGGGCCGGTGTTGCGACTTTTGCCTGAGCGGCTGCGGCTGTCGCGGCGCGGGGCGTGGATGGGCCTGGGGCCGGCGCGGAACGGCGCGGGCTGAACTTTTGCCATCTCAGGGTGCGCGCTGGGCAAGCGCGGCGCCCATGGCGCAGAATCCTCCGCACCGGGCTCAGTGCGAGGGAAGGACATGGCCCTTTCACGGCCCTCTCACGGGTCAGGCCGCATCGCCCCCCTTCCCCCTCTCCACCCATCCGACACAAAGCCGATGACGCTCTCCACCTGGCTTCTCTACGTCGCCGCGGTTCTCGTCCTGACGATGACGCCGGGGCCCAGCGTGCTCATGTGCATCTCGACCTCAGTTCAGCACGGACCACGCCGCGCACTGGTCGCGTCCCTTGGCAGCACCACGGCCATCGCCTGCCTCATGCTTCTTTCCATGCTCGGCCTTGGCACGGTCCTGGCCGCATCGGAGGCGCTCTTCTCCGCGTTGAAGTGGCTTGGCGCCGGCTATCTCGCCTACCTCGGAGTCGCGTCCCTGCGCTCGAAGGCATCGAGCCTGGCCGTTCCCGACGCGTCGCTTCCACAGGTCAGCGCTCGCACGCTCTATGCGCGTGGCGCGCTGGTCGGGGCCAGCAACCCCAAGGCGCTCCTGTTCTTTGGCGCGCTCTTCCCTCAGTTCATCGATCCCTCGGCGCCTCAGCTCGGCCAATTCCTGATTCTCGGAGTCACCTTCATCTTCTTCGAGCTGTTCTGGCTTTCCATCTACGCGCTCACCGCGGCGCGAGCCCGCCAATGGCTGCAGAAGCCGCGCCGGGCCACACTTTTCAACAGGATCACCGGCGTGGTCTTCCTGGTCGCGGCCGGGCTTCTGGCAAGCACCCGGCGCAATGCGGTCTAGCCTCAGCACAACCACGACCGGTCATTGAAGAAAGGGGCACACATGCTGGCAACCGCCGCAGACATTGTCGTTCTGCTCATCGCCATCCTTCACGTCTACATCCTCGTCCTGGAGATGTTCCTGTGGGACAAGCCGAAGGGCATGAAGACTTTCGGCCTGAAGCCTGACTTCGCGGCACAGACCAAAGTCCTGGCGGCCAATCAGGGGCTCTACAACGGCTTCCTCGCCGCGGGCCTGTTCTGGGGCCTCTACCAGGGCGAAGCGGGGTTTTCCGTCAAGGTCTTCTTCCTGGGCTGCATCCTGGTGGCCGGCCTGTACGGGGCGGCGACATCCAGCAGGAAGATCCTGTTCATTCAGGCCGTCCCGGCCACGGCGGGGCTGGTCCTGCTGCAGCTGGCAGGGCGGGTCGGCCCATGAGCAGCGCGTCTTCACCGACATTCGACGCATGCGTTCCCGTGTTGCTTCGCTATCTCGAAAGCCTCGAACGCATCGTTGCCGCCGTGGAGGCGCTGCCGCCGGCGCGGCATGTGCCCGCACTCCTGACCCGACTGGCGCCGGACATGCTTTCCATGCACGGTCAGGTGCAGACCGCCGCCTACTTTGCGCTGAGGACGGCATATCCTCTGGCAGGCCTCGCGGTTCCGCCCTACATGCCGGTGGAGCCAGACACCACGGCGCTGCGCGAGAACATCAGGCACACCCGCCGGCTTGTTGAAGCCCTGTCCCCAGCCCAGTTCCAGCATGCCCAGGCACGGCACATCCGCGAGAAAGCGGGCGACACGACCCTCGAGCTGCCGGCGCAGACCTTCCTGAGCGAGTTCGCCCTGCCCAACTTCTTCTTCCACCTGAGCATGGCCTATGCCATTGCCCGCAGTGTCGGATGCGCCATCGGCAAGGCCGACTACGACGGACTGCATGTCTACCGGAACCCGGCCTGATTCCCTGCTGCCAGGAGCCCCCCCATGAAACTCGGCTACACCATCGTCTACGTTCCCGATGTGGCGGCCTCGCTGGCCTTCTTCGAGACGGCCTTCGGCCTGTCGCGCCGCTTCCTGCACGAATCCGGCGACTACGGCGAACTGGACACCGGCGAGACGACGCTGGCCTTTGCCTCGCTCGCGCTGGGGCGCATGAACCTGCCGGCCGGCTTCGTGGCCGCCAGTGAATCCCCCGTGCCACTCGGCATGGAAATCGCGCTGGTCACGCCCGACGTGGCCGCAGTGCACGCCCGGGCCCTGGCTGCCGGCGCGGTGGAATTGCAGGCGCCTGACGCCAAGCCCTGGGGCCAGACCGTCTCGCATGTGCGCTGCCCGGCGGGCACGCTGGTCGAGATCTGCTCGCCGGTGCAGGCATGACAACCGAACCGAATCGAACTGCAGTGAATCCCCCGGAGCGACCCGCCATGCACAGCACCGTCCTGACCTTCTGGTTCGAGGAACTGCAGCCCGCACAGTGGTGGCGCGTCGACGCTGCGCTGGACGAGCGCATCCGCACGCAGTTCGGCGCGCTGCATCAGGCCGCCCACGCGGGCGAGCTGGCCGCGTGGCGCGATCAGCCGGACGGGCGGCTGGCCGAGATCATCGTGCTCGACCAGTTCTCCCGGAACATCCACCGCGGCACGCCGCTGGCCTTCGCCTGCGACCCGATGGCGCTGGCCCTGGCGCAGGAGGCGGTGCGCGCCGGCGCGGACCGGGCGCTGCCCGTCGAGCGCCGCGCCTTCCTGTACATGCCCTACATGCACAGCGAATCGGCCCGCATCCACCAGGACGCCGAGCGGCTGTTCCGCACGCAGGCGCCGCAGGCCAATCACCAGGCCGAACTGCAGCACAAGGCCATCATCGACCGCTTCGGCCGCTATCCGCACCGCAACGCCATTCTCGGCCGCACCTCCAGCGCGGAGGAACTGGCGTTCCTGCAGCAGCCGGGGTCGAGTTTCTAGGGGGCGCGGCCCCTGCCCCGTCAGGCCGCGCCCGGCCCCAGCCGGCTCCACACCCAGCGTCCGCTGCCGCGCAGCTTGCCCAGCAGCCAGTCGAGCGTCATCTGCACCGGCGGGCCCATGTCGGCGGGATCGAAGGCGCGGAAGACGGTGCGCGGGTGCAGCATCGACAGCAGTCCGCGCAGCAGCGGCTCGCGGCCCTGGCGGCGGCGCACGAGAAAGGCGCGCAGGTCGGCGCGGCCGTGGCGGTAGCGCAGCCCCGTGCGCCAGGGGGTTTCGGGCAGCGGCGGGCGGCCGCAGACCTCGCGGTGCACCCGTGCCGGCAGGTTCAGCCCGGCACGCGCCAGCAGCAGGCTCGCGCCGCTGGCGCGCGGGTTGATCTCCAGCAGCCACATCCGGCCGGTGCGCGGGTCGCGGCGGAAGTTCATCGACACCATGCCGCGCAGCTTCAGACGCTGCAGCATCGCGCGGGCCTCGGCCTCCAGCGCGGGCATCGCCACCGTTTCCAGATGGCAGGCGGGGCCGAAATCGGCCGGCCAGTTGCGCAGCGTGCGGGTGGTCGCCAGCGCCACCGGCGTGCCGCCACGCGCGATGCAGGCATGCACCGTCCACTGCTGGTCGACATCGCCGGGCACCCGGTCCTGGATCACCAGCTCCAGCCCGTGCGGCGCGAGCTGGCAGCACAGCCGCATCAGCGCCTGCGCATCCTCGACCTGCACCGCGCGGCAGCGCGACAGCGCCGGATCGATGCCCGGCCGGTGCCAGCAGCCGGCCCGCGCCGGCTTGACCACCACCGGATAGGCCAGCGTGCGGCCCAGCACCTCGACCTCCTCGAGCGTGCGCGGCGCATGCAGCGCCGGCACCGGCAGATCATGCTGGCGCGCCAGCTCGGCGAAGCGGCGCTGGTCCTGCAGCCGCGCGATCATGTCGGGCGAGGACGACAGCCACAGCGCGGTGCCGACCAGCTCGGCATGCAGCTCGGCCATCACCCGCAGGTCCGGATCGGCCGAGGCGAACACCGGCAGCGCCTGGCCGTGGCGCATGCGCAGCTCGCGCAGCACCTTCAGCAGCCGCTGCGGATGCTGCGTGAAGTCGCGCGCGCAGATGAACTCGATGCAGTGGCGCGAGTAGCCGGAGGGCGGAAACGGGTACTCGCCGACCACGATCACCGGCACGCCGTCACGCCCCAGCGCGCGCACCAGGTTCAGGTCGGCACCGGGCGCGCCCCTGCAGGCCAGCACGACGGCAGGCAGAGGAGCAGGCGAGGACGAGGAAGTCGGGCTGGACGAGATCATGGCCGGTCGCACGAGCTGGCGCTTGAAATGAAAGAAATACAGCGTGATCGTCGCCGTCGTGCGGTCCGGCGTCGCCCCCCTGAAACGGGGTCGGCGGCGATGCACCGGCGCGCGGCGGTGCATTTGCACGCACGGCGCGTGCCGGCCCGCCCCGGCTCAGCGCTGCCCGAACATCATGCGCCGCGCCAGCAGCGACTTCAGCGGCCCGGCCTGCTCCAGCGCCGCCAGCGCCGAGCCGCGCAGCGTGCCCAGCCCCGGCAGGTTCCAGGTGAAGCTGCGGGCGAGGAAATCGGTGGCGGCGATCATCGCCCAGCGGTCGGGCGCACGCTGCCACTCGACCCGGCGCAGCGCCTGGTCGACATCGTCGCTGGCGGCCAGACGGCGCACCAGCTCGTGCGCGTCGCGCAGGCCCAGGTTCAGGCCCTGGCCGGCGACCGGATGCAGCGTCTGCGCCGCGTTGCCGATGCGCACCGTGCGGCCGCGCACCAGCGTGCGCTCGGCATTGAGCCCGAGCGGGAAGCACTTCAGCGGCCCGATGCCCGCCAGCCGCCCGACCTCGCCCGGCAGCAGATGCGTCAGCACCGCCAGCCGCTGCGCATCGTTCAGCCCGGCGACCGGATCGTCGCCGCTGTCGACGCACCAGACCAGCGAGAAGCGCCGCCGCGTCGCCTGCCCCGGGCGCTCGATCAGGCCGGGCAGCGGCAGCAGCGCCACCGGCCCCTGCGGCGTGAAGCGCTCGTAGGCACAGCCGGGCTCGCCGCCCTCGACCTCGACGGTGCCGACCCAGGCGCTCTGGCGGTAGTCGCGGGTGACGGCGCGGCGCGCCTGCTCGGTGTAGACGCCGCCCTCGGCGATGACCGCCAGATGGTGCGTCTCGACCAGCCGGCCGCGCTCGCCGCAGGGATCCGCGCCCTCGCCGGGCAGCTCGGTGGCCAGATCGACCTCGACGCCGGCCGGCACGGTGCGCACGTCCAGCACCGGCCGGCCCCACGGCGCGGACAGGCGCTGCGGCTCGCGCGCGCAGGCCGCCAGCCAGGCCGCGCGCATCGGCGCGACCAGCCGGCCGTAGGGAATGACCGCGCCGAGCTGCTCGACGCGCTCGTCCTCGGCGCGGATGCGCAGCGCCGGCGCCGCGCCGCGCCCGAGCAGCTCCATCAGCCCGGGCTGCTGCTGCGAGACATGCACGCAGCGAATCGGCTCGGCCTGCTCGGCCATGGCGTCCCAGACGCCGAGCCGGCGCAGCTCGACCACGCTGCCCTGCGACAGCGCCAGCGTGCGCGGGTCGGCGGTCACGTCATGCGAGGCGGGCAGGCGGTCGTGCACGCAGATGCGCGCCTGCGGCAGGCGCCGCGCCGCATGCAGCGCCAGCGCCAGCCCGACCGGGCCGGCCCCGATCACGGCCAGATGCAGGGACGCAGGAGAGGCCGCGGGGGCGGACAAAGGCGAGCCGGTCGTCGAAGTGGTCATGGGTGCCGAGGCGTCTGAGGGTCTTCGGCCGGCCGCCGCCGCGGCGACTGGCGTGAAGCCTTCATTTTCCTCGCGATCCAGCGCGACGTCAGCACCAGGGCCGGGCGCGGATCGTCCAGGCTCAGCGTCTGGCAGACCAGCGGCCAGCGCAGCAGCGAGCGCAGGTAGTCGCTCCAGCGGGTCAGGCCCTCGGCACGGTACTGGCGCACCGCCCGCAGATCCTTCAGCCCGTTGACATACCAGCGCCCGGCGCGGACCGGCGGCGCCGGATCGGGCGCCGGCAGGCCCTGCGCATCGCGCCAGGCCAGCCACGGCAGGTTGACGCCGCAGCGGGTGGTCAGGATGCCCCACTGGCTGACACGCGGATTGATCTCCAGCAGCAGGAACTCGCCGGTGCGGCAGTCGCGCTTGAAGTTCATGTTGGCGATGCCGCGATAGCCGATGCGCGCCAGGATGTCGAGCGCCAGCGCCTCCAGCCGCGGCTCGTTCAGGCTCTCGACCAGGCAGCCGCTGCCGGCATGCGGCGGCCAGATGCGCCACTTGCGGCCGCTGAACACCGCCTGCGCCCGGCCATCGCGGCCGATGAAGGCATGCACATCGAAATGCTCCTCGTCCGGGCCCTCGATGAACTCCTGCACCAGCGAGGTCGCCCCCAGCGGCAGCAGCTGCGCACACAGCGCCATCAGCTCGTCGACATGGTCGACCCGCAGCGCCTTGGCCCGACGCACCGCCTCGGGCAGCCCCGGCGACTGGCACCAGGCCTGCGGCGTGGCCGGCTTGACGATGGCCGGAAAGCGCAGCCGCTCGGCCGCATCACGGACCTCGGCCAGCGAGGTCGGCGCAAAGGTGCGCGGCACCGGCAGCCGGTGCGCGGCAGCCAGGCGGTCGAACTCGGTCTTGTCCATCAGCCGGCGCACCAGGTCCGGATCGGGCAGGGTCGAGACGATGCAGTCCGACGCGCCCTGGGCCAGCAGCCGGGCCAGCACCTCGAGATCCGGATCGGCCGAGGCCAGCACCGGCAGCGGCCCGCCATGGCGCGCCGCCAGTCTGCGCAGCGCCTGCAGCAGCGCCTCGGGCTGCTCGGAGAACAGCGGCACCTGGACAAAGTCGCTGCAGTGACGCGACAGGCGTGCCGGCGGCTCGGCGTACTCCGCCACCAGGATGGCCGGCACCCCGGCCAGACCGAGCGAGCGCACCAGATTCATGTCGCCCTCGCTGGCCCCGATGCAGGACAGCACGACGCACGGACGCGGGCCGGCAGACGGCAGGAAAGAGGCGGAAGGAAAGGGGCGGGACATCCGGAGCTCCGTTCAGATGCTCCGGATTGTCCTTTGCAAAAGCGGCGGACCGGACTGGCTTCAGGTCGAGGTCGACGTGACCTGGGTCACGCTACCTGCAGATGTACGGCCAGGTACCGAGACAGGCTCAGAGGCTCCACGACTTTCGGACAGGCCCTCGGCTGCACCGGCATCGGTCGTCTCGGCCGCACGGCGGCGCGACTGGCGCAGCCGCTCGGCCGCCAGCATCGCCGCACCGGCGACCCGGTTGCCCGGCACCAGCAGCGCGCCCAGCTCGCGCCGGCCCGGCCAGAGCTTGCTGATGAAGGAGTCGGACGAGGCACCGCTCTCGAACATCGTCAGCTGCGGGCAGCGCTCGCGGCCCTGGCGGATGAACTCGATCTCGTTGAGCATGCCGGGGCCGAACTTGCGCAGCTCCGGATCCCAGCCCACCTTGAAGGCAAAGCCCATCGTGCCGGAGATGAAGTTGCAGGTCGAGGCGATCGCGCGGCCGTCGAGCCGCAGCTCGGTGAACAGCGCGCGGCCCTCGGCGTCGAAGCGCGCCACCATCTCGCGGAAGAAGGCCTCCTCGGCCGGCACCGCACGCACCGAGGTGCCCGACTCGCCCTTCCAGCCCTGATGCTCCAGATGCAGGAAGTTCTCCACCGCCGACGCCGGCAGCGGCTCGCCCTGGCCGAGGCAGTGCCAGCTCAGCTCGCCCATCTCGGCCAGCCGGCGCCGGCAGCGGTTGATCTCGTTGAGCTTCTTGCCGAGCAGCTCGCGCAGCATGTCCTCGCCGCAGCGGCTCATGTCGAGCATCGCGCGCTCCTGCGGGCCCAGACTCAGCATCGACAGGCCGCGCCGGTCGGTCTGGCGAGCCAGCGCGCGCGCCAGCGGGCCGTCGCAGTCGGTCTTCGGCAGCACCAGACCCTGCCAAGGCGACAGGCCGCCGATGGCGCGCATCAGCGCGGCAACCGCCGCGTCCAGCCGCTCGGCCTCGAGCAGCAGCCCGCCCAGGAAGCTGTGGCAGGACAGGTAGGCACTCAGATGCGGCCACGGAAAGCTGCGGCTGCCCGGACTGCGCCGGAACACGCCGACGCCGACCAGCTCGCGCGCCGCCCCGGTGCCGGCCTCGATCCAGGCAATCACCGGCCGCAGGCTGGCATCGAGATGCCGCAGCGCCGGCAGCACGAAGTGCGGCGACAGATAGACGTTCGGCTCGGCCGCACGCGACTCCAGCCCGGTCCAGGCCTGCAGCTCACGCGCGTCCAGCTCTTCAGGCCGGCGCCAGCGCACCTCGAGATGTTCTGCGCGCATGCTCGATCTGTCCTCCACAACCTGGGCCAGACCCGCTGCACGCGTGCGCTGTACCGATGATGCGCCCCCCTGAGGCGACTGATGATGACTGGCGCTGCTCTTGTCGATCGATCCCACGACTCCCCCCTCTGTACAGCTTCCGCCCCCGCAGGCATGGGGCTTGCCCATGCGCCTGGGCTGGCAGACGAGGGTTGTACTCCAGATCTGCGGGATCGGATGCACGTCCACCCCCCGCAAGTAAGTGTCTGTAACCAATGCGTTGCCGAAAGCTTAAGCCAGACTGAAGACGGTTGACAACTGTGGCAAATCCTCACGACTCGGCGAGGACTCGGCTCGCCAGTGGCCCGTGCTCAGATCGCCAGAGGATCCACATCGAGCGCCCAGCGCAGCACCCGGGCCTCGCCGGTGCGCGCAGCCGCCTGCTGCAAGACCGGCTGCCAGCGCGCCAGCAGCCGGTGCAGCGCCTGGCGTGACGAGGCCTCGAGCAGCATCTGCGCGCGCTCGACATCGGCGACCCGCTGGATGGGCGCGGGCACCGGCGGGAAGATCAGCACCTCGGCCGCCTCGGGCCAGTCCAGCGTCGCGGCCGACACCGTCTCGAGAAAGTCGCAGGCGGCCTGCTGGCTGCGGGCCTCGGCGCGCAGCAGGGCCTGGAAGGCGTAGGGCGGCATCGCCGCCGATTCGCGCTCGAGCAGCTGCGCGGCGGCGAAGGCCGGATAGTCATGCCGGCGCAGCGCCGCATAGAGCGGATGCGCCGCATGCCAGGTCTGCAGCCAGATCTCGCTGCGCCCGGCCAGCTCGGCGTCGCGCCCGGCGCGCCCGCCGGCCTGCATCAGCAGCGCGAACAGCCGCTCGGGCGCGCGGAAGTCGCTGGAGAACAGCGCCGCGTCGGCCTGCACCGCCGCCACCAGCGTCATGCGGCGGAAGTCGTGGCCCTTGGCGACCATCTGCGTGCCGACCAGCACATCGATCTCGCCGTCGTGCACCTGCGCGAGCTGGCTTTCCAGGCTGCCCTTGTGGCGGGTGGTGTCGGCGTCGATGCGGCCGATGCGCGCGCCGGGCAGCAGCTCGGCGATCTGCTCCTCGAGCCGCTCGGTGCCTCGGCCCATCGGCTGCAGGTCCGGGTCGCCGCAGCTCGGGCAGGCGAAGGGCACGCGCTCGGAGAAGCCGCAGTGGTGACAGCGCAGCGTGCGGTCGCTGCGGTGGAAGACCCGCCAGGCGCTGCAGTGTGCGCAGTCGCTCTTCCAGCCGCAGGAGGTGCAGTGCAGCACCGGCGCATAGCCGCGGCGGTTCAGCAGCACCAGGCTCTGCTCGCCGCGCTCCAGGCGCTCGCGCATGGCATCCACCAGGGGCGGCGCCAGCGGCTGGCTGTAGACCGCGCGCTTGCCGAACTGCGCGGCGATGCGCGCCAGGTCGACGGTGCGCACCCGCGGCAGCGCGCCGCCGCCGATGCGCGCAGGCATGTCCAGGCGGCGGTAGCGCCCCGCCCCGCCTTCGGCCGTCGGCAGCGCGTTGTGCCAGCTCTCCAGCGAGGGCGTGGCCGAGCCCAGCAGCACCGGCACCCCCTCGGATCGGCCGCGCCAGACCGCCAGGTCGCGGGCCGAGTAGCGCGCGCCCTCCTGCTGCTTGTAGGACGGATCGTGCTCCTCGTCGATCACGATCAGGCCCAGGCGCGGCAGCGAGGCAAAGATCGCCATCCGGGTGCCCAGCACCAGATCCGCGCGCCCCCGATGCGCTGCCAGCCAGCCCTGCAGCCGCTGCGCCGGTGTCAGGCCGCTGTGCAGCGACACCAGGCGCCGGCCGGGAAAGCGTGCGGCCAGGCGCGCCTCCAGCTGCGGCGTCAGGTTGATCTCCGGCACCAGCACCAGCACCTGGCCGCCGGCCTCGAGCACCCGCGCGGCCTCGCGCAGATAGACCTCGGTCTTGCCGCTGCCGGTGGCGCCGAACAGCAGCACCGGCCCGGGCGGCATCGCCGCGAGCTGCGCCAGCACCTCGCGCTGCTCGTCGGAGGGCTCGGGCAGCGGAGTGGCGGCGGCAGGATCGGCCGACGGGGACGATGCGGCCTTTGCGGCTTCCCGGTCGAGCTTGTCGCCACGGCGCAGCCGGCGCGCGAGCTGCGTGGCGTCCAGCTCGCGCAGGTCCGGCGGCAGCGCGCTCAGCGCCACCTCGCCGAGGCTGCGCTGGTAGTAGCCGGCCGCGAAGGCCGCCAGCCGGCGCCAGGCCTCGCCCAGCGGCGGCAGCGCGTCCAGCACCTGGGCGATCTCGCGCAGCGCGACCGCCGCGCCCTCGCCGTCCGGACGGGCCGCCTCGTCGCCCGGGCCCCAGACGATGCCGCAGACCTCGCGCCGGCCCAGCGGCACCCGCACCAGCGTGCCCGACGGCCAGGGCTCGGGCGCCAGATAGTCCAGCAGCGGATCGAGCGGGCTGTGGCGCGGCAGATCCACCAGCACCTTCAGCCGCACGCTCGTCCGGCCGGGCTGTGAATAATCCGTGACACTTTCCACTGAAGCTGTGGATAACTCTGTAGAGAAGTCCTGATGAGCTGCTTCAAGTCCTTGTCACGCAAGGACTTTCTACAGATTGCCTCAAAAACGGGCAGATGCGGCCGCGCGCATCGCGCGCGAGTGGCGGTGCACCGTCTCGACCAGCACGGTGACCGCCTCCGGCGGGGTGTGCTGGCTGATGCCATGGCCGAGGTTGAAGACATGGCCGGCATGCGGGCCGAAGCTCTCCAGCACCCGGATCGCCTCGCGCTCGATCGCCTCCGGGGTGCCGAACAGCACGTTCGGATCCAGGTTGCCCTGCAGCGCCACCTTGTGGCCGACCTGCTCGCGGGCGCGGCCGAGGTTGACCGTCCAGTCCAGGCCCACCGCGTCGGTGTCGCTGGCGGCGATCTCGTCCAGCCACAGGCCGCCGCCCTTGGTGAAGACGATGCGCGGGATCTGCACGCCGTCGTGCTCGCGCTTGAGCTGCGCCAGCACGCGCCGGGTGTAGGCCAGGCTGAATTCCTGGAAGGCGCCGTCGGCCAGCACGCCGCCCCAGCTGTCGAAGATCATCACCGCCTGCGCGCCGGCCTCGATCTGGGCGTTCAGGTAGGCAGCGACCGAATCGGCGTTGACCGCCAGGATGCGGTGCATCAGGTCCGGCCGGCGGTACATCAGCGACTTGACCAGACGGTAGTCGTCGCTGCCGCCACCCTCGACCATGTAGCAGGCCAGCGTCCACGGGCTTCCGGAGAAGCCGATCAGCGGCACGCGGCCACTCAATGCCCTGCGGATCGAACTCACCGCATCGAACACATATTGCAGCTTCGCCATGTCCGGAACCGCCAGGTCCGCGACCGCGGCCTCGTCACGGACCACCTTGGCGAACTTCGGCCCCTCGCCGAGCGCGAAGCTCAGGCCCAGGCCCATCGCGTCAGGCACGGTCAGGATGTCGGAGAACAGAATCGCCGCATCGAGCGGGTAGCGCTCCAGCGGCTGCAGCGTGACCTCGGTGGCGTAGTCGACATTCGTCGCCAGGCCCATGAAGCTGCCGGCCTGCGCGCGGGTGGCGCGGTACTCCGGCAGATAGCGTCCGGCCTGGCGCATCAGCCAGACGGGCGTGTGGTCGGTGGGCTGGCGGCGCAGCGCGCGCAGGAAGTTGTCGTTCAGGAGGGGGGCATGCATGGTGGCGGGATTGTAGAAGTGCGCCTGACATGCGCCTGCCGTCGGCCGTCATCCGGCCCTCAGCCGCTTGCGCTAGTCTTGGCAGGTCTTGATCTGTGTCGAAGTACGCAGCCTGACACAGTTTCACAGTCACGACACCTTCGGAGGGATCCCTGATGTTCCTGAGCCTCTTTTCATGGCCATCGCTGCGCCTGGGCGCCGCCCTGCTCCTGGCCGCCGTGCTGTCGGGCTGCGGCTACAACGACTTCCAGCGCCTGGACGAGCAGGTCAAGTCGAGCTGGGCCGAGGTGCTCAACCAGTACCAGCGCCGTGCCGACCTGGTGCCCAATCTGGTCGCCACCGTCAAGGGCGAGGCGAACTTCGAGCAGGAGACGCTGACCAAGGTGGTCGAGGCGCGCGCGAAGGCCACCTCGATCCAGGCCACGCCGGAGCTGATCAACGACCCCGCCGCGTTCAAGCGCTTCCAGGATGCGCAGGGCGAGCTCTCCGGCGCGCTGAGCCGCCTGCTGGTCGTCACCGAGAACTACCCGAACCTGAAGGCCAACCAGGGCTTCCAGGATCTGCGCGTGCAGCTCGAGGGCACCGAGAACCGCATCACCGTGGCGCGCAACCGCTACATCCAGGCAGTGCAGGACTACAACATCCTGGCGCGCAGCTTTCCCAGCAACCTGACCGCGATGATCTTCAGCTACGAAGTGAAGCCGAGCTTCACGGTGGCCAACGAGGCGCAGATCAGTGCGCCGCCGGCGGTGAGCTTCGACAAGCCGGCTCCGGCCGCGTCGCGCTGAGCCGGTCATGAGACTCGCACGCGGCTTCCTGCGCTGGCTGGCCGGATGCCTGCTGCTGCTGGCCCTGGGCGCACCGGCCCAGGGGCTGCAGCCGGTGCCGGCACTGTCGGACCGGGTGATCGACCAGGCCGGCGTGCTCGGCAGCAGTCGGGCCGCGCTGGTCGAGCAGCTCGCGCGCATCGAGCGCGAGACCGGCGCGCAGCTGGTGGTGCTGACG
The DNA here is from genome assembly GCF_023706025.1 of Sphaerotilus sp. FB-3. Taxonomy (NCBI): domain Bacteria; kingdom Pseudomonadati; phylum Pseudomonadota; class Betaproteobacteria; order Burkholderiales; family Sphaerotilaceae; genus Sphaerotilus; species Sphaerotilus sp. FB-3. The sequence goes on along the minus strand of NZ_BQWE01000016.1, from coordinate 209,022 downwards.
GTGGCCACGACCCAGCCCGAGGACATCACCGCCTATGCGCACCGGGTGGCCGACCAGTGGAAGATCGGCCGGCGCGAGATCGGCGACGGTCTGCTGATCGTCGTGGCGGTGCAGGACCGGCGCATGCGCATCGAGGTGGCCCGGACGCTGGAGGGCGCGGTGCCCGACGTGGTGGCCGGGCGCATCATTCGCGAGCGCATGGCGCCGGCCTTCCGCCAGGGCGACTATGCCGGCGGCATCGCGGCGGCGGTCAGCCAGATCGACGGCCTGATCCGCGGCGAGAAGCTGCCGCCGCCCGACACCCGGGGCGAGAGCGGCTCGCACGGCACCGAGGACGAGGGCATGATCTGGGTGCTCACCGGCGTCTTCGTGGTGCCGATCGTCGCCCGGGTGCTGGTCAGCCTGGCCGGCCGGCTGCTCGGGCCGCTGCTCAGCGGCGGGGCCTGCGCGCTGCTCGGCGCCTCGCTGGGCGGCGGCGCGATGATTCCGATCGTGGCGCTGGGCGTGCTGGGCTTCGGGGTGGCGGTGCTGATGGCGATCAGCTCGGCGATCATCCGGGTGACGGATGCCCGTGGCGGCGGCAGCTTCGGCGGCGGCTTCGGTGGGGGCAGCAGCGGCGGCGGGAGCTGGGGCAGCGGCGATTCTTCCTCGGGCGGCGGCTTCTCGTCGGGCGGCGGCGGCAGCTTCGGCGGAGGCGGCTCCTCGGGCGGCTGGTGAGCGCAGGCACAGGAACACCTCATGACCCACACCCCCCTGCGCATGCTGCGCCATCTCGCCACCGGCCGGCGCGCGGTGAAACGCGCGCTCGATGCGACCGCGCTGCAGCGGCTGCAGCAGGCCATCACCGCCAGCGAACAGGGCCATGACGGCCAGATCCGCCTGTGCGTCGAGGCGGCGCTGCCCTGGCGCTATCTGCGCGGGCGGGCCAGCCCGCGCGACCGGGCGCTGACGATGTTCGCCAAGCTGCGCGTCTGGGACACCGAGCGCAACAACGGCGTGCTGGTCTATCTGCTGCTGGCCGACCGGGCGATCGAGGTGGTGGCCGACCGGGCGCTGCACCGCCGGATCGCACCGGCCGACTGGCAGACGCTGGTCGAGGCGATGCGCGGCCCGCTGCACGAGGGCCGTCACGAGCAGGCGCTGCAGACCGCGGTGGCCACGCTCGACGGCTGGCTGCGCCAGCATTTTCCCGCCGACCCCAGCTCGGCCGGCACGCGCGACAACGAGCTGCCGGACCCGGTCGAACTCGGCTGAACCGGCCCGGGAGACGCCGCCAACAGCCCCAATGACAACGCCCGCGAGGCCTGGGCCTTCGCGGGCGTTGGGGTGTGTCGTGGTCGGTGCGCACCTGCGGCAAGCCGCAGGCAGTCACGCGGTCACGCAGTCACATCACTTGCGACGCAGCTTCTGGATCGCGGCGATCTGGGCGGCCATCAGCGCGAATTCGCTCTGGGCCTTGGCCAGATCGATGTCGCTCTTGGCGTTCTTCATCGCTTCCTCGGCCACGCGCTTGGCTTCCAGGGCCTTGGCCTCGTCGAGGTCATGACCGCGGATCGCGGTGTCGGCCAGCACGGTCACGCGGTCGGGCTGCACCTCGAGAATGCCGCCGGCCACGAACACGAATTCTTCCTGGCCGTTGTCGGCGCGCTCGATGCGCACCGCGCCCGGCTTGATGCGGGTGATCAGCGGCGTGTGACGGGGCAGGATGCCCAGCTCGCCGTTCTCGCCCGGCAGCGCGACGAACTTCGCCTCGCCCGAGAAGATCGACTGTTCAGCCGAGACGACGTCCACGTGGATCGTTGCCATGGTGTTCCTTCGTTGGTTTGAAGAGAGTCAGGAGACGGAGGTGGCGGCGCCGCCCGCAGCCACCCGCACGGGGCGGGCACGGACACGGGCAGCGGCCGTCAGCCGGCTCACTGCATCTTCTTCGCCTTCTCGAAGGCCTCGTCGATCGTGCCGACCATGTAGAAGGCCTGCTCCGGCAGGTGATCGCACTCGCCGGCGACGATCATCTTGAAGCCACGGATGGTTTCCTTCAGCGGCACGTACTTGCCCGGCGAGCCGGTGAACACTTCCGCGACGTGGAAGGGCTGCGACAGGAAGCGCTGGATCTTCCGGGCGCGAGCCACGGCCAGCTTGTCTTCCGGCGCCAGTTCGTCCATGCCCAGGATCGCGATGATGTCGCGCAGTTCCTTGTAGCGCTGCAGGATGCCCTGCACCGAACGGGTCGTCGTGTAGTGGTCTTCGCCGATGACGTTCGGGTCGATCTGGCGCGAGGTCGAGTCGAGCGGGTCGACGGCCGGGTAGATGCCCAGCGCGGCGATGTCACGCGACAGAACGACGGTGGCGTCCAGGTGACCGAAGGTGGTCGCCGGCGACGGGTCGGTCAGGTCATCCGCGGGAACGTAGACGGCCTGGATCGAGGTGATCGAGCCGACCTTGGTCGACGTGATCCGCTCCTGCAGACGGCCCATTTCCTCGGCCAGCGTCGGCTGGTAGCCCACCGCGGACGGCATGCGGCCCAGCAGCGCGGACACTTCGGTGCCGGCCAGGGTGTAGCGGTAGATGTTGTCCACGAAGAACAGCACGTCACGGCCTTCGTCACGGAAGGATTCCGCGATCGTCAGACCGGTCAGCGCCACGCGCAGACGGTTGCCCGGGGGCTCGTTCATCTGGCCGTAGACCATGGCGACCTTGGACTCGCCCAGGTTCTCCAGGTTCACGACGCCGGAATCGGCCATTTCATGATAGAAGTCGTTGCCCTCGCGGGTACGCTCGCCCACACCAGCGAACACCGACAGACCGCTGTGGGCCTTGGCGATGTTGTTGATGAGTTCCATCATGTTCACGGTCTTGCCGACGCCGGCGCCACCGAACAGACCCACCTTGCCGCCCTTGGCGAACGGGCAGATCAGGTCGATCACCTTGATGCCGGTTTCCAGCAGCTCCTGCGACGGGCTCAGCTCGTCGTAGGCCGGGGCCTTGCGGTGGATCGACGCCGACAGCTCGTTGCTGACCGGGCCGCGCTCGTCGATCGGGCTGCCCAGCACGTCCATGATGCGGCCCAGCGTGGCCGGGCCGACCGGCACGGTGATCGGAGCACCGGTGTTCTTCACCTCGATGCCGCGACGCAGACCGTCCGACGAGCCCAGCGCGATGGTGCGCACCACGCCGTCGCCCAGCTGCTGCTGCACTTCCAGCGTCAGCGCGCTGCCTTCGAGTTTCAGCGCGTCGTAGATCTTCGGCATCTGGTTGCGCGGGAACTCCACGTCCACCACGGCGCCGATGCACTGAACGATCTTGCCCACTGCTTGAGTAGTCGCCATTTTTCGTTCCTTCAATCTTGATTCGTTGCGTCTGTCGCCCGGACCCGCATCAGCCGCCCAGGGCCGCGGCGCCGCCGACGATTTCGGACAGTTCCTTGGTGATGCCAGCCTGACGGGTCTTGTTGTAGACCAGCTTCAGGTCGGCGATCAGCGTGCCCGCGTTGTCGGTGGCGGCCTTCATGGCCACCATGCGCGCCGACTGCTCGGACGCCATGTTCTCTGCCACGGCCTGGTAGACCAGGGCCTTGACGTAGCGCACCATCAGGTCATCGATGACCAGCTTGGCGTCCGGCTCGTACAGGTAGTCCCAGCCGTGGGCCTGCTTCTCGGCCTCGGACTGCGACAGACGATCCGTCGACAGCGGCAGGAGCTGCTCGACGCGGGGCTCCTGCTTCATCGTGTTGATGAAGTTGGTGTAGCAGAGATAGACCGCGTCGAGCTTGCCCTCGGCGTACTGGTCCAGCAGGATCTTGACCGGGCCGATCAGCTTCTCGAGGTGGGGCACGTCGCCGAGCTGGGTCGCCTGCGCGACCACCTTGGCACCGACCCGGTTCAGGAAACCGAGACCCTTGTTGCCGATCGCCACGGCCTGCACCTTGGTGCCGGCCGCCTCGAGCTCGCGCATCTTGTTGGTGACCACGCGCAGCACGTTGGTGTTCAGACCGCCGCACAGACCCTTGTCGGTCGAGACGACGATCAGGCCCACCTGACCCGTGCCACTGTTCTTCACCACGAACGGATGCTTGTACTCGGGCGTCGCCTGCGACAGGTTGGCCGTGATGATGCGGATCTTGTCCGCATACGGACGAGCCGCACGCATGCGATCCTGCGCCTTGCGCATCTTGGACGCGGCGACCATCTCCATGGCCTTGGTGATCTTCTTCGTGTTCTCGAAGCTCTTGATCTTGCCGCGAATTTCCTTGCCTGCCGCCATGACGCTGCTCCGGTTTAGGCGAAGGACTTCTTGAACGCGGTGATCGCGGCGTTCAGTGCCGCTTCCGCATCCTTGTCCATCGCCTTCTTGTCCTCGAGCGTCTTCAGCAGCGCGCCGTGGCTGGTCTTCAGGAACTGGTGCATGCCGGCTTCGAAGGCCAGGACCTTCTTGACCTCGATGTCATCCAGGAAGCCCTTGTTGACCGCATACAGCGTGGCCGCCATCAGGCTGATCGACTGCGGGGCGTACTGCGACTGCTTCAGCAGCTCGGTCACGCGGGCACCGCGGTCGAGCTGGCGCTTGGTCGCGGCATCCAGGTCGGACGCGAACTGCGCGAACGCAGCCAGTTCACGGTACTGCGCCAGATCGGTACGGATACCGCCGGACAGGCCCTTGATCAGCTTGGTCTGGGCAGCGCCACCGACGCGCGACACCGAGATACCGGCGTTGATCGCGGGACGGATGCCGGCGTTGAACAGGCTGGTTTCCAGGAAGATCTGACCGTCGGTGATCGAGATCACGTTGGTCGGAACGAAAGCGGACACGTCGCCGGCCTGCGTCTCGATGACCGGCAGAGCGGTCAGCGAACCCGTCTTGCCCTTGACTTCACCCTTGGTGAAGGCTTCGACATAGTCGGCGTTCACGCGAGCGGCACGCTCGAGCAGACGGCTATGGAGATAGAACACGTCGCCAGGGAAGGCTTCGCGGCCCGGCGGGCGGCGCAGCAGCAGCGAGACCTGGCGATAGGCAACGGCCTGCTTGGACAGGTCGTCATAGACGATCAGCGCGTCCTGACCGCGATCGCGGAAGTACTCGCCCATCGTGCAGCCGGTGTAGGCCGACAGGTACTGCATGGCGGCCGACTCGGAAGCCGACGCAGCCACGACGATGGTGTAGTCCAGAGCGCCGTTCTGTTCCAGCGCGCGCACCACGTTCTTGATCGACGAAGCCTTCTGGCCGATCGCGACGTAGACGCAGGTCATGTTCTGACCCTTCTGGTTGATGATCGCGTCGATCGCCACCGCGGTCTTGCCGGTCTGGCGGTCGCCGATGATCAGCTCGCGCTGGCCACGGCCGATCGGCACCATCGAGTCGATCGACTTCAGGCCGGTCTGGACCGGCTGGTCCACCGACTTCCGTGCGATCACGCCCGGCGCGACCTTCTCGACGACGTCGGTCATCTTCGCGTTGATCGGACCCTTGCCGTCGATCGGCTGGCCCAGCGCGTTGACGACACGGCCCATCAGCTCGGGGCCGACCGGCACTTCCAGAATGCGGCCGGTGCACTTGACCGTGTCGCCTTCGGAAATGGTCTCGTACTCGCCCAGGATCACGGCGCCGACGGAGTCACGCTCCAGGTTCAGCGCCAGACCCAGGACACCGCCCGGGAACTCGAGCATTTCGCCCTGCATCACGTCGCTCAGGCCGTGGACTCGGACGATACCGTCCGTCACCGAAACCACGGTGCCCTGATTGCGGATGTCGGCGGCGGCGCCAAGGCCGTCGATGCGGCTCTTGATCAGTTCAGAAATTTCTGCGGGATTCAATTGCATAGCTTGCTCCCAATCCAGCCGATCCGGCGCGCCGCCAGGGTATGCGCGGCACGCGGACCAGCCAGAGGATGGATTCGATTCAAGCGCTCAGCGCCACCTTCATGCGTTCGAGTCGGGCCTTGACGGAGGTGTCGAGCACCTCGTCGCCCACCACCACGCGGATGCCACCGATCAGCTCAGGCTCCAGCTCGACACGGGCCGACAGCTTGCGCGCGAAGCGCTTCTCCAGGCTTGCCACGACCTCGGCGAGCTGCTCGCCTTCGATCGGGTAGGGGCTGTAGATCACGGCATCGGACACGCCGGAGGCGGCGTTGACCAAGGCTTGGAACTGCTCGGCGATGGCGGGAAGCGCCACGAGGCGACCGTTCTCGATCACGGTGCGCAGGAAGTTCTGCACACCCGTCTCGAGCGGCATGCCGGCGACGCTGCTGATCAGGTCGAAGACCTGGTCGGCGGTCACCTTCGGGCTGTCGGCGAACTGGCGCAGCTGCTCGTCGGAAGCAACCGCGCTCAGCGCGGCGACCTGGCGGCTCCAGGCCGCCACGTCACCCTTCGAGGCGACCTGGAACAGGGCTTCGGCGTAGGGACGTGCGATGGTAGTGAGCTCGGCCATGTCACAGCTCCGTCTTCAGGCGGGTCAGCAGCTCGGCGTGCACGCCGGCGTTGACTTCGCGCTTGAGGATCTGCTCGGCGCCCTTGACGGCCAGTGCGGCGACCTGCGAGCGCAGGGCTTCGCGGGCCTGGATCGACTGCTGCTGGGCTTCGGCCTTGGCAGCGGCGACGATCTTTGCACCTTCGTCTTCGGCGCGGCGCTTGGCCTCGTCGACGATGGCCTGGGCGCGCTTCTCAGCGTCGGCCAGCAGCTTGGCGGTCTCGTTGCGCGATTGGACGAGCTGTTCCTCGACGCGCTTGTTGGCGCTCTGGAGTTCCAGCTTGGCCTTGTCGGCCGCAGCCAGACCGTCCGCGACCTTCTTGGCGCGGTCATCGAGCGCCTTCGTGATCGGCGGCCACACGAACTTCATCGTGAACCACCAGAGGATCGCGAAGACCACGATCTGCGCCAACAGTGTTGCGTTCAGATTCACGGCTTCGACCTTTCTCGTGTAAGTCGTTTAGGGGAACAGGGAACGACGAGAAAGACCGATTACTTCAGGACGAACGGGTTCGCGAAGGCGAACAGCATCGCGATACCGACGCCGATCAGGAAGGCCGCGTCGATCAGACCGGCCAGCAGGAACATCTTGGTCTGCAGCTCGTTCATCAGCTCCGGCTGGCGAGCCGAGGCTTCGAGGTACTTGCCACCCATCAGGGCGATACCGATACAAGCGCCGATCGCGCCCAGACCGATGATGATGCCGCAAGCCAGAGCGACGAGACCGAGGACGTTTTCCATGATTGCTCCTAAGAGAGGTTGTTGACGGACGGAAGGGAAAGGGAAACCGGGATGCGGGCGCGACTCCGGTCTCACCGGCCTTTTCAGGCCGGCGTGACTGTGACAGATTTCGCGCAGAAGATCGATGCCGATCGGCATCGATCCAGGTGCTTCAGGACCAGATCAGTGCTTGTCGTGCGCCTGGCCGACGTACACCAGAGTCAGCATCATGAAGATGAAGGCCTGCAGCGTGATGATCAGGATGTGGAAGATGGCCCAGGCCGCACCAGCGACGATCTGGCCGAACCACAGGGCGATGCCACCGAAGGAGCCGAAGCCCACCGCACCCATCAGCGCGATCAGCATGAACACCAGCTCGCCGGCGAACATGTTGCCGAACAGTCGCATGCCGTGCGAGATGGTCTTGGCCAGGAACTCGATGATCTGCAGCGTGAAGTTGATCGGGGCCAGCAGGATCGCGGCCGGGCCGTGTGCATGGAACGGCGCCGAGAACAGTTCGCCGACCCAGCCGCCCAGACCCTTGATCTTGATGCTGTAGTACAGGCAGGCCAGCAGCACGGTGACCGACATGCCCAGCGTCACCGACAGGTCGGCGGTCGGCACGACGCGCAGGTAGGCGTGGTGCGGATCGTGGCCCATCACACCGTAGACCCAGGCCCACAGACGCGGCAGCAGGTCCAGCGGCAGCAGATCCATCGCGTTCATCAGGAAGATCCAGACGAAGGCGGTCAGCGCCAGAGGAGCGACGACCTTGCGCGACTCCTCGTTGTGGATGATGCCCTTGGCCTGGGTGTCGACCATCTCGACCAGGAACTCGACTGCGGCCTGCATGCGGCCCGGCACGCCCGAGGTCACGCGGCGCGCCACGCTCCACAGCAGGAAGCATCCAACGACGCCCAGCAGGATCGAGAAGAACAGCGAGTCCAGCTTCAGGACCGGATCGGTCAGCGAGAAGTCGGCAATGCCGGTCTGGGCACGGTTGGTCAGGTGGACCAGGTGGTGGGAGATGTACTCCCCCGCGGTCGGAGCGTGTTGATCGGCAGCCATCGTCTTCTCTCGAACGGTTGTCTTTTGTGTCTTAAGACCGATTGGTTGTCACCCGACCCTGCCACAGCAGAGCCAGCCAGTTCATCTTCATGCACACGATCATCGTGACCAGCAGGGCCGGCCAGCTCAGATCAGGCACGACCAGGACCGCTGCGGCCAGCATGGCCACCGAGACCCCGATCTTCAGGAACTCCCAGAACATGAAATTGAACGCAGCAACGTTCGCCTTCACCTCCGGCAGCCGGTTCATCCGGGTCATGCCGCGCGCAAGAAGCGCCGTCGGCACCACCACGGTGGCCGCGCCGTAAAGCGCGGACCAGACCGCTCCCCGCCCCGTGATGACCAGCCAGCACAGCACCGTCATCACCAGACCTGCCGCGGCTTGCGCCGCCACCACCCGCCACGGAGAGAGCTGCGGGAGACGGCTTCGAAGGGCTTGCGCCTCTTCCTTCGTCAGGCTCTTGAATTCTTCCTGTCCATCCTCAGCTGATGCTTCATCGAGGTCGACCTGCGCCGGGAACGTCCCGGATGTGCTTGTCTTCACGCTGTTCATCGGCTGGTTTGGCAAAACCACCGAATTATACGTGGAAACCCCGACAGCTTCGACGTTTCAGCATCGTTTCAGCGCATCGTGCAGCGACCGCCCCTGAAGCGTGCACGCGATACAACACTGCGCCAGGCTCGTGCATTCATTCGCGGGTTGATCACACTTGACGGTCCAGGGTCGTGATGATGTGCAAGATCGATGACATTGCGCTTTCACCAGGACGCACCATCACGGTGCTTCAGCGTCTTGAATCCGCCGAATCCGCTCAGTCCAGAGCGAACTGCGCCGGCAGGCCCGGCACCTCGACCCGGAGCGCCAGCACGCAGCCGGCCAGCGGCTGAGCGGCCAGCTCCTCGGCCGGGCGGTTCTCGCGCGCGGTGGTGATGTAGAGGGTCTTCAGATCAGCCCCGCCGAAGCAGGGCATGGTCGGGCAGCGCACCGGCAGACGGATCTCGCGCAGCACCTCGCCGGCCGGCGACAGCCGCAGCACCCGCTGGCCCTCGAACATCGCCACCCAGTAGCAGCCCTCGGCATCGACCGCGGCGCCATCGGGGCGGCCGCCATAGCCGTCGAGCGGCTGGCCCGCCTGCTTGACGGGGAAGGACGCGAACACCCGCCGGCGCGACAGGCTGCCATCGTGGGCATCGACGTCGAAGGCGTGAACAGTGTGGGACTTGGTGTCCGACCAGTACATCGTGCGGCCGTCCGGACTCCAGCCCAGCCCGTTCGAGACGGTGATGCCGTCGGCCATGCGGCGGAGCTCGCCCTGCGACCAGCAGTAGAGCGCCGCCAGCGCCGGATCGCGCGGCTCGTAGATCGTGCCGACCCAGAAGCGGCCGAGCGCATCGCTCTTGCCATCGTTGAAGCGCTCCCGGGCGGGATCGTAGGGCGGCTCGGCCAAGCGGGTGCGCTCGCCGCTGGCCGGATCGAAATGCCACAGGCCGTCGCGCATCGCCAGCATCAGGCCACCGCCAAGCCGCGGCGCCAGGCTGGCCGGCTCGACGGGAAAGTCCCAGGCCGCGGTCGCGCCGCTGGCCGGATCGAGCCGGTGCACGCGCCGGCCAGGAATGTCGCACCAGTAGAGCACCTGCTCCTGCGGATGCCACATCGGCGATTCGCCGAGCAGGCAGGGGTCGCTGACGGCGCGGATCGGGGTGCGGGTGTCGTCCATCGGGCAGGTCTCCGGGGAAGCTCGAAAACCCGCGATCCTAGCGCCGTACCGCGATGTAACCCGACTGCGGCGCTGCAGGTCGGCAGATCGGCAGATCGGCAGACGGATCAGTAGCGGCTGCCGCCGCCGCTGCCGTCCAGCTCGGCACGCAGATAGTGCGCGCCGGGAATCGGGTTGTAGTAATAGGGCGGCACCTCGACGAAGCCCAGCGAGGCGTAGAGCTCGCGCGCGGCCTCCATGTCGTCCAGCGTATCGAGCAGCACCGAGGAGTAGCCTGCCAGGCGCGCCGCATCCAGCAGCGCCTCGGCCAGCTGACGGCCCAGCCCGAAGCGCCGGAACGCGCGGCGCACATACAGGCGCTTCATCTCGCAGGCGTTCGGGTAGTCGACATCGGTCAGCCGCCGCAAGGCACCGCAGCCCGCCACCTCGCCATCGATCAGCGCCAGCAGCAGCGTGCCGTCGGGCGCGGCATAGGGCGCCGGCAGCCCGGCCAGCTCCGCATCGAAATCCTGGAAGCACAGGTCGAACGACAGGCTGGCGGCGTAGTCACGGAAGATCTCGCGGGCGGCTTCGACCAGGGCCGGCGTGTCCGCGACGACAAGTCGTGTCTCGGGTTGGTCCATGGCGCCGCAGTCTAGCCGCCCTGCGCACCCACCCAGGCGGCCAGCGCCACCGCCGCCGCCACGATCGCCAGCGCCAGCGCGCGAGTGCGAAGATCGTCACGCGAGGCCGGCACCTCGGCGGGCAGCAGCTTGTCGCCACCGAGCATCGGGCGCACCAGGTCGGTGCCGCGCAGGCGGTAGAAGAGGATCGCCGCCAGGTGCAGGCCGATCATGCCCAGCAGCAGCCACTGGCCCCAGCTGCGGTGCCAGGAGGTGGCCTTCAGGGCCAGCTCGGAGTCGACCCAGGCGTACAGCGGCCCGGTGAAGGCGATCTCGTCGTCGCTGATGAGGCCGGTGCCCAGCTGCAGCGCCACCAGCGCCAGCAGCGCGAACACCGACAGCGCACCGGTCGGGCTGTGGCCGGCGTCGAGATGTTCGCCCGGCCGCGGCTGGCCGCGCAGATGGCGCATCAGCGCGCCCGGCCCGTGCACGAAGCTGGCAAAGCGCGACCAGTGCCCGCCCGCCAGCCCCCAGACCAGCCGGAAGGCCAGCAGCGCCAGCACCGCCAGCCCCAGCCGGGAATGCCAGACCATCGCATTGCCGCCGATCTTGGCCGAGACCACCGCGCCGGTCACCGCCAGCGCCAGCAGCCAGTGGAACAGCCGGGTCGGAAGATCCCAGATCCGCACCCGCACCAGCGTGGTCGACGGGGGGGAAGAAGTCGGATTCATCAAGTGTCCTGCATCATGAAGAGCCTCAGGGCGAAGGCTACACTGGCCCGGACCCCCGGGTCACGCCTGATTTCCATGTCCGACCGGAGAACCCTGCCGATGAAACGCCTCTGCCTCGCCCTGTGCACCGCCACCGGCCTGCTGGCCGCCCTGCCCGCCAGCGCCCAGTTCCAGAAGCCCGAGGACGCGATCAAGTACCGCAAGGCCAGCTTCACCGTGATGGCCGCCCACTTCGGCCGCATCGGCGCGATGGTCAACGGCAAGGCGCCGTTCGACGCCAAGGCCGCCGCCGAGAATGCCGCGCTGCTGGCTGCGCTGGCGCCGCTGCCCGGCACCGCCTTCGGCCCCGGCACCGACAAGGGCGAGACCCGCGCCGCCCCGGAGATCTGGACCGAGTCGGACAAGTTCAAGGCCGGCATGACCAAGATGACCGAGGAGGTCAACAAGCTCAACGCCGCAGCCAAGACCGGTGACCTGGCCCAGATCAAGGCCGCCTTCGGTGGCGCCGCGCAGACCTGCAAGAGCTGCCACGACAGCTACCGCAAGGATTGATGCGCGGACGGTGATGTCGCATCCGTCCTATCCGGCCGCCGCCGGGCGGGCCACGATGGGCGCATGCACTCCCCTGCCCTCGCTCCGCTGACCCGCCGCGTGCTGCTGGCCCTGGCCCTGGCCGGACTGCTGCTGACATGGCTGTACAACCTGCGCTACCTCGCCGGTGGGGGCAGCCTGATGCCCGGCCCCTTCTTCCAGGCCGCCTTCGCCAACGACCTGACGACGGCCATCACGCTCGATGTCTATCTGGCCGCTCTGGCGTTCAGCCTCGGCGTGGCGGCCGACCAGGGCGCCGGTCGCGCACGCTGGTGGGCCGTCGCAGCGACCTTCGGCATCGGACTGGCCGTGTCCCTGCCGGGCTATCTGTGGTGGCGCAGTCGGCCGACCGGACGCGACGCGTCGACACCCTGATTCACCGGCGTGCGTCACGCAGACGCATCAGCCGGTGCGAGGCCAGCGCCCAGCCCGGGCCGTCCGGCCGTGCAGAGGCCAGCAGAGCCCCCAGCGGCGCCCCGGCCAGCCGCCGCAGGTCGCGACCGAGGTGAGACTGGTCGCAATAGCCCGCCTCCAGCGCCAGCGCGGCCCCCGCACCGGAAAATCCACCCGGATAGTGCAGTGCCAGCGACAGCGCCGCGTTCAGCCGCACCAGCCGCTGGAAGGTGCGCGGCGTCATCCCGATCAGCGCCTGGCAGCGCCGCTCCAGCTGGCGCTGCCCCAGGCCGAGCCCGTCACCGGCCTGTGCGCCCAGGCGACCGACCTGCGTGCACAGCCGCTGCGCCTGTGCCAGATCGTCGCCTCGCGCCTGCCGCGCCAGCGCACGACGCACGCTGTCGGCCAGCGCCGACAGACGCCCGGCCGCGTCCGCGGCCTGGTCCAGCGCCTCTTCGGCCCGCGCAGCCTCGTCCGGTCCGGCCAGCGCTGCCCACGGCAGCACCGTGTCGACCCGCGCCGCGCCGGTCGCTCCCGTCACGCCCATCAGCACGGCCGCCGCCTCGGGTCGCAGCACCAGCCCGAGTGCCGTCAGGTCGCATGCATGTGCGTGCCGCGTCGGCACGGTGCTCGGCGCATGAAAGGTGATCGGCGGGCACAGCACCTCGGCGGCCTGCCCGGCCGGTCGCAGCAGCCGCGCCGTCAGCATCGCCTGCGGCATCGCCGGAAAGCGCGACGGCCCCTGGCCGGCGGCCAGTCGCACCACCACGGCCCCCTCGACCCAGGGTGCGAGATCCGGCGCGACCGCGAAGGCCTGGAGCATCGCGACGCCCGCCGGCTCAGAGCCGCAGCGTCCCGCTGACGCAGCCGACCACGTCGCCGGCGATCCACACGCCGGCGTTCTCGCCCGCCGCGATGCGCTCCACATGGACCCGCCCGTCGCGGCCGAGCGCGTGGCCCTGTCCGGCCACATAGCACGCTGGCAGCAGGCCCGCGCCGGTCAGCCACTGCGCCAGCCCGGCGTTCAGGCTGCCGGTGACCGGATCCTCCGGCACGCCCAGCTCCGGCACGAAGGCCCGCACCTCGACATCGACCTCGCCGCCGGCCGGCCAGGCGCCGACGACGCCGATCTTCAGCCCGGCCGCCGCCATCGTCGCGAAGTCGGGCTGCAGCGCGCGCACCGCCGCCGCATCCGCCAGCCGCACGCCGAGCCAGCCGGGGCCGTTGTCGATCCATTCCACCTGCAGCACCTCAGGCGCAGCCAGCCGCAGCGCGGCCAGCACCTGGGCGACGGTGGCCGCATCGCCGCGCCTGCCCCGTTCACGTCCACTCGGCGCACCCGCACCCGGCCCACGCCGCACTCCTGCACCACCTCGCCGGCGCGCTGCGGCACGCCGCCCGCGTCCAGCCAGGCCTGGGCGCTGCCCAGCGTCGGATGACCCGCGAAGGGCAGCTCGCCGCCGGGCGTGAAGATGCGCACCCGGTAGTCGGCGGCCGGGTCGGTCGGCGGCAGCAGGAAGGTGGTCTCGGAGAGATTCGTCCAGCGTGCACAGGCCGCCATCTGCGCGTCGCTCAGGCCCTCGGCGTCGATCACGACCGCCAGCGGATTGCCGAGCAGAGGCGTGGCGGTGAAGACATCGAGCACCGCATAGCGGCGCGGCAGGGCAGCAGCGTTCATGGTCAGGTCGTGGGGTCAGGGCGTCGGGGTCGGCGCGTCTTCGGTCAGGTGGCGGCGCAGCAGCGCGCCCAGCGTGGCCACCGCGGTGCGGATCTCGTCGGGCGTCAGCGTCACGAAGGACAGGCGCACGGTGCGCGCATCGGGCTGGCGGGCGTAGAAGGCCGCGCCGGGCACGAAGGCGATGCCCTGCTCCACCGCCTGCGGCAGCAGCGCCGTGGCGTCGCAGCCCTCGGGCAGGCGCACCCAGCAGAACATGCCGCCCGAGGGCGGCTGCCACTCGCTGCCGGCGGGCAGGTGCTCGCGCAGCGCCTCGCACAGCGCGTCGCGCTGGCGGCGGTACATCGCGCGGATCTGGGGCACATGGGTGTCGAGGAAGCCGTCGCGGATCACCTCGTGCACCACGCGCTGGTTGAAGCCCGGCGTGTGCAGGTCGGCGGCCTGCTTGGCCTGCAGCAGCTTCGGGTAGAGCGCACGCGGCGCCACCACGTAGCCCAGCCGCAGCCCCGGCGCCAGCACCTTCGAGAACGAGCCCAGATAGATCGTGCCCTCCGGCCAGCGCGCGGCCAGCGGACGCGGCGGCGCAGCGTCGAACCACAGGTCGCCGTAGGGGTTGTCCTCGACCAGCGGCACGCCGGCCTGCTTTGCCGCGGCCACCAGCGCCTCGCGGCGATCCTCGGGCATCAGCCGACCGCTCGGATTCTGGAAGTTCGGCAGCACGTACAGGAAGCGCGTGCCCGGCGCGTCATGCGTGAGCGCCGCCACCGCCTCGGGCAGCGGCCCGTCGGCATCGCTGGCGACGCTGGCGAAGACCGGCTCCATCGGCGCGAAGGCCTGCAGCGCGCCCAGGTAGGTCGGTGTTTCCACCGCCACCGGCGCGCCCGCATCGACCAGCACCTTGGCGACCAGGTCCAGGCCCTGCTGCGAGCCGGTGGTGATCAGCACCTGATCGGCGCCGACCGCCATGCCCTGCGCGGCCAGATGCGCCGCGACCCACTCGCGCAGGGGCGCGAAGCCCTCGCTGGCAGCGTACTGCAGCGCCTCGCGCGGGGTGTCGCGCAGCACGCGCTCGCAGGCGGCGCGCATCGCCTCGACCGGAAAGCTCTCCGGCGACGGCAGGCCGCCGGCCATCGACAGGATGCCGGGGCGGTCGGTGACCTTGAGGATCTCGCGCAGGATCGACGGATTCATGCGCTCGGCGCGACGCGCCAGGGTCCAGGGAGAAGAAAAAGATTCAAAAGATTCAGCAGCAGTCATGCACGGCCCTCCGGCTCGGATCGGTTCAGGGAAGACGGGACCGCCAGGACTCGGGGTGGCGTGCGCCCGACCGGCATTGTCCGTCCGATGCCCACGCAGGCCATCACCGCCAGCGCGAAGACCAGCGTGTCGGCCTGCAGCGGCTCGCCCAGCAGCGGCACGGCCGCCAGCAGCGCGAGAAAGGGCTGCAGCATCTGCACCTGGCTGACCCGCACCAGCCCGCCCAGCGCCAGGCCGCGGTACCAGGCGAAGAAGCCCAGCCACATCGAGAACACGGTGACATAGGCGAAGCCCGCCCAGGCCGCGGCCGACACCGCCCGCGGCTCGGGCGGCCACGACCACAGCGCGACGGGCAGCGTCAGCGGCAGGCTGATCACCAGCACCCAGCAGATCACCTGCTCGGGCGGCCGCGCCGCCGACAGCCGCGCGCCGGCCACATAGCCCGCCGCCCCGCACAGCATCGCCAGCAGCAGCCAGCCGTCGGCCGCGCTCACCCGGCCACCGCCCTTCAGGCCGACAAAGCCCAGCACCAGCGCTGCCCCGGCCAGCGCGCAGATCCAGAAGCCGCGCGAGGGCCGCTGGCGCAGGTGCCAGGCGCCGACCGCCGCGGTGCACAGCGGCAGCAGGCCGGTGATGACCGAGGCGTGCATCGACGGCACCTCGCGCAGCGCCATCGCCAGGCACAGCGGAAAGCCCAGCACCGTGCCGGCGGCCGACAGCAGCAGCGCGCCACGCTCGGCGCGGGTCGGCCAGGCGGCGCGGGTCAGCAGCAGGAAGATCAGGCTGAGCAGCGCGGCGCCGGCGGCGCGCCCGGCGGTGACGAACAGCGGCGGCAGCTGCGGCGCCTCCAGCGGTCCGACCGCGAGCCGGGTCATCGGCGTGGTCAGCGCGAACACCGCCACGCCCAGCAGGCCCAGCCAGAGGCCGCGGCGCTCGGCCGCCCGCTCGCGCTGCGGGGAAGAGATCGACGGGTTCGTGCTCATGATGCGCTGCAGTCTAGGCAACACAGCCAATACACTGACAGTACAGATCGCCCCACATCTCGACACACTGTATGGCCCGAACGACCGACACAGCGGTCCGCCTGCCGGCCGCGCTGCAGCTCAGCCGCGACGGCAGCCGCACGCTGTCCGAGCAGCTCGCCGCGCATTACGCCGCGCTGATCCGCCAGCGCCTGCTCGCACCGGGCAGCCGTCTGCCTTCGGTGCGCGAAGGCGCCCGCCGCCACGGCGTCAGCCCGCACACCCTGGTCGCCACCTATGACCAGCTGCTGGCGCAGGGCCTGGTCGAGGCGCAGCGCCAGCGCGGCTTCTTCGTGCGCGAGCGCACGACCCCTGCGCAGCGCGGCGAGGCCCCGGCCGCATCACCGCCCGACAGCCCGCGGGTGCCAGTCGACGCCAGCACGCTGATCCGCGGCATGCTCGGCAGCGGCGGCCGGCCCGGCCCGGGCCTGGGCACGCTGCCGCCCGCCTGGCTGGATGCGCCGATGCTGCAGGCCGCGCTGCGCCGGGTGCTGGCCAGCGGCCGCGAGGACGAGCTGGGCGTCGCCGCGCTGCACTACGGCGAGCCGGCGGGCGACCCGCGGCTGCGCGAGGCGCTGGCGCAGCGCCTGGCCGATGTCGGCGTGCGTGCCGCGCCGCGCCAGATCATGACCACGCTGGGCGCGACCCAGGCGCTCGATCTGGTCTCGCGCGCGCTGCTGGCGCCGGGCGACGCGGTGCTGGTCGACGAGCCCGGCTGGTCGGTCGAATACGCGCGGCTGACGCTGCTGGGCATGCGGCTGCTGCCGGTGCCGCGCGGGCCCGACGGGCCCGACCTGGCGGTGATGGAGGCGCTGGCGCGCGAGCACCGCCCGCGCCTGTACGTGACCGTCTCGGTGCTGCACAACCCGACCGGCGGCATGCTGTCGCTGGCCAGCGCGCACCAGCTGCTGCAGCTGGCGCAGGCGCACGACTTCCATGTCATCGAGGACGACACCTACGCGCACCTGGCGCCCGCGCACGCGCCGCGGCTGGCCGCGCTCGACGGGCTCAAGCGCTGCTTCCACATCAGCGGCTTCTCGAAGATCCTGGCCCCCGGCTGGCGGGTCGGCTTCGTCGCGGCGCCGCCCGACTGGATCGAGCGGCTGATCGACGTGAAGATGCTCGCCAGCCTGACCACGCCGGCGCTGCTGGAGCAGGCGGTGGCGGTCTGTCTGGAACAGGGCCTGCTGCGCCGCCATGCCGAGCGGGTGGTGGCGCGGCTCGACGCCGCGCGCGGGCGCAGCGTGCGGCTGGCGCAGGGCGCGGGCTGCGAGTTCGTCTGCCCGCCGCAAGGACTGTTCGGCTGGATCGAGACCGGCATCGACACCGAGGCGCTGGCGCAGCGCCTGCTCGACCGCGGCTGGAGCACCGCGCCCGGCAGCCTGTTCCACGCCCGCCGTCAGCCGGGCACGAAGATGCGCATCAACTTCGCCACCGCGCAGGACGCGGCGTTCTGGCGCGACTTCGAGGGCGAGCGCGAGGCGATGCGGCGCTGAGGCACGCCACCGCGCTGGGCGGCGTCAGGCCGCCTCGACCAGCGCCTTCTTCATCTTCTTCATCGCCGCGACCTCGATCTGGCGGATGCGCTCGGCGCTGACGCCGTATTCGGCCGCCAGCTCGTGCAGCGTCATGCCGCCGGAGCCGTCGTCGTTGACCTTGAGCCAGCGCTCCTCGACGATGCGGCGGCTGCGGGCGTCGAGCGCGTCGAGCGCGCGCAGCAGGCCCGGACCGGCCAGCTCGTCGCGGCGGCGGGCCTCGATCGCGCGGGTCGGCTCCTGGCGGTCGTCGGCCAGGTAGGCGATCGGCGCGAAGGACTCGTCATCGTCGTCGCCGCCCGGCTCGAGCGCGACGTCGCCACCGGCGAAGCGCGTCTCCATCTCGATCACGTCCTCGCGGCGCACGTTCAGCTCGGCGGCGACGCGGTCGATCTCGGCCTCGGTCAGGCCGGCGCGGTGGGTGGCGCCGTCGGCGGCCTCGCCCTTCATCTGGCGCTTCATCGAGCGCAGATTGAAGAACAGCTTGCGCTGCGCCTTGGTGGTGGCGACCTTGACCACGCGCCAGTTCTTCAGGATGTACTCGTGGATCTCGGCCTTGATCCAGTGCAGCGCGTAGCTGACCAGCCGCACGCCCTGGTCCGGGTCGAAGCGCTTGACCGCCTTCATCAGGCCGACGTTGCCTTCCTGGATCAGGTCGCCCTGCGGCAGGCCGTAGCCGAGATACTGCCGTGCCACCGAGACCACCAGGCGCAGGTGCGACAGCACCAGCCGGCCGGCGGCGTCCAGATCCTGCTGGTCGCGCAGGCGGCGCGCCAGACGGGTCTCCTCTTCGGCGCTGAGCATCGGCAGCCGGTTGACGGCGCTGATGTAGGCGTCGAGGTTGCCCAGCGAAGGCACCAGGGCCCAGGGATCACGGACAGCAAGAGCGGTGGAAGAGGACAGTTGCATGTTGGCCATAGACTGTTTCAGCCTCCTGGAGTTCCTTTGATCTTAGCACTCGCTCTCAAGGAGTGCTAAGGCCGGAAACGGCAGAAAAGGGTCAGACTCGTGACAATCGAGGGGTAGGAAAGAGGGAGAGAGAGGGCATGGAGCACGGGGCCGGACAGCAATGGCGCAGGCTGGTGGCGCTGGACACCGCGCTGCTGCGACGCCACCGTCGCTTCGCGCTGGCGGCGCTCGGCGCGCTGCTGGTGCCGGCGCTGTATGCGCTGATCTATCTGTCGAGCCTGTGGGATCCGAGCGCACGCACCAGCGCGCTGCGTGCCGGGCTGGTCAACAGCGACCGGGGGGCCTACCACCGTGGCGTCGAGGTCAGCATGGGCGAGCAGGTGCAGCAGGCGCTGCTGCGCCAGCATCTGTTCGACTGGCAGGTCTTCGACGACCGGGAGGCGGCGCGGCAGGCGGTGCGGCGTGGCGAGCTGAGCTTCGCGGTGCTGATCCCGGGCGACTTCAGCGAACAGGCCCTGCCCGGCCGGGAGGCCGGCGCAGCGCGGCTGACGCTCTACACCTCCGAGGGCAACAGCTACAGCGCCGCCGGCTTTGCCAAGCGCTTCGCGCCGGAGCTGGCGCATCGGGTCAACGAGTCGCTCAACGAGCAGCGCTGGGCGCTGGTGCTGGAGACGGCCGCCGGCTCGCGGCTCGACCTGGCGACGCTGCGCGAGCGCGTCGAGCAGATCCGCGACGGCAGCGGCCGGCTGGCCGAGGGCCTGCACCAGGCCGACCTGGGCGTGCGCGAGCTCGGACAGGGCCTGGCGAAGGCGCAGGACGCCAGCCAGCAGCTGCACCGCGGCGCCGGACAGCTCGCCGACGGCAGCAGCGCGCTGGCGACCGGCTGGCGGCCGCTGGCCGGCGCGCTGCGCACGCTCGACGCGCAGCGCCCGCCAGCCGCCGATCTGGAGGCGCTGCGCCAGGGCAGCCAGCGTCTGGTCCAGGGACAGGAGGAACTCGGCCGCGGCCTGGAGGCGCTGCAGGGCGGCAGCCGCACGCTGCGCCAGGGCGCGCTGATGCTGCAGCAGGCCAGCGAGCCGATCCCGCTGGTCGGCGACGAACTGGCCGAGGCGGCCGCGCATCTGGGCGACGGTGCCGCTCAGCTCGGCACCGGCCTGGGCCAGGCCCGCGAGGCCAGCCGGCAGCTGCAGGCCGGCAGCCAGCAGCTCGCCGCCGGTGTGCAGACGCTGACCGGCGGCGTGGCCCAGGCAGGCGGCGCACTGCACCAGATCGTCGCGGCGCTGCCCGAGGACGGCCGCATCGATGCGCTGGCCCAGGGCGCGCAGCAGCTCGGCGCCGGCACCCAGGCGCTGGGCGGCGGCCTGAAGCAGCTCCAGACGGGCCAGGACCGCCTGCAGCACGGCCTGATCGAACTCGACGACGGCAGCCGGCGGCTGCATGAGGCGCTGACGCTGCTGGTGCGCTCGCTGCCCGCCGATCTGCCGCTGCCCGAGGGCAGCGCACGCGGCCTGGCCGATTCGGTCGCGCCCCGGCTCGAGGTGGTCGCGCCGGTCGGCAGCGACGGCGCAGGCTTCGCGCCGAACTTCGTGCCGATGTCGCTGTGGATCGGCGCGGTGACCGCCGCGCTGATGTTCCATCTGCGCCGGCTGCCGCGCGAGGCGGCCGGTCTGGCCCGACCGCTGCAGGTGCTGGGCAAGCTGGCCTGGCCAGCGGCGATCGTGCTCGGCCAGGCGCTGGTGATGGTGGCGATGCTGACGCTGCTGCTCGACCTGAAGGTGCTGTACCTCGGCCCCTTCGTCGCGACGGTCATCACCGCCTCGCTGAGCTTCCTGGCGATCGTCTTCCTGCTGATCCGCTGGTTCGGCGACATCGGCAAGGCACTCGGCCTGCTGCTGCTGGTGATCCAGATGGCCGCGGCCGGCGCGGCGATGCCGATCGAGCTGGCCTCGCCCTTCTTCCAGGCGATCCACCCCTGGCTGCCGCTGACCTGGGTGGTCAAGGCCCTGCGCGCCAGCCTGTTCGGCGCCTATGACGGCCAGTGGCTGATGCACTGGGCGGTGGTGGCCGGCTGCGGCGGCACGGCGCTGCTCGGCGCGATGCTGGCCGGGCGCTGGCGGCTGGTCGACCGGCAGGACTACCAGCCCGGCATCGAGTTCGACTGAACGACGAGACCACGACAGGGCAGAACGGTCCGGGCCGGTCAGCCGCTGCCCAGCGCCGCCAGACCGGCCAGCGCGCACAGCGCCGCGACCTCGGGCACCCGCACCTGATAGCCGCGCACCGACAGCACGCCACGCGACTGGAAGCTGCGGATCAGCCGCGACAGCGTCTCCGGCGACATCGCCAGCTGCTGCGCGATGTCGCGCTTGCGCTCCTGCAGCCGCAGCTCGGCCGGGCCGCTGCGCACCGGGCAGCGCTGCAGCAGCCACTGCGCCAGCCGGGCCGGCGCGTCGTTGTGCAGCAGATTGCGCGAGGCCAGCGTCATCTGGCGGATCTGCATCGCCAGCGCCTGGCAGAGCAGACCGGCCAGCGCCGGCTGGACCGCCATCTGGCGCATCACCTCGTCGATCGGCAGCTCGGCGATGACCGCGTCGGACAGCGCCTGCGCCTCCATCGCGCAGGGCTGGCCGAGCCAGGCGGCGCTGACATCGATCCAGGCCGGGCCGTTGACGCTGCGCTCGGTGCGCAGGCTGCCGTCCGGCGCACGCGAGCCCATCACCACATCGCCCGACAGCAGCAGCACCAGGGCGCGCGCCGGCAGGCGGGTCTCGAGAATCATGTCGCCCGCCGCCACCGTGCGACGGCGGGCCATCGCCATCAGCGCGTCGATCTCGGTCTGGGCCAGCGCCGAGGCGGCCAGCACCCGACGCCACGGCGACGGATCGGCCGGGGACGGCGGCGGCGCGGCCAGGCGGCGGCGCGGACGGGGCAAGGGGGCGGCCGCAGGGGAAGTGGTCCCCTCGGCCCGGGCGGTGAACATCTCCATGGGCGGGCAGTCAGGCTGTGCGGACGCGGCGGGATCGCCGTTGCACTGTCACCCAAGTTCGCGCCGCCACTGTTGAGACAAGTCAAGCCGGACCGCGCAATACCCCCCGGCGGTTCAGGCCGCGGCAGCGATTCAGTCGAGCCCAAGCTCCTGGATCTTGCGGGTGATGGTGTTGCGGCCGATGCCGAGCTTGTGCGCGGCCTCGATGCGCCGCCCCTTGGTCAGCGACAGCGCGGCCAGGATCAGCCGGGCCTCGAACTGGCGGGTCAGCGTGTCCCAGACCTGCGGATGGCCCTGGTCGAGCAGCTCGCGGGCCTGCCGCTCCAGGCCGGCCAGCCAGGCATCCTGTCCGGGCAGCAGCACCGCCGCCGCCGGGCTGACCGCCTCGCGCGACTGCGCCGGCATCGCCAGGCCCGCCGGCAGCGCCGCCGCCCCGCCCGGCGGGCTGCTCTCGGCCGCCGCCGGCAGACCCGCCGCGCCCGCGGCCACCGCGGCTGCGGCATGGGCCTGCACCTCGGGCGGCAGATCCTTCGGATCGACCACCTGCGCCGGCGCCATCACCGTCAGCCAGTGGCAGAGGTTCTCGAGCTGGCGCACATTGCCGGGAAAGTCGAACAGCACGATCTGCTGCAGCGCGGCCTCCGAAATCCGCTTGGGCTCGACGCCCAGCTCCTTGGCGCTGCGCTGCAGGAAATGGCGCGCCAGCCCGGCGATGTCCTCGCGGCGCTCGCGCAGCGGCGGCAGGCGCAGCCGGATGACGTTCAGGCGGTGGAACAGATCCTCGCGGAAGCCGCCCTCGCGCACCCGCTCCTCCAGATGCTGGTGGGTGGCGGCGATCACGCGCACATTGCTCTTGAGCGGCTGGTGGCCGCCGACGCGGTAGAACTGGCCGTCCGACAGCACCCGCAGCAGCCGGGTCTGCAGGTCGAAGGGCATGTCGCCGATCTCGTCGAGGAAGAGCGTGCCGCCCTCGGCCTGCTCGAAGCGGCCGCGCCGGGTCGCCTGCGCGCCGGTGAAGGCGCCGCGCTCATGGCCGAACAGCTCCGACTCGAGCAGATCCTTCGGGATCGCCGCGGTGTTGATCGCCACGAACGGGCCGCCCGCGCGCGGGCTGTGCTTGTGCAGCGCCCGCGCCACCAGCTCCTTGCCCGAACCGGACTCGCCGGTGATCAGCACGGTGACATTGCTCTGGCTCAGGCGGCCGATGGCGCGGAACACGTCCTGCATCGCCGGCGCCTGGCCGAGCATCTCGGGCACCTCGGGCGCACCGCGGTCCTCGACGCTCTCCTCGCGCAGGCTTTCCTCGACCGCGCGGCGGATCAGCTCGACCGCCTTGGGCAGGTCGAAGGGCTTGGGCAGGTACTCGAAGGCGCCGCTCTGGAAGGCGGAGACCGCGCTGTCCAGATCGGAGTAGGCGGTCATGATGATGACCGGCAGGCCGGGATGGCGGGCCTTGACGCTGGCGAGCAGGTCGATGCCGGTGCCGCCCGGCATGCGGATGTCGCTGACCAGCACCTGCGGCGCGTCGTCCTCGAGGGCAAGCAGCACGTCGCGCGGATTGGTGAAGCTGCGCACCGGCAGCCCCTCGCGCGCGAGCGCCTTCTCCAGCACGAAGCGGATGGATTGGTCGTCGTCAACGATCCAGATGGGTTTCATGCGTCGTGGCCTGTCATGGCGTGAGATCCCGCCTCCCCGGCCACGTCTCGGGCCTCAGGGCAGCGGGATCTGGATCTTGAACAGCGTGCAGCCCGGCTCGCTCTCGCATTCGATCAGGCCGTGATGCTGCTGGACGAAGTCCTGTGCCAGCGTCAGGCCGAGCCCCGAGCCGCCGTCGCGGCCGGAAACCAGCGGAAAGAAGATGCGATCGCGGATCTCGGGCGGCACGCCGGGTCCGTTGTCCTCGATATGCAAGTCCAGTGCCAGCCGATAGCGCTGCCGGCCGATCGTGACCTGGCGCGCCGCACGGGTGCGCAGCACGATGCGCGCATCGCCGTTGGCGCGGCGCTCGGCCAGCGCCTGCGCGGCGTTGTGGGCGATGTTGAGCACCGCCTGGATCAGCTGCTCGCGGTCGCCGCGGAATTCGGGCAGCGAGGTGTCGTAGTCGCGCTGCACCACCAGCCCCTTCGGGAACTCGGCCAGGATCAGCGAGCGCACCCGCTCCAGCACCTCATGGATGTTGACGTCGGCCACCATGTGCGGGCGGCGATGCGGCGCCAGCAGCCGGTCGACCAGCGCCTGCAGCCGGTCGGCCTCGTGGATGATGACCTGGGTGTATTCATGCAGCGAGCGGTTGTCGAGCTCCATCTCCAGCAGCTGCGCCGAGCCGCGGATGCCGCCGAGCGGATTCTTGATCTCGTGGGCGAGATTGCGGATCAGCTCCTTGGTGATGCGGGCCTGGTCGAGCGCACGCGCCTCGCGGTCCTGCCGCGCCTGCTGCTCCAGCTCGACCAGCTCGAGCAGCACCTGCTCGCCATGATCGATCTGGGTCACGATCGCATGGACCGGCAGCGGCTCGCTGGAGGCCGCGCCGGGCGGACGCCCCAGCAGGGCCTCCAGCCGGGCGGTGCTGTACTCGTTGGCCACCACCGCATCGAAGGTGACCTTCAGCATCGCCGGATCGACGAACCAGCCGAAGGCGCTGCTGCCCTGCAGCGCGCGGCGCGGCAGGCCCAGCGTGCTCTCGAAGGCGGCGTTGACATGCTGGCAGCGCCCCTCGCGGTCGAGCACCGCGACCATGGTCGCCAGATGGTCGAAGGCCTCGAAGGACGAGGAGGTGCGGTTTCGGTTCCTGAAGAAGCTCACGGGTTGGGCAGCTTGCTGAGTTCACGCCGGATCGCGGCGACGTCGGCTTCCTTGCGGGCGATGGCCGCCTTCATCTCGGCCACCCGCTCCTGGTAGCGGGCGAAGTTGCGCTCGTCGCCGCGGCGCTCGGGTTCGCCGTTGTTGTAGTCCTTGCGCAGCACCGCCAGCGCGCTTTCCTCGCGCGCCAGCTCGGACTCGAGAATGCGCCGCGCATCGCTGTCGCGGGCGCGCTGCTGCGCGGGATCGACCCGCATTTCCGGCGCGCCGGCCGGCCGGGCCGGGCCCGAGGACGGCGCGCCGCCCGAGGCGGTCGCGGCCGGCGCGCTCACCCGGCCGGCCCCCTCGCCCGCTGCCGGCGCGGCACGGCGGGGCGCCGCGCCCTGCACCACGGTGACCGGCGCACCGTCGAGGGTGCGGCAGCCGCGCTCGGCCGCCTCCTTCGGAGTGATCTGGTCGGTGTAGAGGTTGCCGGGACAGCGGTAGACCGGCCGCTCCTGGGCCGCCGCGTTCGGCAGGAAGGTCAGCGCCGTCAGACCGGCCCATGTGAGCACGGCAAGCCGCGGGCGAAGGCAGGAAGCTCGGATCATGATCGGATCAGTATCGCGCAAAAGGAAAGGCGGCCCGGAGGCCGCCTTCGCGATGGGTGTCCGCCAGGACAGCGCTGCCGCCGGCTTGAGGCCGACGGCAGGCCCGCATCACAGCGCGTAGTACATGTCGAACTCGGCCGGATGGGTCGTCATGCGCATGCGCTGGACTTCCTGCATCTTCAGGTCGATGTACGCGTCGATGTAGCTGTCGGTGAACACGCCACCCTTGGTCAGGAACGCACGGTCCTTGTCCAGGGCTTCCAGAGCCTGCTCCAGCGACGAGCAGACGGTCGGGATCAGCGCGTCCTCTTCCGGCGGCAGGTGGTACAGATCCTTCGTGGCGGCTTCGCCCGGATGGATCTTGTTCTCGACGCCGTCCAGGCCGGCCATCAGCAGCGCGGCGAAGCCCAGGTACGGGTTCATCAGGGGATCCGGGAAGCGGGCTTCCACGCGACGGCCCTTCGGGTTCGCGACGAACGGGATGCGGATCGAGGCCGAGCGGTTCTTGGCCGAGTAGGCCAGCTTCACCGGGGCTTCGTAGCCCGGGACCAGACGCTTGTACGAGTTGGTGCCCGGGTTGGTGATCGCGTTCAGCGCGCGAGCGTGCTTGATGATGCCGCCGATGTAGTACAGCGCGAAGTCGCTCAGGCCGGCGTAGCCGTCACCGGCGAACAGGTTCTTGCCGTCCTTCCAGACCGACTGGTGCACGTGCATGCCCGAGCCGTTGTCGCCGACGATCGGCTTCGGCATGAAGGTCGCGGTCTTGCCGTAGGCGCCAGCCACGTTGTGGATGACGTACTTCTGCAGCTGGACCCAGTCGGCGCGCTCGATCAGCGTGCTGAACTTGGTGCCGATCTCCATCTGGCCGGCGTTGGCCACTTCGTGGTGGTGCACTTCGACCGGAATGCCCAGGCTTTCCAGGATCAGGCACATCTCCGAGCGCATGTCCTGGCCCGAATCGACCGGCGGCACCGGGAAGTAGCCACCCTTGACGGTCGGACGGAAGCCCTTGTTGCCGTGCTCGTAGTCCTTGCCGGTGTTCCAGGCGGCTTCTTCCGACTCGATCGAGACGAAGCAGCCCGACATGTCGACGTTCCAGCGGACGCTGTCGAACACGAAGAATTCCGGCTCCGGACCGAAGTAGGCGGTGTCGCCCAGGCCCGAGGCACGCATGTAGGCCTCGGCGCGCTTGGCCAGCGAGCGCGGGTCGCGCTCGTAGGCCTTGCCGTCGGCCGGATCGATGACGTCGCAGGTCAGGATCAGGGTCGGCTCTTCGAAGAACGGATCGATGTTCGCGGTGTTCGGATCCGGCATCAGCAGCATGTCCGACGCCTCGATGCCCTTCCAGCCGGCGATCGAGGAGCCGTCGAACGCGTGACCCGACGTGAACTTGTCTTCATCGAAGTGCGAAACCGGCACGGACACGTGCTGTTCCTTGCCACGGGTGTCGGTGAAACGGAAGTCGACGAACTTGACTTCGTTTTCCTTCACCATCTTCATCACGTCGGCGACGGTCTTGGCCATCAGGGGCTCCTAGCGAGATGGGGATATCTGTGAATGGATCGGGGTGTTGCAAGGTTCACGACCGGGCCGCGAACCGCATGGCAATGTAGCAGAAAGCATGCCTGAATCCGTATCCACAGGAACGGTCTTCATGTCGCTTCATGCCGCCTCAGACCGCCGGAATCGGCCCCGGATCAGGCAGATTCCGTGCATGCACCATATCTGTGCGCAAACAGTTTCACGCCATGATTCATTCTGGTGCATTCGAGCGCACCATTTCGGGGCCCGTGCGGGCACCGAAGCGGGCGAGCCCGTCCAGCAGGGCGGCGTAGGCCGCATCGAGGCGCTCGCCCCGGCCCTTGACGCCCAGCTCGATGTGACGGCCGTGCACCGGATGGTCGACGCTGGGCAGGCTGAAGACCTTGATGCCCTCGAAGCGGGCCTCGAGGTCGATCATCAGCGGCGTCAGGCTGGCCTCCATCGCGCCATAGACGATGAGCGAGCGCTCCTGCTGCACGCCCGCGCCATGCAGGTGCGCATAGCGGGTGTCGAGCAGCGCCTCGATCATCGGGTGCGCCATCACCGGAAAGCCTGGCACGAAATGCACGTCGCCGACCGAGAAGCCCGGAATGCGGTTGTACGGGTTCGGGATGAGGGTGGCGCCCTCGGGAAAGACGCCCATGTTGAGCCGGTGCAGCGTGTCCGGATGGTCGGGATCGTCGGTCCAGCCCTTCTCGGCGGCGAGCTGGCGCACCCGCTCCATGATCAGCTCGCGCGCCTCGGGGTGCAGCGCCAGCGGCCGGCCCAGCGCGGCCGCGGCGCACTGGCGGGTGTGGTCGTCGGGCGTGGCGCCGATGCCGCCGCAGGAGAACACCACATCGCCGCTGGCGAAGGCGGTGCGCAGGATGTCGGTGATGCGGCGCGGGTCGTCGCCGACATAGTGGCTCCAGGCCAGCGCGAGGCCGCGCGCCGAGAGCAGTTCGATCACCTTCGCGAGGTGCTTGTCCTGGCGCTTGCCCGAGAGGATCTCGTCGCCGACGATGATGAGGCCGAAGTTCATGGCAGCAGAGGCGGGTTCGGGAGGGAGGAGGAGGAAGAAGCAGAAGGGGACGCTGAAGACGGCAGCGCCGGTGCGCCCGGCATCGGCACGCCGTCGACCGGCTCGATCTCGACGCGCAGCGGCTGGAGCACCGGCGCGGCCTGGCGGCGGGCATCGAGCGCGGCCAGCATGTAGTGCGCGAACCAGAGCGCGGCGAAGACCTCGACCAGCGTGTAGAGCCAGACATAGACCGGCAGCAGCAGCGGCGCCATCGGCAGCGCCAGCACGCCGAAGGCCCAGATCAGCGACGGCGCCGCGCCCAGGTAGCCGCAGGTCACGCCGATGGCCAGCAGCGGCGCGCGGTGCTCGCGCAGCAGCGCGGCACGCTCGGCCGCGTCGGCATGCTCGGCCAGCACGTCGTGGGCCATGACGCGGTAGGTCAGCCAGCCCAGGATCAGCGGCGGCAGCAGCAGCGCCAGCGGCGGAATCAGCCACAGCGGCAGCGTCAGCACCAGCGCCGCCAGCGCCGCGCCGATCGAGCCCAGCGTCCAGCCCAGCGCGCGCCACCACGCCAGCGGGCCGCGCCGCTCGAGCGCCTCGAAGCGGCGCCGTCCCACAAGACCGATCAGGGTCGGCGCCATCAGCGCCGACACCAGCAGCAGCGCGGCGATGATCAGCACCGGCACCACCGCCACCAGCAGCAGCAGCGGCCCGATGACATGCCGCAGCACCCCGCCGGTCCAGCGGTCCAGCCAGGCGACCGCGTCGCCCAGCAGCGGCGCATCGACCACCAGCGCGGTCATCGCGGCGGCCGCGGGCTCCCAGAAGAACCAGGCCAGGGCCGTCGACACGGTGCCCAGCAGCAGCACCGGCAGCATCGACAGGAAGATCACGCGCGGCATGAAGCAGTAGCCGATCGCGCGCCAGAGGGCATCAAGGACTTTCGACATGGCGGTGAGCATAGCCAAGCCGGCGCGCACATGCTGAAGGTCAGTTTGACCAGAGCTCCATGGGTTACCAAACAGCCGTGCGCGATACACCGCTCAGCCAACACGACATGGTGATTCGTGACATCAGGCCGCAGCTATCGAACTGACGATCTGATCAGCTTGGTACTCAATAGGACGACTCTTGTTTTGGTTAGGATCCGACTGCCATTTTTTTCATTTATGGCACTTATCGACCAAGACAAGGAACGGCAATGAGCAAGGGAAGTAATAGCGGTGGTGGCCGCAGCAGTGGTAGCTCCAACTCTGGACAATCTCGTGGAAGTAGCCCTGCAGGCGGCACTGGTGGACGAGCCGGTGGCAATGCTGGTGGATGGCCCAGCAGCACCGGTAACCCGTCAGGAGGAGGCCGCAGCAATGCGCCTGCAGGTGGCAGCGGTAAGAAATAACCACACGCCGCTGTTTAAACAGTCAAAGGCAGACTGTCACCTCTGAACGTTTACCCCCGCCCGATCAGCCGCAGCAGCCCCAGCCGCTGCTGCGCCCAGAAGCCGCGGCCGTAGTCGCGTCCGCCCTCCTCGGGCAGCTGGTCGCGGATGCCGGTCGGGCCGACCGGGCTGCGGAAGTCGGCGGTGCCGAACAGGATGTCCCAGACCGGGAACAGCACCGCGAAGTTGCAGCCGCCCAGCGTGCCCCTGCCGGCCGCGGACTCATGGCCCAGACCGATGGCATGGTGCAGGCGGTGGAAGCGCGGGCTCACCAGCAGCCGCTCGCCGATCAGGCCGAAGGACAGGCGCAGATTGGCATGCGACAGGCTCTCGACCAGCTGGCCGAAGGCGACGATGGCGACGAACTGCGCCGGCGCGACCCCGATCAGGTGGCCGATCTGCACCAGCAGCGCGTCGCGGATCAGGTCGTCGAGCAGGTGGTTGCGGTTGTCGCTCCACATCGTCATCTGGCGCTGGCTGTGGTGCAGCGCATGCAGCGCCCACCAGGCGTCGAAGCGGTGCTGCGCGCGGTGCATCAGATAGTCGACGAGGTCGAGCAGCAGCAGATAGACCAGGAAGGCCGCCAGCGCGGTGTCGGTCACGCCCGGCCACCAGGGCGCGATCGCCTCGTCCAGATGCCAGCCGGAAAAGCCGTGCACCGCCAGCGCACCCCACAGCGCCTGCCACAGCGGATCGACCAGGAAGAACAGCCCGACGCGAAAGAGCCCGAGCCGGTGCAGCAGCGTGTAGGCGATGTCCGGGCGGATGGCGGCGCGGTCGCGCACCGGCTCGGCCGGGCGCAGGCGCTGCAGCGGCCCGATCAGCGCCAGCATCACCGCCAGCTGCAGCAGGCCCACCAGCAGCCAGCCGGTGGCGTTGTAGGCATCCTCCAGCAGGGCGCCCTGCCCGAGCGCGAACAGCAGCGGCTGCACCGCCGCCTCGAACAGCCACTGCTGGGCCTGGCCGAAGAGCTGGACAAGAGCATCGATCATGGTCGTGACGGAGAGGAAGTCGGGGCCGGACGGCGCGCCGCCTCGCCCAGTTCGGGATGTTCGGTCAGCGTGGCGAAGCAGTGGCCGCGCGCCTTCAGCCCGACGATCAGCGGCTCGAGCACCGCCGGCGCCCAGACCTCCTGGCGCGACCAGATGCCCAGGTGCGCCAGCAGGATGTCGCCCGGGCGGATGTCGCGCAGGGCCTGCTTCAGCAGCCGGTCGTTCGGATGGCGGTCGCTGGACAGCTCGTCGCCGAGAAAGCCTGCCGGGCTCCAGCCGACATGCGTCCAGCCGCAGCGCGAGGCCGCCGCCAGCAGCGCCGGCGAGGTCTTGCCGCCGGGCGCGCGGAACAGCGCGGCCATCGCCGGCCGGCCGGCGATCTCGGCCAGGCGTGCGGCCGGCCGGGCCAGCTCGGCGCAGTACTGGGCGGCGTTCATCGTCGAGCGCACGCCGGCCTGCGGGCCGGCGCTCGGGCGCACCTCGAAGCCGCCGTCGGCGCGGTCGGCGCGCCAGTAGACATGGTCGAAGGTGTGCGAGGCGAACAGATGGCCCTCGGCCACCCGCGCGCGCCACCACGGCGCCCACTGCGCGTCCAGGCTGCCGCCGTCGGTCTGCGTGCGCTCGTTGGCCAGGAAGAAGGTGACCTGGACCTGCTGGCGCCGCAGCACCTCGGCCACCAGCGGCGCCACGCCCATGTGCCCGGTGTCGAAGGTCAGGAACAGCGGACGGGCGCAGCCGGCTGCCGCCGGGCCGGTGGCCAGCAGCCCGGCCATCAGCAGGCCGACCGACAGCGCCGTGCGCCCCCGCGCCGCCCGCATCGTCACAGCCTCGGCGCGTGGTCGAGCGTCCAGACGCCGTGCGGCGACTTGCCCACGCTCACCTGGCGCACCACCTTCTTCTGCTCGGTGTCGATGACGGTGAGCTTGCCGGCCCAGCGCGAGGCCACGAAGATGAACCGGCGGTCCGGCGACAGGTCCATGCAGTCCGGGCCGCTCGGCGCTGGATAGGTGTCGACCACCGCCAGCGTCTGCAGATCGATGCGGCTGATGGTGTTGGCCACCCGGTTGCTGACCAGCACATGGCGGCGGTCGCCCCAGGCGCGGAAGGCGTGCGCGCCGGCGCCGGTCGGAATGCGCCGGATCAGCTTCGGCGGGCTGACGCTCACGTCGTAGGCCTCGACCACCGAGTCGCCGGTCAGGCCGACCAGCAGCGTGCGGTCATCGGGCGTCAGGTAGACATCGGCGGGCATCTTGCCGCTGGGAACGGTCCAGCGCGGCGTCTGCGTGGCCAGGTCGACCGCGATGAGCTGGTCGCTGTCCTGCAGGCTGGCGTAGACCACCGTGCTGCGGGTGTCGATCGCCAGATGGCTGGGCGTCTTGCCGGCGGGCACGCGCTTGACCAGCGTGATGTCGAAGCCGCCACCGGCCGGCCGGCCGACCCGGTACAGGTCGATGTGGTCCAGGCGGTTGGCCGCGGTCACGAACCACTGCATGTCGGGCGAGAAGCGCAGATGGTAGGGATCGACGATGCCGGTGAGCGTGCGCTGGATCTCGCCGCTGCGCGGATCGACCAGCGTGATCGAGTCGCCGACCGCATTGGCCACCAGCAGCGACTTCTCGTCGGGCGACAGGTAGAGGTGGTGCGGCTCCTTGCCGGTGGGCACGCGGCGCAGCTCGGTCATCGTCAGCGGGTCGATGACGCTGAGGGTGGCGTCGAGCGAGTTCAGCACGAAGATCGGCGTGCGCACCGAGAACGGCGCCGCGGCGGCGGAGGCCGTCGAAGCGGCTGGCGTGGCAGGCGCGGCGGACGCAGCCGCCGACGCGGCAGACGCTGTCGGCGCAGCCGAGGCAGGAGGAGGCGTCGACGGGCTGGCCGGAGACGCGGCGGTGGTCGGCCTGCAGGCCCCCAGCGACAGCGCCAGCAGGCTGGCCGAGGAGGAGCGAAGGCAGTCGCGGCGCGAGATCATGCGGCGGGGAGTGGGGTGAGGCGTTGTCGTTCGGTTCGGGGAGCGCGGCAGTTTAGCCCGCCGCTCCGCCGCGCCCTCCCCCCTCGCCTGCCCAGCGTCGCACCCCCGCTTGAGCGGGATCAGCAGATCGCCAGATCGGCAGATCGGCCGAGCCGCCTGCCGGTCCCGGCCGCTCAGGCCACGCCCTGGGCCTTGAACCATGCAAGGCAGCGCGCCCAGCCGTCGGCCGCCGGCCCGGCACGGAAGCTGGGGCGATAGTCGGCATGAAAGGCATGCGGCGCCTCGGGATAGACGACGAACTCCGAGCGCTGCGCGGCCGGGCTGCCAGCCGCCAGCGCCGCCTTCATGCGCTCGACCGTGTCGAGCGCGATGCCGGTGTCGGCCGCGCCGTACAGGCCCAGCACCGGCGCCTTGAGCTCGCCCGCCAGATCGACCGGATGGCGCGGCTGCAGCGCGCTGGCGTTGCCCACCAGCCGGCCGTACCAGGCCACGCCGGCCCGCACCTGCGGGCTGTGCGCGGCATACAGCCAGGTGATGCGGCCGCCCCAGCAGAAGCCGGTCAGGCCGAGCCGCGCCGTGTCGCCGCCGTTGCGGGCCGCCCAGGCCACCGTGGCATCGAGATCGCGCATCACCTGGGCGTCGGGCACCTTCGAGATCACCTCGGCCTGCAGCCGGGCGATCTCGCCGTAGCTGCCGGCGTCGCCCTGGCGCACGAACATCTCCGGCGCGATCGCCAGATAGCCCTGGCGGGCGAAGCGGCGCGCCACATCGGCGATGTGCTCGTGCACGCCGAAGATCTCGCTGATGACCAGCACGACCGGCAGCCGGGTTCCGCCCGCAGGCGCGGCGCGATAGGCCGGCATCGCGAAGCCGTCCACATCGATGCTGATCTCGCCGACCGTCAGGCCGTCGGCCGGGGTCTTCACCACCGTCTGCGCCATCACCGGCAGCACCGCCGCGGCAAAGCCGGTGCCCAGCGTGGTGCGCATGAAGCCGCGCCGGTCGGGCGCGGGCATCGGCCCGACCGTCACAAGGCTGTCGAAGTCCTGGCGCATATTGTCATCAAGGGGATTCACGGCCATGTCGGTCTCCTGGAGAGCGGGGTTGTCGGCAACCGCGCGAGCATCCGGGGACGCAAAAAAAACCGCAGTCACGGCCGGCTTGTCCCCGAGAAGACCATGGACAATTCACGCATGCCAGCCCAGTCAGCCTCTTCCTCCGTGCCGTCCTGGCGCGGCGTTCTCGCCTCGATCGACATCGGCTCGAACAGCTTCCGCCTCGAGATCGGCCAGACCACCCGCGGCCGCTACCGCCGCATCGACTATCTCAAGGAGACGGTGCGGCTCGGCGCCGGCCTGGATGCCGAGGGTCGCCTGAGCGAGGAGGCCGCGCAGCGCGGCCTGGTCTGCCTGCAGCGCTTCCGCGCCCGGCTGGCCGGCATTCCGGCGCGCCAGCTGCGCGCGGTGGCGACGCAGACGCTGCGCGAGGCCGCCAACCGCGACGCCTTCCTGGCCCGCGCGGCCGAGGCGCTCGGCCATCCGGTCGAGGTGATCTCCGGCCGCGAGGAAGCGCGGCTGATCTACAAGGGCGTGGCGCGGCTGCAGCCCTCATCGCACCCGCGGCTGGTGATCGACATCGGCGGGCGCTCGACCGAGCTGATCATCGGCGCGGGCAGCGTGCCGATGCAGGCCGAGTCCTTCGGCATCGGCAGCGTCAGCCTGTCGATGCGCTACTTCGGCGACGGCCTGTTCACCGAGGAGCGCTTCCGCGCCGCGCAGATCGCCGCCGGCGCCGAGTTCGAGGAGGCGCTGGAGACCTTCTCGCGCCGCCACTGGAGCGAGGCGCTGGGCTCGTCGGGCACGGCCGGCGCGGTCTCGCAGATCCTGGCCGCCGCTGGCATCAGCGACGGCGCGATCACGCCCGAGGGCCTGGCCTGGTGCATTCGCGCCTGCGTGCAGGCCGGCCGCGTCGACGCGCTGGAGCTGCCCGGCCTGAAGCCGGAACGCCGCGCGGTGCTGGGCGGCGGCCTGGCCATCCTGTCGGCGCTGGCGGCGCAGTTCGGCATCGAGGCGCTGCAGCCCGCACGCGGGGCGCTGCGCCAGGGCGTGATCTTCGATCTGGAGGAGCGCCTGGCCGCCGACCGCGATCCGGCCCACCATGATCTGCGCGACGACACGGTGGCCGAGCTGCAGCAGCGCTTTCGCGCCGACGCGATGCAGGCCCGCCGCGTGCAGGACACGGCCCAGCGCCTGCACCGCCAGGTCCAGCCGCGCGCCGAGCTGGACCTGCAGCGCGAGCTGGGCTGGGCGGCGGCGCTGCACGAGATCGGCATGATGGTCTCGCACCACGATCACCACCGCCACAGCGCCTACCTGATCGCGCATGTGGACGCGCCGGGCTTCTCGCAGACGCAGCAGCGCCGGCTGGCCGATCTGGTGCTGGGCCACCGCGGCGGGCTGCGCAAGATCGAGGCCGCGCTGGCCGAGCCCGACCTGGTCTGGCAGCTGCTCGCGCTGCGGCTGGCGGTGCTGCTGTGCCATGCACGCTGCGCACCCGACGAGCCGCTGCCGACGCTGGCGGCCGACGGCCGTGCGGTGCAGCTGCGCCTGCCTGCCGGCTGGGGCGAGCGCCACCCGCGCACGCTGCATCTGCTGGCGGCCGAGGCCGAGGCCTGGGCACGCGTCGGCGCGCTGCAGCTGCAGATGCCCCGAGCCTGAACGCGTCGATCTGGCCGGTCAGACAGGCGAAAATCCGTCACAGATCTGTCATGCCACCGGCCTAGCATCGCCGGATGCCCGACACGATGACCTCTTCTCGCGCTCCGGCGCTGATCAGCCGCGAGCGCTCGATCCTCGAATTCAACCGGCGCGTGCTGGCGCAGGCCCGGCGCAAGGATGTGCCGCTGCTCGAGCGGCTGCGCTACATCTGCATCGTCTCGTCGAACATGGACGAGTTCTTCGAGGTGCGCTTCGCCGACGCGCTGGAGGCCGCACGCCTGACCGACGAGCTCGACGACGACGAGGATCTGGCCCGGGCCGTCGTCGAGGCGCACGCGCTGATCGACGAGCAGTACCGCGTCTTCAACGAGGAAGTGATGCCGGCGCTGGCGGCCGAGCGCATCGTCATCGTCAACCACGCCGACCGCACCGAGGCGCAGCGCCAGTGGGTCTCGCAGTTCTTCCACCGCGAGGTGCAGCCGCTGCTGATGCCGCTCGGGCTGGACCCGGCGCATCC
Organism: Sphaerotilus sp. FB-3; assembly: GCF_023706025.1. NCBI lineage: Bacteria > Pseudomonadati > Pseudomonadota > Betaproteobacteria > Burkholderiales > Sphaerotilaceae > Sphaerotilus > Sphaerotilus sp. FB-3. The sequence goes on along the minus strand of NZ_BQWE01000016.1, from coordinate 173,792 downwards.
CTTCCCGCAGGTCGCCAACAAGTCGCTGAACTTCATCGCGCAGCTCGCCGGCGCCGACGCCTTCGGCCGCGAGAACTCGATCGCCATCATCAAGGTGCCGCGGGTGCTGCCGCGCATCATCCGGCTGCCCGACCGGCTCACCGACGGCCGCCAGGCCTTCGTGATGCTGACCAGCGTGATCCGCGCCCATCTGGCCGAACTCTTTCCCGGCCGCCAGGTGCTGGCCTTCTCGCAGTTCCGCGTGACCCGCGACTCCGACCTCGATGTCGACGAGGACGACGTCACCAACCTGCGCCAGGCGCTGCGCAGCGAGCTCACCACCCGCCACTACGGCCGCGAGATCCGCCTGGAGGTGGTCAACACCTGCCCGCCCGAGCTGGCGCAGTTCCTGCTGAACCAGTTCGACCTGCCACCGGCCGCGCTCTACCGGGTCAACGGCCCGGTCAACCTGGTGCGCATGAACACGCTGATCGACCTGGCGGTCGCGCCGAAGCTGCGCTTCGCGCCGCACGAGCCGACCTGGCCGGCCGCGCAGCTGCCGCGCAGCCGGCGCGTCATGGACTGCATGGCCGAGCGCGACATCCTGCTGCACCAGCCCTTCGAGTCCTTCGACCCGGTGGTGAAGTTCCTGCGCGAGGCGGTCGAGGACCCGAAGGTGCTGGCGATCAAGCAGACCATCTACCGCACCGGCACCGAGTCGGTGCTGATGGAACTGCTGATCGAGGCGGCGCGCCGCGGCAAGGAAGTGCTGGCGGTGGTCGAGCTGAAGGCGCGCTTCGACGAGGAGGCCAACATCAACTGGGCCGAGCGGCTCGAGCGCGTCGGCGTGCAGGTGGTCTACGGCATCGTCGGACTGAAGACGCACGCCAAGCTGCTGCTGGCCACCCGCAAGGAGGGCCGCCACATGGTGCGCTACGCCCATCTGTCGACCGGCAACTACAACTCCAAGACCGCGCGGCTCTACACCGACCTGGGCTTCCTGACGACCGACCCGGAGATCACCGCCGACGCCGATGCGGTCTTCCGCCATCTCGCCAGCCTCAATCCGCTCGACCACACGAAGCGGCTGCTGGTGGCGCCCTTCGACCTGCAGTCGACGCTGGTCGAGCTGATGCAGAAGGTGGCGGGCGCGGCGCGGGCGGGACGGCCGGCGCGCATCGTCGCCAAGTTCAACGCGCTGACCGATCCGGTGCTGATCGAGGCGCTGGTCGAGGCCGGCCAGGCCGGCGCCGAGATCGACCTGATCGTGCGCGGCGCCTGCATGCTGCCGCCGGGCGTGCCGGGCCTGAGCGAGAGGATCCGCGTGCGCTCGGTGGTCGGGCGCTTTCTCGAGCACACCCGGGTGCTGTATTTCCGCTGGGGCGAGAGCGAGCGCGACGAGGCGCTCTACCTCAGCAGCGCCGACTGGATGACGCGCAACATGCTGCGCCGCATCGAGATCGCCTGGCCGGTGCGCGATCCGGCACTGCGCCAGCGGGTCATCGACGAATGTCTGGTGCCCTATCTGCACGACGGACGCGACGCCTGGGTGCTCGAGTCCGACGGGCGCTACCGCCGCGCCGGCGAGGACGGCCTCAGCGCGCAGCAGGCGCTGGTGGCGCGGCACGGCTGAGCCCGCGGAACTAGAATCGGTGGCAGATCGAGACGAGAAGGCCACCGATGAACACCGATGACACCACCCTGCCCGCCGCCGACCGCGAGGTCGACGCACGCGGCCTGAACTGCCCGCTGCCGATCCTGAAGGCCAAGAAGGCGCTGGCCGACATGGACAGCGGCCAGGTGCTGAAGGTGCGTGCCACCGACCCCGGCTCGCTGCGCGACTTCCAGGCCTTCAGCCGCCAGACCGGCAACGCCCTGCTGGCCCAGCAGACGCTGGACGACGGCGAGATGGTGCATCTGCTGCGGCGGCGCTGAGCGCGCACGGCCGCAGCCACGACCGGGCCCGAGGGCCCGGCGATCCTCAGATCTCGAGATTGCGCAGATAGTCGCGGAAGCCCTTGCCCAGCTCGGGGTGGCGCAGCGCCAGCTCGACATTGGCCTCGAGGAAGCCGTCCTTGCTGCCGCAGTCGTAGCGGCGGCCGTCGTAGCGGTAGGCGAAGACCTTCTCGCGGCGCAGCAGCGCGGCGATGCCGTCGGTCAGCTGGATCTCGCCACCGACGCCGCGCGGCTGGGCGGCGATCTCGTGGAACACGCCTGGCGTCAGGATGTAGCGGCCGGCCACGCCCCAGCGCGACGGCGCGACTTCAGGCGCCGGCTTCTCGACGATGTTGCTGACATCCATCAGGTGATCGTTGACCAGCGTGCCGGCGACGATGCCGTAGCGCTTGGTGTGCTCGGCCGGCACTTCCTGCACCGCCAGGATGGAGGCGCGCCAGTCGTTGAACTGGTCGACCATCTGCTTGAGCACCGGCGGCTCGCCGATCATCAGGTCATCGGCCAGCAGCACCGCGAAGGGCTCGTTGCCGACCAGCCGCTGGCCGCACAGCACCGCATGGCCCAGGCCCAGCGCCTGCGCCTGGCGCACGTAGATGCACTCCATGTCCTTGGGCTTGATGCTGCGCACCACCTTCAGCAGCTCGTGCTTCTGCGCGTTCTCGAGCGAGACCTCCAGTTCGTAGGTCATGTCGAAATGGTCCTCGATCGCACGCTTGTGGCGGCCGGTGACGAAGATCATCTCGCGCACGCCCGCAGCGTAGGCCTCCTCCACCGCGTACTGGATCAGCGGCTTGTCGACGACCGGCATCATTTCCTTGGGCTGGGCCTTGGTGGCCGGCAGGAAACGGGTGCCGAGACCGGCGACCGGAAAGATGGCTTTCTTGACGAGTTGCATGGACAGGTCCCCCTGGAGCGAAGAAAAGAGAACGGATTGCCAAAGTTGTTGAATTGACCGGCAAAAGCACGGCTTCTCGATCAATTCTGGCATGAGATGGTGTCATCTCCACGCTCGATCAGGGGACCGTAATACATCGCGCTACTGATTAACATCGAAGCTTACGGATCCTTCACGTTTTGCCGCTTTTCATGGACCTGCTTGTTGCTGAACCGCTTGAGCCCGAGGTGCTGCGCTGGCTGGAGCAGCGTCATGAGGTGTTCCACGCGCCCCGTCTGGCGCAGGACGCACGGGTGCTGGCCGACCTGCTGCCGCAGGCCCGCGCGGCGATGCTGCCCGCCTCGGTGGCGATCGACCGGCGGCTGCTGGGTCGACTGCCGCGACTGCTGGCCATCGGCCGGGTGGTGGGCGGGCCAGAGCGCATCGACTTCCATGCCTGCGAGCGCGCCCGTGTCGAGGTGGTGCGCTGCGCGGATGCCGCCGCGCCGGCCGAGGCCGAGTTCCTGCTCGGCGCGCTGATGTCGCTGCTGCGGCCCGATCCGCGCGAGCCGGCGCCGGCCGGCGGGCGCGAGCTCGGCCACAGCACCGTCGGGCTGGTCGGCATGGGGGCCACCGCGCGCCGGCTGGCGCAGCTGCTGCAGGTGCTGGGCACCCGGGTGCTGGGCTACGACCCGGCCCTGCATGCCGGCAGCGCGCACTGGGCACGCTGGGGCGTGCAGCCGGTCGGGCTGCAGGAGCTGTTCGCGCGCAGCGATGCGGTCAGCGTGCAGCTCGACTTCTTCCCCCGCTACGCCGGCCTGCTGGGCGAGCGGGTGCTGGCCGGCTGCCGCCCCGGTCTGGTGCTGGCCAGCGTCTCGCCGCTGGACCTGTTCGAGCCCCGGGCGCTGGCCACGGTGCTGCGCAGCGGCCGCCTGACCGCCGCCTGGATGGACCAGGCCGGACCGGAGACCCGCAGCGAAGGCCACCCGCTGCATGGGGTGCGCGGCCTGGTGCTGACCCCCCGGCTGGCCGCCTACACCCGCGAGGCACGGCTGCGCAGTGCCTGGGGCGTGGCCCGCCGGCTCGACGAGATCCTGCGGATGAAGCCGGCCGGCGACCGGGTGGTCACGATGCCGGCCGAGCTCGGCGAGCTGGTGCTGCCGCCGATGGGCGGTGCGCTCAGCCCAGGCGCTGCAGCTGCGACTGCAGCTTCGCCAGCGTCTCGCTGAACGCGGCGATCCGCGCGCGTTCCTGCTCGACCACGGCCGCTGGCGCACGCGCCACGAAGCTCTCGTTGGCCAGCTTGGCCTGGGCCTTGGCGATCTCGCCGCTCAGGCGGGCGACCTCCTTGCCCAGACGCACGCGCTCGGCCTCGACATCGATCTCCACCTTCAGCGCCAGGCGCGCCGCGCCCTGCACCGCCACCGGCGCGAGCGCGCTGGCCTCGGCGAAGGCGGCCTCGTCGGTGATCACCTGCACCTCGGCCAGCTTGGCCAGCGCGCGGATCACCGGCGCGGCCGAGGCCACGAAGTCGGCGTCGCCGCAGGTCAGCAGCGGCACGCGCTCGGCCGGCGACAGGTTCATCTCGCTGCGCAGCGCACGCACCACGCCGACGATCTCCTTCAGGCGCGCGACCCAGGCGTCGGCGGCCGGATCGACCTTCTCGAGCACCGCCACCGGATAGGCCGCGGTCACGATCGAGTCGGCGGCATCCGCCGCCTTGCGGCCGGCCACCACCGCCACGCCGTTCCACAGCTCGGCGGTGATGAAAGGCGCCACCGGGTGCAGCAGGCGCAGCGTCGTCTCCAGCACGCGGATCAGCGTGCGGCGGGTGGCGCGCGCCGCGGCCTCGTCACCGGCGTCCTTGGCCACCTGCAGCTGCACCTTGGCGATCTCCAGGTACCAGTCGCAGTACTCGTCCCAGACGAACTGGTAGATCGCGTTGGCGACGTTGTCGAGGCGGTAGTCCTTGAAGCCCTGCGCGACCGCATGCTCGACGCGCTGCAGCTCGCCGGTGATCCAGCGGTCGGCCGGGCTGAAGCGCAGGTAGCTGCCGGTGGCGCACTCGGCCGCGCCGTGGTCCTTCAGGCCGCAGTCCTGCCCTTCCGTGTTCATCAGCACGAAGCGGGTGGCGTTCCAGAGCTTGTTGCAGAAGTTGCGGTAGCCCTCGCAGCGCTTGGAGTCGAAGTTGACCGAGCGGCCCAGCGTGGCCATCGCCGCGAAGGTGAAGCGCAGCGCGTCGGCGCCGTAGGCCGGGATGCCGTCGGGGAATTCCTTCTCGGTGGCCTTGCGCACCTTCGGGGCGGTCTCGGGCTTGCGCAGGCCGACGGTGCGCTTGTCCAGCAGCTCCGGCAGCGCGATGCCGTCGATCAGGTCGACCGGGTCGAGCACGTTGCCCTCCGACTTCGACATCTTCTTGCCCTGCGCGTCCAGCACCAGTCCGTGGATGTAGACATGCTTGAACGGCACCTTGCCGGTGAAGTGCTTCGTCATCATGATCATCCGGGCGACCCAGAAGAAGATGATGTCGTAGCCGGTCACCAGCACCGAGGACGGCAGGAACAGGTCCTGCTCGATCGTCTGCTCGGGCCAGCCGAGCGTCGAGAACGGCACCAGCGCCGACGAGTACCAGGTGTCGAGCACGTCCTCGTCGCGCTTGAGCTCACCGGTGTAGCCGGCGGCCGCAGCCTTCTCGCGGGCTTCCTCCTCGCTGCGGGCGACGAAGAGCTGGCCCTCCGAGCCGTACCACGCCGGGATCTGGTGGCCCCACCAGAGCTGGCGCGAGATGCACCAGTCCTGGATGTTCTTCATCCACTGGTTGTAGGTGTTGACCCAGTTCTCGGGCACGAACTTCACGTCGCCAGAGTCCACCGCCTCGATCGCTTCCTCGGCGATCGACTTGCCGTTCGCGCCGGCCTTGGTCATCGCGACGAACCACTGGTCGGTCAGCATCGGCTCGATCACCTGCCCCGTGCGGGCGCAGCGCGGCACCATCAGCTTGTGCGGCTTCACTTCCACCAGCAGGCCGTCGGCTTCCAGCGCAGCGACGATCTGCTTGCGCGCGACGAAGCGGTCCAGGCCGACGTACCCGGCCGGAATGTCGACAGCCTCGTGGGCGCTGACCTTCGCCTCCAGGTCGAAGATGGTCAGCATCGGCAGGCCGTGGCGCAGGCCGACCTGGTAGTCGTTGGTGTCATGCGCGGGCGTGACCTTGACGACGCCGGTGCCGAACTCCTTGTCGACATAGGCGTCGGCGATCACCGGCACCAGGCGGCCGGTGATCGGCAGGCGCACCTGCCTGCCGATCAGGTGCGTGTAGCGCTCGTCCTCCGGGTGGACCATCACCGCGGTGTCGCCCAGCATCGTCTCGGGGCGGGTCGTCGCCACCACCAGCGACTCGTCCGAGCCGTCGACCGGGTAGCGGATGTGCCAGAGGCTGCCGTTCTCCTCCTCGCTCTCGACCTCCAGGTCGGACACGGCGGACTTGAGGATCGGATCCCAGCTCACCAGCCGCTTGCCGCGGTAGATCAGGCCTTCCTCATGCAGGCGCACGAAGGTCTCGGTGACGACCTTCGAGAGCTTGTCGTCCATCGTGAAGTACTCGTGCGACCAGCTCACCGAGTCGCCCATGCGGCGCATCTGCTGCGTGATCGTGGCGCCGGACTGTGCCTTCCACTCCCAGACCTTGGCGACGAAGTTCTTGCGGCCCAGGTCGTGGCGGCTGATGCCCTGGCCCTGCAGCTGGCGCTCGACGACGATCTGCGTGGCGATGCCGGCGTGGTCGGTGCCGGACACCCACAGCGTGTTGTGGCCCGACATGCGGTGGTAGCGCGCCAGCGAGTCCATGATCGTCTGGTTGAACGCATGGCCCATGTGCAGCGTGCCGGTGACGTTGGGCGGCGGCAGCTGGATGCAGAACGACGGCTTGCTCGGATCGAGCGTCGGCGCGTAGACGCCGCTGGCCTCCCACTGCGGCGCCCAGCGGGCCTCGATGGGGGACGGTTCGAACGATTTGGACAGGGCGTTGAGGGCGTCGGTCATGGTGGGCACGGGTGATCGGGTCCGCTGGCCGCATGCGCACGGCGCTCGCGGTCAGGCGCGGACAAGGGCATGATTCTAAGAAGAGTGACTGGCGTCAGGCCGGCGTGAGCGGCCTCAGGCAGAATCGAACGACCGTTCTTTTTTCGGACCCCTCTGTCCGAGCCCTTTCATCCCCTCACCTTTCCCGGAGCACCCACATGAGCATCCAGACCGTCGGCATCATCGGCGCCGGCACCATGGGCAACGGCATCGCGCAGGTCTGCGCGCAGGCCGGTCTCGACGTCGTCATGGTCGACATCAGCGAGGCGGCGGTCCAGAAGGGCTTGGCCACGATCGCCGGCAGCTTCGACCGCCTGATCAAGAAGGACAAGCTCACCGCCGAGCAGAAGGCCGCCGCGCTGGCCCGCATCAAGCCCTCGACCAGCTACGACGACCTGAAGGCCGCGCAGCTGGTCATCGAGGCCGCCACCGAGAACGAGGCGCTGAAGATCAAGATCCTCGGCCAGCTCGACGCGCTGCTGGCGCCGGAGGTGATCGTCGCCACCAACACCAGCTCGATCTCGATCACCCAGCTGGCCGCCAAGACCCAGCGCGCCGACCGCTTCATCGGCATGCACTTCTTCAACCCGGTGCCGATGATGGCGCTGGTCGAGATCATCCGCGGCCTGCAGACCTCGGACGCCACCCACGCCGCGGTGCACGAGCTGTCCACCCGCCTGGGCAAGACGCCGATCACGGTGAAGAACGCGCCGGGCTTCGTCGTCAACCGCATCCTGGTGCCGATGATCAACGAGGCCTTCTTCGTGCTGGCCGAAGGCCTGGCCTCGCCAGAGGACATCGACGCCGGCATGAAGCTGGGCTGCAACCAGCCGATCGGCCCGCTGGCGCTGGCCGACATGATCGGCCTGGATGTCTGCCTGGCGGTGATGGATGTCTACATGCAGGAGTTCAACGACTCCAAGTACCGTCCCTGCCCGCTGCTGAAGGAATATGTGGCCGCCGGCTGGCTGGGCCGCAAGACCGGCCGCGGCGTCTACAGCTACTGAAGACCGGGGCGGCCGCATCGTGGCGCCGCCGGCTGTCGTGCTGCTCAATGCGCTGGCCGCGCAGGGACGGGCCGGCGAGCTGCGCCGCCCGGTGGCCGACTGGCTGGCGCGCCACGCCCCCGGCGTGCCGCTGCTGAGCGCCGCCAGCGTGACCGAGGCCCGGGCGCGGCTGAGCATCCTGGCGCCGCGCACCCGCATCGCGCTGATCGGCGGCGACGGCACGCTGCACGCGATGCTGCCGGCGCTGCTCAAGGGCGGTCTGCGGGTCGGCCTGGTGCCGGCAGGCCAGCACAACGAGGTGGCCTGCAGCCTGCACCTCGACCAGCTCGACTGGCGCCAGGCCCTGCTGCATGCGCTGCATGCACCGACCGCCGCAGTCGACATCGGCCTGATCGAGACCGACGCGGCGGTGCTGCATTTCGCCGGACTGGTGCGGATCGAGGCCGGTCAGCCGCTGTCGCTGTGGATCGACCAGCACCGCGTCGCGCTGCCGCAGCCAGTGCGGCGCCTGCGCCTGTGCAACGCCACCCCGCCGCCGGCCGATCGCGACGCCCCCGAGCGCATCGCCCCGGTGCTGATCGACGACGCGCGGCTGCACCTGCTCGACGAGCCGCAGCGCCCGCTCTGGCAGCGCCTGCTGCATCCCGCGGCGCGGCCGCCGGCCCGCCCCGCGCTGCGCCTGCGCATCGAGGCCGCACAGCCGATGTCCATCCTCATCGACGGCGAGCCGCAGCCCGCCACCCGCCAGATCCGCGCCGAGCTGCTGCCCGGCGCGCTGCAGATGACCGGCTCGCATGTGCCGACGCTCGACCCGCATCGCCTGTCCGACACCACCTGTTGACATCCGCCCCGCCCTAAAGGACGGGGATTCCGACGGGCACGACCGCTTGCGCGGCCGAGCCTTCGGCGGGTTCCTGCTTCATTGCGGCTGCGTGTCGTCCCCTCACGGGTCTGGCACGTCTGACCTCCGCTCCACAGGCTTCGGGCCTTGCGACCCAGACCGCGTGTCCCGCGGCCCGTATGTTCTTCGCGGCGTTCAGGTCCGCGTTTTCTTCATGTCCGCACGCTTCGCACTCGAAGCGGGCTTGTGTCGGCCGGTTCTCCCTGGCGGTGTGCCCGCAGGCGCTGCACCGCTGGCTCGTGTACGCCGGGTCCACCGGCACCACTGCACCACCTCGGGCCGCTGTCTTGTACTCCAGTTGTCGCCGAGCTTCGCCCCACGCCTGATCCAGGATCGAGCGGTTCAGCCCCGCCTTCTGCCGCACCCGCTTTCCCGGATCGGTGGCCGTGCCTTTCGCGCTGGCGCTCATCGCCGCCACCTTCAGATCCTCGATCGCGATCACCGGGTGCTCGTTCGCCCAGCGCGTCGTCAGCTTGTGCAACCAGTCCTTGCGCTGCGCCGCGATTCGGGCATGCACCCTGCCCAATCGGTCGATCGCCTTGCGCCGATTCTTCGATCCCTTCACCTTGCGCGAGACACTGCGCTGGACCCGCTTCAGGTACTTCTGCTGCCGCTTCAGCGCGTTCAGCGGCGCCACGCACTCACCGTCCGTCGTCGCCGCGAACAGTGCCACGCCGAAGTCGATCCCCAGTGTCGGCACCAGCCCCGCCGCCGGGATCACGTCCGGTTGCTCCACCTGGATCGACACGAACCAGCGGCCCCGCGCCTGCGTCAGCGTGTAGTTCCGAACCGATCCCTCGACCGCCTGCGACTGACGCATCCGCATCCAGCCCAGTTTCGGTGGCTTGATGCGCTGGTTCTCAGCGTCGAGCTTGCAGTCCGAAGCCTTCGGGAACCGCAGCCCCGCATCCTGGCCCCGACCCCGGAACCTCGGATAGCCGCCACTCCCCTCGAAGAAGCGCCGGTAGCTCGCCTCCAGCCGCTTGAGCGTCTGCTGCTGTGCCTGCACGGGTGGTTCGGCCAGCCACGCCGTGTCCGGGTCGTTGCGCCACACGGTCAGCCAGCGGCACATCGCAGCAAAGCCCGCGAACTTCTCGCCAGCGGCCCGCAGTCGCTGCTGCTCGCCGATGGCCCGGTTCCACACCCAGCGGCACGCGCCGGCGAACCGGCGCAGGGTGTGCGCGGTGCCGGGTGTGGGGCGCAACTGGAAGCGGAAGGCTCGAATGGGCATGATTGATACTGTACATAAAACCAGTCAGCCATACCACAGGAAACTCGACCCCTACGCCAATGGCTCGCTGCGCGAGCCTGCGCTCTGCCTCCCCGCCCTGAAGGACGGGGCTTCTCGCGCTTTCTGGTGACGCGAAGCGACGACCTCGGCGTGACAGGTTGCCGATCCCGGAGCGGCACACGAGAATCGCGGCCATGTCTGCTTCTGCCCTGGACGACCGCCGTCCCCTGCCCTCCCCCGAGCGCCTGCGCGCGCTGATCGACACGCTCGGCGACGGCCTGCTCGAGCGCGACACCGAGACCCGTCTGGCGCTGCTGGCCGCGCTGGCCGGCGAGCATGTGCTGCTGCTCGGCCCGCCCGGCACCGCCAAGAGCGAGCTGGCGCGCCGCCTGCACAGCGCCTTCGACGGCGCGCCCTACTTCGAGCGGCTGCTGACGCGCTTCTCCACCCCGGAGGAGCTGTTCGGGCCGCTGTCGCTGAAGGCGCTCGAGGAGGACCGCCACGAGCGGCTGACCACGGGCTTCCTGCCCGAGGCCGGCATCGCCTTTCTCGACGAGGTGTTCAAGGCCAACTCGGCGATCCTGAACGCGCTGCTGACGCTGCTCAACGAGCGCGAGTTCGACAACGGCAGCGGCCGGGTGCGCGTGCCGCTGCTGAGCGTCGTCGGCGCCAGCAACGAGGTGCCGGCCGACGAGGCGCTGCGGGCCTTCTTCGACCGTTTCCTGGTGCGCCTGCCGGTGGCCCCGGTCAGCGAGGAGCGCTTCGAGGCGCTGCTGCGGCTCGACGAGCGCGACAGCCAGGCCCGGTCGCTGCTGCAGCCCGCGCCCGAGCCCGGCCTGGAGGCGGCCGAGCGCGAGGCGGTGCGCCAGGCGGCGACCCGCGTCGCGCTGGGCGAGGAAGCGGTCGAGGCGCTGCACCGGCTGCGCCGCTGGCTGGCCGCGCAGCAGCCGGCGCAGGCGCTGTCGGACCGGCGCTGGCGCCAGCTCGTCGGCCTGCTGAAGGTGGCCGCCGCCACCGAAGGCCGCACGCAGGTCGACGCGCTCGACCTGTGGCTGGTGCCGCAGACCGCCGCGCCGCTGCCCGAGCTGGCGCCGGCGCTGCAGGACTGGTTCGCGCAGGAGATCGCCGGCGCGATGCCGCAGGACGCGCCGTGGCTGACGCGCGCGGTCGAGGCGCTGGAGCGCCAGCTCCAGCTCGAGCAGCGCGCCGAGGCCGAAGCCTCCGGCAGCGGCGAGGGCGATCTGGCCGGCAAGATGGCGCTGGCCCGCGCGATCGGCGGCGGACGCGACGCGGACGGCAGCGCCGGCACGATGCGCATGATGTCGCAGGCCCTCGACGCCGCCTCGCGCCGGCGCTGGAGCCCGGTGCATGTCGCGGCCCGGGTCGCGCAGGTCGACGAGACGATCGCCGCGGCCCGCCCGCACCACGAGGCCGCGCTGGCCGCGGCCGAAGCGCTGTCAGCCCGGCTCGAGGGCCGGCTGTGGATGCCGCCGGCCTGCGTGGCCGCGCTGCTGGGCGCGCATCTGCACACCGCGCTGGTGCTGCAGGCGCTGCTGGACCGGCTCGAGGCGGTGCGCGCAGGCTTCGCCGGCCTGCCGGTGCAGGCCCCGGCCGAAGGCGCCGAGGCCCCGCCGCCCGCACCGGTGCTGCTGGAAGACTGAGGCCACGCCCGGAACCTCGCCTGAAACCACGCTCAGGACCGCGCCGATGTGCCGCTCGCCCGACCTGCCGTGGAACCGTCTGGCCGAGCTGCCGCGCGAGCTGTGGCTGCCGGCCCTGGTGACCAGCGTCGGCCATGCCGAGGCGCGGCTGCGTGACACACGGCGCTGGCAGCAGGCGCTGGAGGCCGGCACGCTGCCACCGCCCGAGGCCGATCTGGGCGACGCCGCCGCGCTGACCCCGATGCGCGAGGCCGTCTCCGAGCTCGGCCTGCCCGGTCTGAGCCGGGGCCGCCCGGCGATGGCGCAGCAGGTGCTGCGCACGCTGCTGTGGCATCTGGACCGCATCGTCGATCACCAGCCCCGGCTGACGCGGGCCGAGGCCATCCAGGGCGCAGTGGCCGGCTTCCGGGCCGAGTGGCAGCTGGAAGGCAGCGGCTGGGACGAACGGCTGGTGCTGCTCGACAGCCTGGGCGACCCTTCGCGGCTGAGCTGGGACGCGCTGCGCGGCCATCTGCGCTCGCGCGCCTGGCGCGAGGCCCAGCAGGCCGCGGCCTGGCTGGAACGCCTGCCGCAGCTCGCCGCGCTGATCAGCCGCCTGGGCCGTGCCGAGCGCCAGGGCGGCACGCCGCCGCAGGAGGCCCCCGAGCCGCTGGCCGATGCGCGCGCGGCCCACGGCCTGCGGGCGGTCGAGACCCGCCTGCCCGATGCGCCCGGCGAACTCACCGGCCTGCAGCTCACCGGCCGCATCGACCGGATGCTGGCCTCCGAGGCGGTGATGCTGCGCCACCCGCTGCTGCGCCGCCTCTGGCGCGCCCGTCAGGCCGAATGCCGGCTGCTGGGCTGGCAGTCCGAGGCGGTGCTGACCGACTGGCGCCCGGACCCGGCCGCGCCGCCGCGCGCCGCCCTCTCGCCGCCGGATCCGGAGCCGCTCGGCCGCGGCCCCTTCATTCTCTGCCTGGACACCTCCGGCTCGATGCGCGGCGCGCCCGAGAACATCGCCCGCGCGATCGTCATCGCCGCGATGCGCGCGGCCCATGCGGAGCGGCGCGGCTGCGTGCTGATCGCCTTCGGCGGCCCCGGCGAGGTGATCGAGCGCGAACTCGACCTGAGCCCGGGCGGCCTGCAGGCGCTGATGGACCTGATGGGCCAGGCCTTCGACGGCGGCACCGATGTGCAGACGCCGATCGAGCGTGCGGTCGAGCGGGTGCACCAGGCGCGCTGGCGCCAGGCCGATCTGCTGATCGTCACCGACGGCGAATTCGGCTGCATGCCCGCCACGCTGGCACGGCTCGACCAGGCGCGCGAGCGATTCGGCCTGCGGGTGCAGGGCGTGCTGACCGGCGACCGCGAGACCCTGGGCCTGCTCGATGTCTGCGACGACATCCACTGGGTGCGCGACTGGCGCCGCTACACCGACGACCCCGCCGCGGTCACCGAGGCCTCGCCGGTGCACAGCCGCAGCCTGACCGCGCTGTATTTCCCCAATGCGCTGTCGGGTCGGGCCGCACGGCATCGCAAAGTACCCTGACGGGTATATAGAATCGCGGCCATGAACACCGCCGCCCCCTTCGCCAGCCAGACCACCGGCCGGCTGCGCATCGACACCTTCTTCGACGAGGCCACCTCGACCTTCTCGCATCTGGTGATCGACCTGGACAGCCGCCAGGCCGCGATCATCGACAGCGTGCTCGACTACGACCCGAAGTCCGGCCGCACCGGCACGCAGGGCGCCGAGCGCCTCGCCGCGCAGGTCGAGGCGCTCGGGCTGACGGTGCAGTGGCTGCTCGAGACCCATGTGCATGCCGACCACCTGTCGGCGGCACCGTGGCTGCAGGCGCGGCTGGGCGGCACGATCGCCATCGGCGCACAGATCACCACGGTGCAGAAGACCTTCGGCACGCTGTTCAATGCCGAGCCGGAGTTCGCCCGCGACGGACGCCAGTTCGGCCGGCTCTTCGCCGACGGCGACACCTTCGCGATCGGCGGCCTGCGTGCGACGGCGCTGCACACGCCCGGCCACACGCCGGCCTGCCTGACCTATGTGGTCGAGACGCCTGACGACCCGCAGGTCGCGCCGGCCGCCTTCGTCGGCGACACGCTGTTCATGCCCGACTACGGCACCGCGCGCTGCGACTTTCCCGGCGGCGACGCTGCGACGCTGTACCGCTCGATCCGGCGGGTGCTCGGCCTGCGCGGCGACACCCGGCTGTTCATGTGCCACGACTACCGCCCCGGCGGGCGCGCGCTGGCGCATGTCACGACGGTGGCCGAGCAGCGCGCCGCCAATGTGCATGTGCACGACGGCGTCGCCGAGGACGCCTTCGTGGCGATGCGCCGCGCGCGCGACGCGACGCTGGACATGCCGGTGCTGATGCTGCCCTCGGTGCAGGTCAACATGCGCGCCGGCCACCTGCCGCCGCCGGAATCCAACGGCGTGCGCTATCTGAAAATCCCGCTCGACCGGCTCTGACATGCCGCGGTGCGGAGGTGTCTGCTAGGCTGGCCGGCAGCACTCCCGAGGAAACCCCATGCCCCAGCTCTCCGACACCGGCCTTCAGGCCGTCGCCTCGATCGCCGCGCGCCACGGCTTCAGCACGGAGGCGGTGACCGTGATGCTGCAGGCGGTGCAGGCCGGCGGCGGCACGATGGCGCAGTTCAGCCATCCCGAGTTCGGCGGCTCCGGCCAGTGGATGAGCGGCGGCATGCTGATGCTCGGCGACATGTTCAACCACGGCCTGAAGGCGCGGGTCGACGGCCTGTGCCACGAGCTGGCCACGCTGGCGGCCACCCGCGGCGACCTGTGGCACAGCGCGCCGGTCTTCGGCGGCGGCAGCGCCTGGTGGCCGGCCGAACTCGGCCAGCCGGCCGCCAGTGGCGCGCAGAACCAGATGCGCTACGCCTGGTTCCCGCAGGCGCGCCGGCTGGCGCTCGACAGCGGCGGCGAGGTGTGGATCTACGACACGCTCGACCACCAGATCGGCGGCTTCTCGCAGCAGCAGGGCGGCAGCGGCGGCATCGCGATGAGCAGCCAGTTCGGCCCGGTCGACCTGGCGCGGCTGCCGGTGGTGATGCGCGGCGGCCTGCCGGTCGCCCCCGCCCCGGCGCCCGCGCCCGCCCCGGCCTTCGCCCCGATGACCCAGATGGCGCCGATGTCGCCGCCCGCGGCGATGCCGACCGCCTCCGCCGGCGGCGAAGACATCCTGGCGACGATCGAGAAGCTCGGCGCGCTGCTGCAGCGCGGCCTGCTGACCGAACAGGAATTCGCCGCGAAGAAGGCCGAACTGCTGGCGCGGCTCTGAAACCGCAATGATCCGGCGGGCAGCGGTCGCATCGCGGACGGATCTACAAGAATCGGTGCGCTGCGGGCAGAATGGGCCATGTCGCGCACCGTCATCACCACCCAAAGCTTCACCGACGCCGAGGCCGCGTTTGCGCATGCCAAGGCGATCTACGACTCCGGCATCGCGCACCTGCGCCAGTCGCTGAAGGAATTCGTCGGCGGCCGCGACGACTTCGGCGGTCGGGTGAGGGCCTGCTACCCGTTCGTGCGGGTGCGGGTCGACACCGTCGAGCGCGCCGACTCGCGGCTGGCCTACGGCTTCGTGTCCGGCCCCGGCGTCTACGAGACCACGCTGACCCGGCCGGACCTGTTCCGCTACTACTACCGCGAGCAGTTCAAGCTGCTGCTGCGCAACCACGGCGTGGCGCTGGAGGTGGGCCTGTCCAGCAAGCCGATCCCGGTGCATTTCAGCTTCGCCGAGAACGACCACATCGAAGGCACGATGAGCACGGAGCGGCGCTCGCGCCTGCGCGATCTCTTCGACCTGCCTGACCTGGCGGCGATGGACGACGGCATCGCCAACGGCACGCACGAGCCGCGCACCGGCCACGACGGCCAGATCCGCCATCCGCTGGCGCTGTTCACCGCGCCGCGGGTCGACTACTCGCTGCACCGGCTGCGCCACTACACCGGCACGCTGCCGGAGCATTTCCAGAATTACGTGCTCTTCACGAACTACCAGTTCTACATCGACGAGTTCGTGCGCCTGGGCCATGAGCTGATGGCCGACGACGCGGGCGAGTACACCGCCTTCGTCGAGCCCGGCAATGTGCTGACCCGCCGCGCCGGCCTGCCCGCCGAACCCGGCGACGAGCTGGGCGCGCCGCCGCCGCGCCTGCCGCAGATGCCGGCCTATCACCTCAAGCGCCACGGCCACAGCGGCATCACGATGGTCAACATCGGCGTCGGCCCGAGCAACGCCAAGACCATCACCGACCACATCGCGGTGCTGCGCCCGCATGCCTGGCTGATGCTCGGCCACTGCGCCGGCCTGCGCAACACCCAGCAGCTCGGCGACTATGTGCTGGCCCACGGCTATGTGCGCGAGGACCATGTGCTCGACGAGGAGCTGCCGCTGTGGGTGCCGATCCCGCCGCTGGCGGAAATCCAGGTCGCGCTGGAGAAGGCGGTGGCCGAGGTGACGCAGCTCTCCGGCTACGAGCTGAAGAAGATCATGCGCACCGGCACCGTCGCCTCCACCGACAACCGCAACTGGGAGCTGCTGCCGCATCCGGGTCCGGAGCGCCGCTTCAGCCAGAGCCGCGCGGTGGCACTGGACATGGAAAGCGCGACGATCGCCGCCAACGGGTTCCGTTTCCGGGTTCCATACGGTACCCTGCTCTGTGTTTCCGACAAGCCGCTCCACGGCGAAATCAAGCTCCCCGGCATGGCCAACCATTTCTACCGCGAGCGGGTCGACCAGCACCTGCGCATCGGCATCCGCGCGATCGAGATCCTGCGCCATCAGGGGCTCGACCATCTCCACAGCCGCAAGCTGCGCAGCTTCGACGAGGTGGCCTTCCAGTGAGGAACGGTGGAGAGGAGCGGTGACCTGAGGTGACGGGCCGGGTGCCAGGCGCCCGCCTGCGGCCACGGCAGCAGATCCATGGAACTCGATGTCCGAACGCTGATGGTCGCGTTCTCGGTGAACCTGTTCGCCGGCGCGATCGCCCTGCCGACCATCATGGGCTGGCGCCGCATCGGCATCGCGGCTCGCCATGCGGTGCTGGCCACCGGGCTGCAGGCCCTGGGCTGGTTCTGCCTGGTCATGTCGACGCTGGCGCGCAACGAATGGCCCGACCGGCTGCTGTCGACGCTGGCGATGGGTGCGATGTCGGCCAGCCTGGTCATGCTGTGGCGGGCGATCCGGCTGTGGACCGGCCACGGCCAGCCCGAAACGCGCAGCCTGGGCCTGATCGTGCTGTGGATGCTGACCGGCCTGATGACGCTGGGCTATGGCCTGGGTTTCAGCGACTATGCCTGGTGGGTCGGACTGGCCAACGGCGTGCTCGGACTGCAGATGCTGATGGTGGTTGGGGCGGCACTGAGCCCCTCGCCCGGCACACACCGCGGCTGGCGCGCGGTGATCGCCGCCAGCATGCTGCTGATGGCCACGCTCACCTTCTGGCGCGGCCTGCTGGGCGCCTTCTTCACCGAAAGCTATCCCTTCCTGACCGCGCCGCATCCGATCAACCAGCTCTCGGCGCTGGCCAGCAGCGTGGTGCTGCTGCTGAACTCGATGGCGCTGCTGATGGCCTACCGCGAGGAGGCCGAGCGGCAGCTGCGCGAGCAGGCGATCACCGACGGCCTGACCGGCCTGCTCAACCGCCGCGCCTGGACCGAACGCGCCGAGGCGCTGCTGGCCGATGCACGCCGCTATCAGCAGCCGCTCGGTCTGATGATGATCGACATCGACCACTTCAAGCGGGTCAACGACGACCACGGCCATGCCCGGGGCGACCAGGCGCTGCAGCTGGTGGCGCGCATGCTGCGCGAGCAGCTGCGCTCGGGCGATCTGGCCGGACGCTACGGCGGCGAGGAGTTCTGCGTGCTGCTGACCCACACCCGCGAGGGCCCGGCGCTGTCGCTCGACCAGCGCCTGCGCCAATGCCTCAGGCTGGAGTCGGAGCAGGCGCTGGGCTTCGTGCTGGAGTACAGCGCCGGCCTGGCCGCGCTTGGCG
The DNA here is from genome assembly GCF_023706025.1 of Sphaerotilus sp. FB-3. Taxonomy (NCBI): domain Bacteria; kingdom Pseudomonadati; phylum Pseudomonadota; class Betaproteobacteria; order Burkholderiales; family Sphaerotilaceae; genus Sphaerotilus; species Sphaerotilus sp. FB-3. The sequence goes on along the minus strand of NZ_BQWE01000016.1, from coordinate 156,082 downwards.
AGAACGACCGCACGCTCGACGACCTGCTGCGCCGCGCCGACGATGCGCTCTACGAAGCCAAGCGCGCAGGCCGCGCCCAGGTGGTGCTGGCCGCGCGCTGAGCCGGTGCTCGGCGCTCCGGCGGGCGACAAGCTTCTTTACCCGGGCTGCATCGGGAAGCCGGTGCCGACTTGATAGAAATCAGGGTCGACCCTCGGCCGCGCCGCGAGCATGAATCGACATGCCGCTGCAGCCCCAGTGATGATCCTGACCGAAGAACCCTTTTCCTCGCCTCGGGCGTTCAGCCAGCCGCGCCTGTGCCCTCAGACCGTGGCGCTGGCCGTGGCGCTGCTGCTGAGCGGCTGCAGCAGCCTGCCGCACCGCACGCCTGCCCCCGAGACCGCCGCCAGCGCCGCAGCCCGCACCGCAACCGATGTCGGCACGCCCGCCGCCGCGACGCTGCCCGTGCTGTCGCGCTGGTGGCAGCAGTTCGATGATCCGCAGCTCGGCGCGCTGGTCGAGGAGGCCTTGTCCGGCAATCTGGAGCTCGCCTCGGCACGGGCCCGGGTGATGCAGGCCCGCGCGCTGCGCGAGCAGGCCGCCGCCGCGCTGGCACCGCAGCTCGGCCTGGGCGCCAGCCTGACCCGCCAGCGCAGCAGCGGCAGCACGACCACCGTGCTGGCGCCGCTGCTGTCGGCCAGCTGGGAGCTCGATGCCAGCGGCCGGCTGGCCGCCACCGAGCGTGGCGCCGCCGCCGATCTGGCCGCGACCGAGGCCACGCTGCTGGCCAGCGCGCACAGCCTGGCCGGCGAGGTCGCGCTGGCGCAGGTGGCGCTGCGCGGCAACCAGGCCCGGCGGGCGCTGGTGCAGGCCAGCCTCGAGGCGCAGCAGCAGACGCTGCAGCTCACGCAGTGGCGGGCCCAGGCCGGCCTGGCCTCGACGCTGGATGTCGAGCAGGCCCGCGCCAGCCTCGAGCAGACCCGCGCGCAGCGGCCGGCCTGGGACACCGCGATCGCCCAGGGCGAGCATGCGCTGGCGGTGCTGCTCGGCCTGGAGCCGAAGGCGCTGCAGGCCCGGCTCGGCCGCGACGGCCGCCTGCCCGCGCCGGGCGAGGCCCTGGCCACGCTCGACCGCCAGCTCGAGGCCGGGGTGCCGGCCGAACTGCTGCGCCGCCGCCCTGATCTGGTCGCCGCCGAGGCCACGATCAGCGCCGAGCTGGCCCGGCTCGATGCCCGCCAGGCGGCGCGCCGACCGGACTTCGCGCTGTCGGGCACGCTGGGCTGGAGGGCGCTGACGCTGGCCGCGCTGGGCGGCAGCGGCGCGCTGGTGGCCACGCTGGCCGCCTCGGTCGACTGGCCGGTGCATGACGGCGGCCTGCTGGCCGCACAGGTCGAGGCGCAGCAGGCGGTGCTGGAACAGGCGCGGCTGAGCTGGCGCGCCGCCACGCTGACCGCCGCCCAGGATGCCGAGGACAGCCTGGCCGCGGCCGCCGGCAGCCGCGCGCAGGCCCGCGCGTTCGGGGAGGCGGTCACCGCCGCCACCCAGGCGCTGGCGCTGGCCCGCCAGCGCTACCAGGCCAGCCTGATCGACTTCACCACGCTGCTCGACGCGCAGCGCACGCTGCTGACGCTGCAGACCAGTCAGGTCGGCGCCGAGGTCGATCTGCGCCAGAACCTGATCCGCCTGTTCAAGGCCCTCGGCGGCGGGCTGTCCGCCGCCGATCTGGCGGCGCTGCCCGTGCGCGCCGCCGCCACCCGCTGACCTTCCCGCTTGCTGCCATGGCCTCCGCTGAACCGAACCGCTCCCGCGCCGATGATCCGGCCGCCGTCGCCGACCTGCTGGGCAGCGCGGCGCTGCCACGTCCGTGGTGGCGCCGCCGCAGCGTCTGGATCGGTGCGGCGCTGCTGCTGGCCGCCGGCGCCGGCCTGCTCGCCTGGCAGGGCAGCCAGCAGGCCCAGGCCGCGCCGCGCTTTCTCACCGAGCCGCTCGCCCGCGGCGACCTGACGATCACCGTGACCGCCAACGGCACGCTGCAGCCGACCCGCCAGGTCACCCTCGGCTCGGAACTCTCCGGCACGATCCGCAAGGTCCATGTCGATGTCAACGACGAGGTGCGCGCCGGCCAGGTGCTGATCGAGCTCGACACCACCCGGCTCGACGACCAGATCACCCGCTCGCGTGCGACGCTGGCCTCGGCCCAGGCCGCGGTGCGCCAGGCCGAGGCGACGCTGGCCGAGCAGCGCGCCGGCCTGACGCGGCTGGAGGAGGTGTCGCGGCTGTCGGGCGGTCAGGTGCCCTCGGGCACCGAGCTGGATGCCGCCCGCGCCGCGCTGGCCCGCGCCGAGGCCGCGCTGGGCAGCGCACGCGCCAGCGTCGCCGACGCCACCGCCGCGCTGCGCATGGACGAGACCAGCCGCGCCAAGGCCGAGATCCGCTCGCCGATCGACGGCGTGGTGCTCACCCGCTCGGCCGAGCCGGGCAATGCGGTGGCCGCCTCGCTGCAGGCGGTCACGCTGCTGACGCTGGCGCAGGACCTGCGGCAGATGAAGCTGCAGGTCAAGGTCGACGAGGCCGATGTCGGCCTGGTGCAGGCCGGCCAGCGCGCCAGCTTCAGCGTCAGCACCTGGCCGGCGCGGCGCTTTCCGGCCGAGATCGCCCGGGTGGCCTATGGCTCGACCACCACCGACAATGTCGTGACCTACACCACCGACCTGAAGGTCGACAACACGGACCTGAGCCTGCGCCCGGGCATGACCGCCACCGCCACCATCGCCGCCACCGAGCGGCGCGGCGTGCTGACGGTGCCCAACACCGCGCTGCGCTTCACGCCGACGACCGGCACGGCCGCCCCGGCGGCGACCGAGAGCGCTGGCCTGCTGTCGAAGCTGATGCCTCGTCCGCCCGGCGGCAACACCCCGAAGCGCAGCGGCGGCACGAAGACGGCCGAGGGCGGCCAGCGCCAGATCTGGATCCTGAAGGACGGCGCACCGCAGCCGCTCACCGTCACCACCGGCCTGAGCGACGGCCGCCGCACCGAGGTCAGCGGCGAAGGCCTGACCGAGGGCGCGCCGGTGATCACCGGCCAGGCCAGCGCCGCCGCCGGCAGCGCACCGGGCGGTGCCCGATGAGCGCCATGAGCGCCGGCCCCTCGCCGCTGATCCGGCTGCGCGGCATCGAGAAAATCTACGGCCAGGGCCAGGCCGCCTTTCATGCGCTGCGCGGCATCGACCTCGATGTCGACGAGGGCGACTTCATCGCGGTCATGGGCCCGAGCGGCTCGGGCAAGTCGACGGTGATGAACATCCTGGGCTGCCTGGACGTGCCCAGCGCCGGCCAGTATCTGTTCCGCGGCGTGCATGTCGAGCGCTTCGACCGCGACCAGCGCGCGCGGCTGCGCCGGCAGTATCTCGGCTTCGTCTTCCAGGGCTTCAACCTGCTGGCGCGCACCTCGGCGCAGGAGAATGTCGAGCTGCCGCTGCTCTACCGCGGCGAGCCGGCCGCCGCGCGCCAGAAGGCCGCACGCGAGGCGCTGGCCGCGGTCGGCCTGACCGGCTGGGAGCACCACACGCCGGCCGAGCTCTCGGGCGGCCAGCAGCAGCGGGTGGCCATCGCGCGCGCCATCGTCAGCCAGCCCACCGTGCTGCTGGCCGACGAGCCCACCGGCAACCTCGACACCGCACGCAGCCGCGAGATCATGGAACTGCTCACCGGCCTGAACCGCGAGCGCGGCATCACCGTGCTGATGGTCACCCACGAGCCGGACATGGCCGAATACGCGCGGCGCATCATCCGCTTCGTCGATGGCCGCATGGACAGCGATGTCCGCCAGACCGCACGCGCCGAGGTGCCGCGATGATCGGCAACACCCTGCTGCTGGCGATCCGCGAGATCCGCCGCAACCTGCTGCGCTCCTTCCTGACCATCCTGGGCATCGTCATCGGCGTCAGCGCCGTCATCACCATGGTCACGCTGGGCCGCGGCGCCACGCAGGCGGTGCAGGCGCAGATCGCCAGCCTGGGCACCAACCTGCTGCAGATCCGCCCGGGCCAGCGCATGGGACCGGGCGGCGGCGGCTCGGGCGCGCCCGCCTTCCGCGAGGTCGACCTGGACGCGATCTCCACCCAGATCGCCGGCGTGGCCGCAGTGGCGCCGGAGGCCCGCAGCAGCGTGACGGTGGTGGCCGGCGCGCGCAACTGGTCCACCAGCGTGACCGGCACCACCAACGCCTGGCTGCGCACCGGCAACTGGACGCTCTCGGCAGGCCGCGCCTTCGAGGACACCGAGCTGCGCGCCGGCAGCGCGGTCTGCCTGATCGGCGCGACGCTGCAGCGCGAGCTGTTCGCCGGCACCGATCCGCTGGGCCAGACCCTGCGCATCAAGCAGTTCTCCTGCTCGGTCGTCGGCGTGCTGGCCGCCAAGGGCCAGGCGGCGATGGGCATGGACCAGGACGACACGGTGGTGGTGCCGCTGCGCACGCTGCAGCGCCGCGTCACCGGCAGCCTGAACATCGGCACGCTGCTGGTCTCGCTCGAGGACGGCGCCGACAGCCGCGCGGTGCAGTCCAGCCTGCGCCAGCTGCTGCGCGAGCGGCGCAAGCTGGGCGCGAGCGACGACGACAACTTCAACATTCTCGACACGCAGCAGCTCGCCGAGACGATGTCCGGCACCACGCAGCTGATGACCTCGCTGCTCGGCGCGGTCGCGGCGGTGAGCCTGCTGGTGGGCGGCATCGGCATCATGAACATCATGCTGGTCAGCGTGACCGAGCGCACCCGCGAGATCGGCGTGCGCCTGGCCATCGGCGCGCTGGAGCACGAGGTGCTGCTGCAGTTCCTGATCGAGGCGGTGGTGCTCTCGAGCTTCGGCGGCCTGGTGGGCATCGCGCTGGCGACCGCCTCCTCGATCGGACTGTCCTCGCTCCTGGCCATGCCCTACGCCTTCCAGCCCGGCATCAACGGCCTGGCCTTCGTGTTCTCGGCCGCGATCGGCGTGGTGTTCGGCTATGTGCCGGCACGGCGCGCGGCACGGCTTGATCCGATCGAGGCGCTGCGGCACGAATGATCCAGCCGGTGCATCCGCACCGATCCTGTTCTCGAGTATTCGCCGCAGGCCGGCGCCATGCACCGGGAAACCCGCTTCCCGGTGCATGACGCCTGATGGCAGTGCAGTTTCCGATTTTCCATCGCACCACAAGATGACATGCCGATGAAAATCGAATCGATACTGCACCGAAGCAGGGATATTCATCGTTCCCGATGCACCAGATAATCCACCACAAATAAGGGTTGACCCGAGGCACCCGGCCCGAATAGATTGTCGACACCTGATGCACCCGGTTTTCCGGAATCCGGTTTATCCGACTTTCCATCCGACTTTTCTGGTTCCTTCGTCTCTTCTGGCGACCTCTTTCCTGCTGTCCTTGCGGCCTTCTTTCCGCTCGTTCCCATGTCCGCCGCGATCGTGGTCACCATCGCAGCGGACCCCCTCGATGTCCGGAGACGATCATGCGCAAGACCGCACCATCGGCCGACATGCCGTCGGTCCCCGTGCCGCCGGCGCCGGCCCCGATGCCGGGCAGCGGCGTGCCGCGCGAGCTGCTGATGCGCCACCCGCGCACCGGCGAGGAGCGCATCGCGCCGGTGGGCTATGCCTGGTCGGTGCTGCTGGCCGGTCCGTTCGTGCTGGCCCGATCCCGCAGCCGGCGTGAGCGGGTGCGGGTCGTTCAGGGCCACCGTCTTCACGCGCTCGGGTCCATGGTCCTGCCGCCCGCCCCGCGCATCCGGCAGAGAAGCGCCACCGCCATGCCGCTCATCGGCACGGGGCCAGGCTCAAGTCGGCGCCCGTGACGCCGACGCGGTTCATCGCCCCCGTCCCCCGCCCGGCTCCGAGCGCAGCCCCAGCTTCTGCCCGACCGTCAGCCGCTCGTCCGACAGCACGTCGAGAAAGTCCGACAGGCTCTTGGAGCGCACGATCATGTAGCCGGTCAGCAGCAGCGAGGCCAGCAGCGTGAGCCCGAGAATCAGCAGGCGCTCGGACCAGGGGCGATCGGCCTCGTCGAGCAGGTTCATGCCGAGAAAGCCGGTCGACAGCGTGCCGATCAGGCCGGCGATCGTCACCACCGTCAGCCGCACCACGGTGTTGGCCTGGCGCCGCAGGCTGTCGGTGTCGAGGTAGGTGTTCATCTCGCTGACGCGCTCGCGCACTTCCGGGTGCAGCGTGTCGAGCCCGAGGTGATCGGCGCACAGCCGGTGCAGCGCGCGGGTCTGGGCCTGCTCGGACAGGTCGTGAAACCAGTAGCGATGGGTGAAGCGCAGGAAGGTCTCGAAGTTGCCGCGCACCGCCCGCTTGAAGCGCTTGACCGAGCTGGCGTCATGGATCTGCAGCGCATCGAGCGCCACCACCAGCCGGTCGGAGAACATCAGCAGCGCCGCCTTCTGGAAGTGCGCGATCAGGAACATCAGGAAATGCTGATGGCGGAACTGCGCCAGCACGCCGCGCTCGCGGTCGACGAAGAAGCGCGAGTCCGCGCGCCCGACCACCACCAGCGCATGACCGCAGCACAGGTAGCGGGTGAAGGGTGCCGCGCCGCCGGGGCGCCAGAAGCGGTCGTAGCAGTGGCGGGCCTCGAAGTCGGCGACATGGCGCTCGGCGAAGGGCAGCTCGGCCTCGCCGTCGCTGCCCTGCCCGGCCACCAGCCCGAGGCGGATGAAGTCGGCGCGGCCCAGCGCGGCCGGATCGTCCAGCGCCAGCCAGGCCATCACCGGCATGCGGTGGTACTCGATCTGGCGCACCCGCAGCAGCGGGCCTGTGCCGTCGTCGGGCTCCTCGTCCTGCTCCGGGCGCAGCGGCTGCAGCAGCCAGCGCCAGTGCGCCGCCAGCCGCGGCGCGCGGTGCAGGCCGACGAAGTCCAGGAAGGCCTGGCGGTCGGATGCGTCCGACGCGCACAGCGTCTGGTCTCCGGCGCCGAGCCACTCGACCTCGCTGGCGCAGTGCAGCGGCTGACCCTCGCCGTCCCAGCCCGGCGGGTAGGCGCGGCCGAAGCGGTAGAGCAGCTCCTGCGCCACCGGCAGCGGCAGCTCGTCGGCATGGACCTCGACATGCAGCACCACCACGTCGACATCGTGGAAGAAATAGAGATCGACATGCTCGACCGCCAGCCGCAGCGCCGGCCGGTCCGGCGCCAGGCGCAGGCGCACCGCCTGCACGTCGTCGCGGCGCAGCACCCGCATCGACGAGCCGCCGCCGGTGCGCGCGCTGCCGGCGCGCGGCCCGTCGCCGTAGAGAAAGCGCTGCACATGCGGCAGGAAGGTCACGAACTCCTGGTAGTGGCGCTCGCTCGACGGGCCGTGGCGCATCTCGGCGGCCTCGCGCCACGGGCTGCCCGGGCGCTCGAGCACCGCGGCCCAGGGCTGCAGGCGCAGCCGCTCGTCCTGGCGCGGCAGCAGCTGCAGCGGCCACAGCAGGCGCTGTCGGAAGTGTCGGATCATCACGCTCATGGCCGGCATTGGACCCGGACACGCCGCCCGAGCCCATGCGGGTTGTCCACATCGACCGACCGGCACCGCGACGAGGGCTTCTTTCAGTTCCGGAACATCGCGATACTGGCCGGCATCATGCGCATCCTCTTCGTCCACCAGAACTTTCCCGGCCAGTACGTCCACCTCGCCCCGGCGCTGGCCCAGGCCGGCCACGAGGTGCGCGCGCTGATGCTCGAGCCCACCGCGCGGCCGCTGCCCGGCGTGACCTGCACCCGCTACAGGGTGACGCGCAGCAGCACGCCGCAGATCCATCCGTGGGTGGCGGAATACGAGACCAAGGTGCTGCGCGGCGAGGGCTGCGCGCGCGCCGCGCTGGCGCTGCGCGAGCAGCACGGCTTCATGCCCGACCTGATCTGCGTGCATCCCGGCTGGGGCGAGGCGCTGTTCCTGCGCGACATCTGGCCCGAGGCGCGCCAGCTGCACTTCGTCGAATGGTTCTACGGCTGGGAGGGCCACGACGTGACCTTCGACCCGGAGTTCCCGCCGCGCGGCATCGAGGCGCGGCTGCGGCTGCGCGCGAAGAACACCCACCTGCTGCAGAGCCTGGTCGAGATGGACGCCGGCGTGTCGCCGACCGCCTGGCAGCGCTCGACAGTGCCGCCGGCCTTCCAGCACAAGATCCGCACGCTGCACGACGGCGTCGACACCGACCTGATCCGCCCCGACCCCGAGGCGGTCTTCGAGCACGGCCCGCTGCGGCTGCGCCACGGCGACGAGGTGCTGAGCTTCATCAACCGCAACTTCGAGCCCAACCGCGGCTATCACGTCTTCATGCGCGCGCTGCCGGCGCTGCTGCGCGAGCGCCCGCAGGCGCAGGTGGTGATGGTCGGCGGCAGCGGCGTGTCCTACGGCGCCCGGCCGCAGGACGGCCGCAGCTGGCAGGACACGCTGCGCGATGAGATCGCGCCGCAGCTCGACCAGGCGATGCGCGCACGCGTCCACTTCGTCGGCCGGCTGCCGCATCCGCAGCTGATGAAGCTCTACCAGGTGACCCGCGCCCATGTCTACCTGACCTACCCCTTCGTGCTGTCGTGGTCGATGCTGGAGGCGATGTCGGCCGGCGCGCTGGTGATCGGCTCGCGCACCGCGCCGGTCGAGGAGGTGATCGAGCACGGCCGCAACGGCCTGCTGGTCGACTTCTTCGACCGCGAGGGCCTGGTGCGCACGATGGCCGACGCGCTGGCCGCGCCGCCCGGCACGCATGACGCGATCCGCAGCACCGCGCGCGAGACGGTCGTGCGCCGCTACGACCTGCGCCGGGTCTGCCTGCCGGGCCAGGTGGCGCTGGTCGAGGAGATCGGGCGCGGCCCGCGGGTCGCCTGATCGCTCAGCAGGGCCGGCAGGATCAGCCGGCCTCGTGCATCGCCTCGGCCAGGAAGTCGACCACCGCCCGGATGCGCGGCAGCCGGTCGCGCTCGGGCAGCATCACCGCCCAGACCGGCGCCCAGCCCGGATCGCGGAACGGCGCCAGCACCTCGACCAGTTCGCCGCGCGCCAGCAGCGGCGCCACCAGCAGCGTGCTGTGCCAGCCCAGGCCGAGGCCCGCGCGCACCATCTCGAGCCCGAGCCAGGTGGTGTTGGCGCTGAAGCGGCCGCTCACCGGCCAGGGCCGGCGCTCGCCCTCGATCAGGAAGGTCCAGCGGTTCAGATGCCCGGCGTTCAGGTGCGTGACGAGCGGAAAGCGCGCCAGATCGACCGGCGTCTGCGGCGTGCCCAGCCGCGCCAGCAGCGCCGGCGCCGCGCAGACGATGCGCCGGAAGCGCCCGACCCGGCGCGCCACCAGCCCCTCATGGCGCAGATGGTTGGTGCGCAGCGCGACATCGAAGCCTTCGGCCGCCAGATCGACGATGCGGTCGTCGGCATGCAGCTCGATGCGCAGGTCGGGATGGCGCGCCGCCAGCGCCGGCAGGGCCGGCACGACGAAGCACTGCGCCAGCGCCGGGCTGACCGCCAGCCGCACGACGCCGCTGGCACACTCGCGCCGCGCCGACAGCTCGTCGGCCAGATCGCCCAGCGCGGCCAGCACCTGGCGGGCGTGCTGCAGCAGCGTGCCGCCCTCCGGCGTCAGGCTCAGGCCATGGGTCGAGCGGCGCAGCAGCCGCACGCGGTAGATCGCCTCCAGCCGGTCGACCGCGCGAGACACCTGCGAGGCCACGCCGTCGCGCTCGCGCGCCACCGCCGAGAACGAGCCCAGCTCGGCCACGCGCACGAACAGCGCCAGATCGGCCGGCGCGGCATGGCCGGGCGCCTCGGGCGCCAGGGCATCAGGACGGGTTTTGCTCGGCATGCAAAGGCGCTGGGCACGGATGAGGCTGTCCCCGGACAGGCATGGAACCTAGTCTAGCGCCATGTTCAACGGGAGAATTTCATGCCCCTGCTGACCCTGAGCACCTGGCCGGCGCTGACGCAGCCCGAGCAGCGCCACGCCATCGCCCGCGAGCTGACCGGCCACACCGAGCGGCTGCTCGGCAAGAAGCGCGCACTGACCGCGGTCGCGGTGCTGGCCGAGCCGATCGGCTGGACGATCGGCGGCGAGCCGGTCGAGCCGCCCGGCTCCGCAGCCGAGGCCGGCCCGGCGCGCGCCACCTTCGCGCTGGAGATCCGCATCACCGCGGGCACCAGCACCGCACAGCAGAAGGCCGACTGGATCGCCGCAGCCTGGGACACATTGCGCCGCGCGCTGCCGGATGCGCTGGTCGAGGCCAGCTATGTCAGCGTGCTCGAGCTGCCGGCCGACGACTGGGGCTGGGGCGGCCGCACGCAGGCGGCGCGGCAGTCCCGCTGAGGGCCTCAGCCCGCAGCGAACACCGCGTCGAGGCGGTGCTGCCACGCGCGCTTCTGGTCGGCGTCGACGAAGCTGGCCTCGAAGCTGTTGAGCGCGAGCTGGTAGGCGTGGCGGGCGGTGAGCTGCGGCTGCGCATTGAAGAGCTCGACGAAGTTCTGGTTCATGTAGCCGCCGAAGTAGGCCGGATCGTCGGAGTTGACCATCGCGCACAGGCCGGCGTCGAGCAGCGCGCCGATGTTGTGCTGCGTCAGGTCGTCGAAGACGCACAGCTTGACGTTCGAGAGCGGACACACCGTCAGGGGCGTGCGCACGGCCGCCAGCCGCGCCACCAGCGCCGGGTCTTCGAGGCTGCGCACGCCGTGGTCGATGCGCTCGCTCTGCAGCAGGTCCAGCGCCTCGACGATGTAGGCCGGCGGGCCTTCCTCGCCGGCGTGGGCCACGATGTGCAGGCCCAGCTCGCGGCAGCGCGCGAAGACGCGCTCGAACTTGCTCGGCGGATGGCCCACCTCGCTGCTGTCCAGGCCGACGCCGATGAAGTGGTGCCGCCACGGCAGCGCCTCCTCCAGCGTCGCGAAGGCCTCCTCCTCGCTCAGGTGGCGCAGGAAGCACAGGATCAGCTTCGCGCTCACGCCCAGCTCGGCATGGGCGCGGTGCACCGCGTGGTTCAGGCCCTTGATGACCGTCTCGAAGGGCACGCCGCGCGCGGTGTGGGTCTGCGGGTCGAAGAAGATCTCGGCGTGCACGACATTGTCGGCGGCGGCCTTCTCGAGGTAGGCCCAGGCCATGTCGAAGAAGTCCTCCTCCTTCAGCAGCACGCTGGCGCCGGCGTAGTAGATGTCGAGAAAGCTCTGCAGGTCGGTGAAGGCGTAGGCGGCGCGCAGCGCCTCGACATCCGCATAGGGCAGCGTCACGCCGTTGCGCTGCGCGAGCCGGAAGATCAGCTCGGGCTCCAGCGAGCCCTCGATGTGGATGTGCAGCTCCGCCTTGGGCATCAGGCGCAGCAGCGCGGGCAGCCGCTCCGGCGCGATCGCGTCGAGGCGGGCGGGCGTCATTCCGGCAAGCAGGGCGGCGGTCATGATGAATGGAACTCCAGGGGTCTGAGGGAAGACCCCATTATCCGCAGCCGCGCCGGCGGCGGCACCATGGGCACCCGAGTGTGAATCGCTCACGGAAGAAGCCACGATGCCCCCGCCCTCCCGCCTGCTCGCGCCCGCGCTGCTGGGCCTGATGCTGATGCCGCCGGCCGGCGCCGCCGAAGCCGGCCCCCGCGCCGAGGCGCTGCACCTGCGCGCGCTGGCCGCCGGCTGCGCGCAGTGCCACGGCACCGACGGGCGCGCGGTCGAGGGCGGCGGCATGGCGGCGCTGGCCGGCCGCGACGCGGGCGAGCTGCGCGCGCTGCTGCGGGCCTTCCGTGCGGGCGAGCGGCCCGCCACCGTGATGCACCAGATCTCCCGCGGCTACAGCCCCGAGCAGCTCGACGCGCTGGCGCAGCATTTCGCCCGCCAGAGTCCGTGATGCGCCGCCGCCGCTGTCTCCAGGCCCTGATGGCCGCCGGCGTGACCGGCCTGAACGGCTGCGCCGCGCCGCACGGCTCGGCGCTGGCACGGGCGCGCGTGCTGGTCGTCGGCGGCGGCTATGCCGGCGCGACCGCGGCCCGGTACCTGCGGCTGCTGTCGGACCTGGCCGTCGACGTGACGCTGGTCGAGCCGAATCCGCATCTGGTGTCCTGCCCGGTGTCGAACCTGGTGATCGGCGGCCTGCGCACACTCGACGACATCACGCTGTCCTATGAGCGGCTGAGCTCGCGCCACGGCGTGCGGCGGGTGCAGGACCGTGTCGTGGCGATCGACCCGCAGCGCCGGACAGCGACGCTGGCCGGCGGCGAGCGGCTCGGCTACGACCGGCTGGTGCTGGCGCCGGGCGTCGATTTCCTGTGGGACCGCATCGAGGGCCTGAAGGCCGCGCATGACGAGGGCCGCGTGCTGCACGCCTGGAAGGCCGGCCCGGAGACACTGGCGCTGGCGCGGCAGATCGAGGCGATGCCCGACGGCGGCACCTGCGTCATCGCCATTCCCGAGGCGCCCTACCGCTGCCCGCCCGGGCCCTACGAGCGCGCCTGCCTGATCGCCGCCCGGCTGCGCCGCACCCACCCGCGCGCGAAGGTGCTGGTGCTCGACGCCAATCCGGACATCACCTCCAAGGCGGCGCTGTTCCGCCAGGCCTGGAAGGATCTGCACCCGGGCATGATCGAGTACCGGCCTCAGCACCGCGTCACCGGCGTCGACGCCCGCACGATGACGCTGCGCTTCGAGGTCCAGGAGGACCTGCGCGCCGACGTCATCAACCTGCTGCCGGACATGCGTGCCGGCGACCTGGCCGTGCACGCCGGCCTGGCCACCGCCAACGGGCGCTGGTGTCCGGTGGACTTCCGCGACTTCCGCTCGGTGCACGCGCCCGGCCTGCATGTGCTCGGCGACGCGCTGCAGATCGCGCCGGGCATGCCCAAGTCCGGCCACATGGCCAACGCGCAGGCCAAGGTCGCCGCCGCGGCCATCGTCGCGGAGCTGCTCGATCTCGAGGCCGATGCCCGGCCGATGCTGAACAACGTCTGCTACAGCCTGGTCGACACGGACCAGGCCATCCATGTCGCCAGCGTGCACGCCTGGCAGCCGGAGCAGCGCAGCTTCGTGCCGGTGCCCGGCGCCGGCGGCCTGTCGGCGCAGCGCTCCTCGCTCGAGGCCCGGCACGCCGAGGCCTGGGCGCGCAACATCTGGGCCGACATGCTGGGCTGAGGCCTCAGCCGATCAGCGTCTCGTCGCTGCGCTGCTCGCCGCGGCTGTCGGTCCAGGTGACGCTCAGCCGGCTGCCGGCCGGCGCGGCCGCCGCGCGCAGCACGAACTGCAGATAGGGATGGCGCGACACCGACGGCCCCCAGTGCGCCTGCAGCACCACCCGGCCGTCGAGCCGGGCGACGACCTCGCGGATGTGCCAGGCCGGCACCCGGCGGCCGGCCTCGTCGTGGCGTCGGCCATTCTCCATCTCGTGGCTCATCAGCACCCGCACGACGACGCGCTCGCCCTGGCGCAGCGCGCGGATGCGCATCGGCTGCGGCGAGGTCGGCAGCGGCTCAGCCACCGCAGCCTCCGAGCGTGACCTCGACCGTCTTGCGGGCGTACAGCACCCGGCCGTCGTGCATCAGCGCGACCGCCCAGACCGGCGAGGACTCGGCCATGCGGGTGCGGATGACCACATCGGGCTCCAGCGCCGGATCGACCTCGAACAGCGCGCACAGCGCCGCCGGATTGCGCTCGACCAGCAGCAGCAGCCGGTGCACGCCCTCGAGCCGAGTCGCGCAGCCCAGCGACACCGCCGCGCCGTTTTCGGCGATGTCGGGCGCGTTCAGACGGATGTCGGCGCTCTCGACCGGTGCGGCCAGGCCGAGCGCGGCCAGCGCGGCGTCGATGCCGATGGCGGCGAAGGCGGCCTCGTTCCAGGCGGCCTGCGCCGGCGCAGGCAGCAGCCCGAGACCGGCCAGCAGGCCGGCGACGGCCGCGCTGCGACCGAGCAGCTCGCGACGGACAGGACAGGTGGACATGCCCGCATGCTAGCTGCGCGCAGCGTCCCGCGGAAAGCCCTTTTCTTCGGACCGATTGATACCCTTATGGGTATTTTGCTACCATGCGTTCCATCATGGAGATCGCCGAGATGAGCACCCCTGCCGCCCCCGACCGTCGAGCCGTCCTGCCCTGGCTGGCCGGCGCGCTGCTGCTGGCCGCCACCTGGCCGGGCGCCCGGGCCCAGTCCGCCGCCGCGTCCGGCCTGACGGTGCCGACGCTGACGGTGCAGGCCAGCCACGACGCCGCCAGCCTCTCGCTCGACGGCACGCTCGAGCCGCAGCGCCAGGCGGTGCTCGCCGCGCAGGCCGCCGGCAGCGTGCGGGAGCTGACGGTGCGCGCCGGCGACCGGGTGCGCGCCGGACAGGTGATCGCGCGCATCGACGCACGCAGCGCCGAGGCCGGCGTCGCGCAGAGCGAGGCCGGCGTGGTGCAGGCCGACGCGAACCTGCGCAACGCCCGCACCCAGCTCGAGCGCACCCGCGAGCTGCGCGCGCAGGGCTACATCAGCCAGGCCGCGCTCGATGCGGCCGAGAACCAGTTCCGTGCCGCCGAGGCCGGGCTGGCGCAGGCACGCGCCGGACGCCGCCAGGCCGCGCTCGGCCAGGACTTCACCAGCATCGCTGCGCCCTTCGACGGCGTGGTGCTGGCCACCCACATCGACGCCGGCGACCTGGCCGCACCGGGCCGGCCTGTGCTTACCCTCTACGCGCCGGGCGCGCTGCGCGCCACCGTGCAGGTGCCGGCCTCGCAGGCGGCCCAGGCGCGTACGGCACGCCAGGTCGAGATCGAGCTGCCCGACGGCCGGCGCATCGCGCCGGTGCGTCGCACCGAGCTGCCTGGTGCCGATCCGGTCGCGCAGACCGTCGAGTGGCGGCTGGACCTGGCGCCCGGCGACGCCACCGACCTGCGCCCCGGCCGCACGGTGCGGGTGCACTTCACCGGCGCCGCGCTCGCGCCGACGGGCGCGCGCAGCGTGCCGACGGTGCCGGCGGCGGCGCTGCTGCGCCGCGGCGAGCTGACCGCCGTCTATGTCGTGCGCGAGAACGGCTTCGTGCTGCGCCAGGTGCGCGCCGGCACCAGCCACGGCGGCAGCACCGAGGTGCTCGCCGGACTGAAGACCGGCGAGCGCATTGCCGCCGACGCGGTGCGCGCCGGCCTGGCGGGAGCCCGTCCGTGAGCGGCCCGGGCGAGCGCGGCATCGCCGGCCGCATGGCGGCCCTCTTCCAGGCCAACGCGATCACGCCGCTGCTGGCGATCGTCGCGCTGCTGCTCGGCCTGTTCGCGGTGCTGGTGACACCGCGCGAGGAGGAGCCGCAGATCAATGTCACGATGGCCAATGTGCTGATCCCCTTCCCCGGGGCCAGCAGCGCCGACGTGCAGAACATGGTCGCGCGGCCGGCCGAGCAGGTGCTCTCGCAGATCGCCGGCATCGAGCACACCTACTCGGTCAGCCGTCCTGGCGTGGCGGTGCTGACGGTGCAGTTCCAGGTCGGCGTGCCGCGCACCGAGGCGCTGGTGCGCCTGTACGACGTGCTCAACGCCAACCAGGACTGGCTGCCGTCCGGCCTCGGCACGCTGGCGCCGATCGTGCGCCCCAAGGGCATCGACGACGTGCCGGTGCTCGGCGTGACGCTGTGGAGCCGCGACGAGGCCTCGGCGCTGGAGGTCGAGCGCGTCGCGCGCTCGATCGAGGTCGAGCTCAAGCGCGTGCCCGGCAGCCGCGAGGTGAAGACGATCGGCGGCCCGGGCCGTGTCGTGCAGGTCGGCCTCGACCCGAGCCGGCTGCGCGAGCGCGGCGTCGACCTGCTGCGGCTGCAGCAGACCCTGAAGGCCGCCAGCCTGGCGATGCCGGCCGGCACGGTGGTCGACCGCGAGGCGAGCCGCGCCCCGGACGGCGGCGCGCAGATGCTGTCGGTCGAGACCGGCGAATTCCTGCGCTCGGCCGACGAGGTCGGCGACCTGGTCGTCGGCGTGCATGCCGGCCGCCCGGTCTACCTGCGCGAGGTCGCGACGATCGAGGACGGCGCCGCGCAGCCGCGGCGCCATGTCTGGTTCACGCCGGCCGGCGCCGCCTCGGACGCCGGCAGCGTGCATCCGGCCGTGACGATCACCGTGACGAAGAAGCCCGGCCAGAACGCGGTCGACGTCGCGCAGGCCGCGCGCGCCCGCCTCGACGAGCTGCGCGGCACCGTGGTTCCGGCCGGCATCGAGATGACGGTCACCCGCGACTACGGCCGGACCGCCGCCGAGAAGGCCGACAAGCTGATCCAGAAGCTCGCGTTCGCGACCGGCTCGGTGATCCTGCTGGTCGGCTTCGCGCTCGGACGGCGCGAGGCGGTGATCGTCGGCGCGGCGGTGATCCTGACGCTGACGGCGACGCTGTTCGCGTCGTGGGCCTGGGGCTTCACGCTGAACCGGGTGTCGCTGTTCGCGCTGATCTTCTCGATCGGCATCCTGGTCGACGACGCGATCGTGGTGGTCGAGAACATCCACCGCCACCAGCAGCTCGAGCCGCACAGGCCGCTGCTGGAGATCATTCCGGCTGCGGTCGACGAGGTCGGCGGACCGACCATCCTGGCGACCTTCACGGTGATCGCGGCGCTGCTGCCGATGGCCTTCGTCTCCGGGCTGATGGGGCCGTACATGGGCCCGATCCCGATCAACTCGAGCCTCGGCATGGCGATCTCGCTGGCGATCGCGTTCTCGGTGACGCCGTGGCTGGCCGCCCGGCTGATGAAGTCGCACGCCCAGGGCCACGGCAGCGACGGCCACGCCGCGCCGACCGGGATGGCAGCGAAGCTGCCGGCGCTCTTCACGCGCATCCTGTCGCCCTTCCTGGAGAGCGCCGCGAAGCGCTGGCTGCTGCTGGCGGGCATTCTCGGCGCGCTGTTCCTGAGCGTCGGGCTGGCGGTGGTGCAGCTGGTCGTGCTGAAGATGCTGCCCTTCGACAACAAGTCGGAATACCAGGTCATCGTCGAGATGCCGGCCGGCAGCGCGCTGGAGGACACCGCGGCGACGCTGCACGACCTCGGCGCGTATCTGGCGAAGCAGCCCGAGGTGCAGAACCTGCAGGGCTACGCCGGCACCGCCAGCCCGATCACCTTCAACGGCCTGGTGCGGCAGTACGACCTGCGCGCCGACGCCGAGCAGGGCGACCTGCAGGTCAATCTGGTCGACAAGCAGCACCGCAGCGACAAGAGCCACGCCATCGCGCAGCGCCACCGCCCGGCCCTGGAGCGCATCGCCGCCGCGCACGGCGCGCGCATCCAGGTGGTCGAGGTGCCGCCGGGCCCGCCGGTGATGAGCCCGCTGGTCGCCGAGGTCTACGGCCCCGACGAGGCCGGCCGCCAGCAGCTCGCCGCGCGCATCGCCGCGGCCTTCCGTGCCACGCCCGACATCGTCGGCGTCGAGACCTCGCTGAAGGAGGACGCGCCGCGCGCCTTCCTTCGCGTGCAGCGCCAGCGTGCCGAGTCGCTCGGCATCCCGGTGGCCGCGGTGGCGCAGACGGTGCACGGCGCGCTCTCGGGCCTGGACGCCGCCTGGCTGCACGACGGCCAGAGCAAGTACCCGGTGCCGGTGCGGCTGCAGCTGCCGCGCGAGGCGCAGGTCGGGCTCGACGCGCTGCTGGCCCTGCCGCTGCGCGCCGCCAACGGCCAGCTCGTGCCGCTGTCGGAGCTGGTGCGCGTGGAAAAGGGCGTGATCGACAAGCCGCTGTTCACCAAGGATCTGCACGGCGTGAGCTACGTCTTCGGCGACATGGCCGGCCAGCTCGACTCGCCGCTGTACGGCCTGTTCGCGATCCGCTCGAAGCTGGGGGACGCCGCGCTGCCCGGCACCGGCGAGATCGCCGAGTTCTGGATCCGCCAGCCCGGCGACCCCTACCGCCAGTACGCGATCAAGTGGGACGGCGAGTGGCAGATCACCTTCGAGACCTTCCGCGACATGGGCGCGGCCTATGGCGTCGGCCTGATCCTGATCTACCTGCTGGTGGTCGCCCAGTTCCGCAACTACCTGACGCCGCTGATCATCATGGCGCCGATCCCGCTGACCGTCATCGGCGTGATGCCGGGCCACGCGCTGCTGGGCGCGCAGTTCACCGCCACCTCGATGATCGGGATGATCGCGCTGGCCGGCATCATCGTGCGCAACTCCATCCTGCTGGTGGACTTCATCGAGCTGCAGGTCGCGCAGGGCATGGCGTTCAAGGAAGCGGTGATGCAGTCCGCCGCCGTGCGCGCGCAGCCCATCGTGCTGACGGGGCTGGCGGCCACGATCGGCGCCTTCTTCATCCTCGACGACCCGATCTTCAACGGTCTGGCCATCGCGCTGATCTTCGGCATCCTGGTCTCGACGCTGCTGACGCTGGTCGTGATCCCGGTGCTGTACTACGCCGTCTACCGGCGGCACCACCCCGACTTCCTCCCTGCACCCACCGTTCCCCAAGGAGCCTGATATGACCGTCGACCGCCTGATCCGCATCTTCGCGGGCAGCTTCATCCTGATCTCGCTGGCGCTCGGCGTCGAGGGCAGCCCGCTGTTCGTCAGCCACTGGGCGCTGGCCTTCACCGCCTTCGTCGGCGCCAACCTGCTGCAGTTCGGCTTCACGAACTTCTGCCCGCTCGGGCTGATCCTGCGCAAGCTCGGCGTGCGCGATGACACGGGCAGCGGCGGTAGCTGCTGCCGCTGAGCGGTGGAACCGTTTCACGGGCCGCGAAGGAATCCACCACGATCTGTCACGGAGCAGGGACAATGCGCATCCCGAAACCCCCGGTCAATCCCTTCCAGGCTTGCAACATGGCCCAGCTCCAGGACGAATCCAGCCGCACCGACATCCTCAACCGGCTCAAGCGCGCAGAGGGCCAGCTGCGCGGCATCCAGCGCATGCTCGAGGCCGGCGAGCCCTGCCTCGACATCGCCAGCCAGATGGCCGCGGTGCGCAAGGCCCTCGACAGCGCCTATGTGCGCATGACGGTGTGCTTCATGCAGCAGGAAATGCGCGCCCAGCTCCACCTCAGCGAGGAGGACGCACCGAAGCTCGAGGCGATGCTCGGCGACGTGCAGACCCTGCTCGGCAAGGTGCGCTGAGCACCGGCCCGGCCTCGACCGGGCCCGAGGCCATCAGCCGCGCCACCAGCGGGTGCGGCACGCTGCGCTCGGCGCAGACCGCATGGAAAGGCTCGTCGACCCCGGCGCAGCCGCCGATGCGGCACACGCCATAGCGCGCCAGCAGATCCTCCTCGACCCACTCGGCCGCAGGAAACACGCCCAGGCCGCGGGCGCCGAAGGTCTTGAGCAGCGCGCTGTCCTCGAACTCGCCCGCGATCCGCGGGCGCACGCCCTCGCGCTCGAACCAGGGATCGAGCTGCTGGCGCATCGTCGCCGGCGGCAGCGGCAGCAGCACAGGCACCCGCGCCAGCGAGCGCGGGAAGTCGGCCTGCGCCGCCTCGAGCAGCGCAGGCGGCGCATACCAGGCCACCGGCGAGACGCCCAGCAGCCAGGTGCGCAGCCGCAGCCCCGGATGCGGCGCCGGCGCCCGGTCGACCAGCGCCAGGTCGAGCCGGTGCAGCGCCAGATCGGCCAGCAGATCCTCGACCGGCTGCTCGACCACCTTCAGGCGCAGATCCGGCTCGTCGAGCACCGGCTGCAGCAGCCGCCAGGTCACCAGCTTGGGCACGCCGCCGCCGACCCCCACCTGCAGCCGCCGCACCGGCTGGGTCGCGGCTCCGCGCACCCGCTCGGGCAGCTGCTCGCCGAGCTGGAAGATCAGGTCGGCCTGATGCATGGCGGCCTCGCCGGCCTCGGTCAGCGCGACGCCGCGCCCGGCCGGACGCAGCAGCGCATGGCCGAGCTCGCGCTCGAGTTCGCGCACCTGGGCGCTGACGGTCTGCACCGCCATGCCCAGCCGGGCCGCCGCCCGCGAAATGCCGCCCTCTCGGGCGACGACCCAGAAGTAGTAGAGATGCCGGTAGCTGAAGTCGAGGCTCATCGTCCGTCACGGATCCGGAAGGCCCCTCGGAAGTTCCCGCCAGCCAGACGCCATCACTCAGCCACAGACTGAACATCATTCAGTTTCATGCTGGTTTTACAGGAATGTCGATCGCCCTACGCTGAGTGACATCCCCCCGGAATCGCTCCGGCCTCACGACGGACCCCGACAGAAAGACCCCCATGCGCAGCTATCCCGCCAACAGCCCCGAGGCCGCCGCACGCATCGTCGCCCTGGCCCTGGTCGCCGACGGTCATGTCAGCCTGATCGAGATCGACACGCTGCAGCGCCAGGACATCGCCTGCCGTCTGGGCCTGAGCGCCGAAGCCTTCCGCGAGGTGCTGCACGGACTGTGCGAAGACCTGCTGGTGCAGTGCCCGATGGTCTGGAACGACACCGCCCGCATCGATCCGCGCCTGATCGGCGACCTGCTCGACGAGGTCGACGATCCCGGGCTGTGCACCGAGCTGATCCATCTGTGCCGCACGGTGGTCGAGGCCGACGCCCATGTCGCCGACGGCGAGGCGCTGATGCTGTCGACCGCCTTCGTGCACTGGCACCGCCGGCTGTCGTCGCCGACCGGTGCCAGCCGCCCGAGCACGCGGGCGGCCTGAGCGAGCGGATCGCTCAGCGGCTGCCGAGATCTTCCCAGCGCTCGAGCAGCGCCAGCAGCGCCTCGTCGATCGCGGCGAAGCGGGCGTGCGTCTCGGCGATCTTCTCGGGCGAGCGGGTGTAGAGCTCGGAGCCGTTGAGCAGTTCGCCCAGCGCCTTCTGCTCGTCCTCGAGCGCGGCGATGCGCACAGGCAGCTCGTCGAGCTCGCGCTGCTCCTTGTAGCTGAGCTTGCGCTTCGGGGCGACGGCCGGAGCCGGCGCGGCGGCTGCGCTCACCGGCGCGGCCGCGGGGGCCGGCGCCTCGGCCTTCGGCGCTGCCTTGGCGGCCTTGGCCGCCAGCGCGGCGGCGCGCTGCGACTGCGCCAGCCAGTCCTCGACGCTGCCCTCGTACTCGCGCCAGCGGCCGTCGCCCTCGCTGACGATGGTGCTGGTCACCACCGCGTCGAGGAAGCGCCGGTCGTGGCTGACCACGAAGACGGTGCCGGCATAGTCCTGCAGCAGCTCTTCGAGCAGCTCCAGCGTCTCGATGTCGAGGTCGTTGGTCGGTTCGTCGAGCACCAGCACATTGGCCGGCTTGGCGAACAGACGCGCCAGCAGCAGGCGGTTGCGCTCGCCCCCCGACAGCGTGCGCACCGGCGAGTTGGCGCGCGCCGGCGAGAACAGGAAGTCGCCCAGATAGCCCATGACATGCTTGCGCGTGCTGCCGATCTCGACCCACTCGCTGCCCGGGCTGATGGTGTCGGCCAGCGTGGCGTCGAGGTCGAGCGCGTCGCGCATCTGGTCGAAGTAGGCCACCTGCAGCTGCGTGCCCTGGCGCACCGTGCCGGCGTCCGGCGCGATCTCGCCCAGGATGAGCTTGAGCAGCGTGGTCTTGCCGGCGCCGTTCGGGCCGATCAGGCCGACCTTGTCGCCGCGCAGGATGGTGGCGGTGAAGTCGCGCACGATGGCGCGGGTGCCGTAGGACTTGGCCACGCCCTCGAGTTCGGCCACGATCTTGCCGCTGCGGCTGCCGGTGTCGAGCTCCAGGCGCACCTTGCCGACGACGTCGCGGCGCGCGGCGCGCTGCTCGCGCAGCGCCACCAGGCGGTTGATGCGGCTGACGCTGCGGGTGCGACGCGCCTCCACGCCCTTGCGGATCCAGACCTCCTCCTGCGCCAGCAGCTTGTCGAAGCGCGCATTGGCCAGCGCCTCGTCCTCGAGCTCGCGCGCCTTGGTCGCCTCGTAGGCGCTGAAGCTGCCGGGGTAGCTGCGCAGCTGGCCGCGGTCCAGTTCGAGGATGCGGGTCGAGACCGCGTCGAGGAAGGCGCGGTCGTGCGTGATCAGGATGACCGCGCCGGCGAAGCCCGCCAGCAGATCCTGCAGCCAGACGATCGCCTCCAGGTCGAGGTGGTTGGTCGGCTCGTCGAGCAGCAGCACATCGGGCGCGGCCGCCAGCGCCTGCGCCAGCGCCACGCGCTTCTTCAGCCCGCCGGAAAGCTCGTCGACCACCCGGTCGGCCGGCAGCTGCAGGCGCTCGAGCGTCTCGGTGACACGCTGCTCCCAGGTCCAGCCGTCCAGCGCCTCGATGCGGCTCTGCAGCGCATCCAGATCCTCGCCGGGCGCATGCGCCTCGTAGCGCTCGCGCAGCGCCTTGGCCTCGGCCACGCCGACGCTGACCGCCTCGAACACCGTCGCGCCCGGCGCGAACTGCGGCTCCTGCGCGACGTAATGGCGCCGCAGGCCCTGCTGGAGCTGCAGCAGCCCGTCGTCCGGGCGCTCCAGCCCGGCAAGGATCTTCAGCAGCGAGGACTTGCCGGTGCCGTTGCGGCCGATCAGGCCGAGGCGCTCGCCCGGCTCGAGCGACATCGCCGCGTGGTCGAGCAGCGCGACATGCCCGTAGGCGAGACAGGCGTCCTGGAGGGTGAGAAGGGCCATGGCAGGGTTCGGGAGGGTAATCGGACATTATCCCCGGCCGCGCCGGATCCGCCGATCCCGGCCCCTGCCAGGCGCCGGTTGTTACCGCACTGTCGCAGTGCATCGGTACACTGATCCACCCTCCGCCAGAAATCGTGACGCCGTTCACGATTCATCCGCCATCGAGCGGCCGGACCTTCTCTCTGCAGCCTCGGCCCATCCACCCGGAGACCTGATTTGAGCCGCATCGCCCTGTCCGACACCATGGCCCGGCTGCTGCCGGCCAGCGAGGATCTGAACGCGCTCGAGCCGACCGGCGCCGGCGCGGCGGCCGACTGGGGCCGCGAGATCGCGCTGTGGCCGATCGAGGCGCTGCGTGGCGCCGATCCGGTGCTGGGCCTGGCGGTGCTGATGATCATCGCGCTGCTGGCCGGCGAGGCGGTGCGCCGTGCCACCGGCCTGCCGCGTGCACTGGGCGCGATGCTGGTGGGCGCGCTGGCCAGCCCGCTGGCGCTGAGTCTGGTGGCCCGGGCCGAGCTGGATGCCTGGAAGCCGCTGATCGATCTGGCCGTCGGCCTGCTGGTGTTCGAGCTGGGCGCGCGCATCCGGCCGCGCTGGCTGCGCGACAACCCCTGGCTGACGCTCAAGAGCCTGGCCGAGGCGCTGCTGTCGGGTCTCGCGGTGGCCGGCGCGCTGATGCTGCTGGGCGTCGACCACCAGAGCGCGACGCTGGCCGGCGCAGTGGCGATGGCCGGCTCGCCGGTCATCACGATGGCGGTGCTGGGCGAGCTGCGCCCGCGCGGTCAGGTCACCGAGCGGCTGCTGGTGATGACCGCGGTCAACACCGTCTGCGCGGTGCTGGCGCTGAGCATCTGGCAGGTCGCTGTCACGCTGGATGCCGACGGCTTCGAATGGCAGCCGGCGCTGGCCGGCGTGCTGTACGCGCTGTGCGGCTCCTACCTGCTGGGCGCCTTCGCCGGGCTGCTGCTCGAACGGCTGAGCCGGCAGATCCGCGGCACCGGGCTGGCGACGCTGCAGCTCGCGCTGGTGGTGATCGCGGCGATGCTGGCAGCGCAGTTCACCGTCTCGCCGCTGCTGTCGCTGCTGGTGGCCGGCATGGTGGCGCGCGCGCGCATGGGCCACCGGCTGCAGGTCGAGCCGCAGCTCGGCAGCGGCGGGGCGGCGCTGACGCTGCTGCTGCTGCTCACGCTGGGCCTGCTGTCGACGCTCGACGGGCTGCTCGGGCTGTGGCCGCTGGTGGCGGCGATCATCGGCGCGCGGCTGCTGGCCAAGGTCGGCACGGTGCTGCTGCTGGCGCGTCCGAGCGGCCTGGGCTGGCGCCAGTCGCTCGGGCTGGGGCTGGCGCTGCAGCCGGCCTCGAGCCTGCCGCTGCTGCTGACCAGCGCGACGCTGGGCTGGCCGGCACACCTGCCCGCCCCGCCGGCCGAGCCGATGCAGGCGCTGCTGATCGCGCTGACGCTGCTGCAGCTCAGCGGCCCGGTATGGCTGCAGCTCGGCCTGCGGGGGGTCGCACGCGAGAGCGACGCCCGCCCCGACTGAATCCGCCCCCGCCCCGCCTTCCCCCGACAGGAAACCGTCCGCCATGCCGCTGCAGGACTTCGCCACCTCCGAGCCGCTGACGCTGGGCGTCGAGCTCGAGCTTCAGCTGATCTCCACCCACGACCAGAACCTGGTGCCGCAGGCCGAGGATCTGCTGCGCGAGACCGCACGCCACACCGGCGCCTGGGACATCAAGCCCGAGATCGCGCGCTCGATGATCGAGATCGGCACCTCCATCCAGCGCGAGCACGGCCCGCTGCTGGCCGAGCTGCGCGACATGCGCGACCAGCTGGTGCATGCCTCGCGCCGGCTCAACATCGGCATTGCCGGCGGCGGCACGCACGCCTACCAGCACTGGAGCGAGCAGCAGATCTATCCCGGCGAGCGCTTCAACTACCTCAGCGATCTCTACGGCTACCTGGCCAAGCAGTTCATCGTCTTCGGCCAGCATGTGCATGTCGGCTGCCCGAACGGCGACGATGCGCTGTGGCTGCTGCATGCGCTGTCGCGCTATGTGCCGCATTTCATCGCGCTGGCGGGCTCCTCGCCGTTCGTGCAGGGGCAGGACACCGGCTTCGACTCGGCGCGGCTGAATGCGGTCTTCGCCTTCCCGCTGTCGGGGCGCGCGCCCTTCGTGCGCAGCTGGGCGGAGTTCGGCACCTACTTCGACAAGATGACCGACACCGGCGTGGTCAAGTCGATGAAGGACTTCTACTGGGACATCCGCCCCAAGCCCGAGTACGGCACGATCGAGCTGCGGGTCTGCGACACGCCGCTGACGGTGGAGAAGGCCGCCGCGCTGGCCTGCTACCTGCAGGCGATCTGCCGCTACCTGATCCAGGAGCGCCCCTTCGAGCCGGCCGAGGACGACTATCTGGTCTACACCTACAACCGCTTCCAGGCCTGCCGCTTCGGGCTGGACGGCGAGGTGGTCAATCCGCAGACCAAGCAGCGCTCGCGGCTGCGCGACGACATCGTGCGCACGCTGGCCAAGGTCGATGCGCATGCGGTCGACCTGAAGTCCTGGGACGCCTGCCAGCAGATCCGCGACTCGCTCGGCGAGGGCAACGACGCCACCTGGCTGCGCCGGCTGCACCGCACCGGCATGCCGCTGTCGGAGGTGGTGGAAACGGCGGCGCGGCGCTGGAGCGGCGCCGTCTGAGCCGCAGCCTCAGGCGGTGGCCGTTCAGCCGGTGCGGCGCTGCCGTGCCCAGGCGACCGCCACCAGCCCGAGCCCCCACAGCGGCAGCAGACCCAGCCGCCCGGCCCACCAGGCAAACGGCGTCGTGCCCTCGCGGCCCTGGACCTGCGCCTCCAGCACGCCGCGCACATGCGGGGCCAGCCGGTGGGTGACATGGCCGCGGTGGTCGATCGCCACCGTCGCACCGGTGTTGGTGGCGCGCACCATCGGCCGCTGCAGCTCCAGCGTGCGCAGGCGCGAGATCTGCAGGTGCTGGTCGACCGCCACCGTCTCGCCGAACCAGCCGATGTTGCTGACATTGGCCAGCACCGTCGGCGCCTGCGCCGCGTCGACGAAGCGGGTGGCCAGCTCCTCGCCGAACAGATCCTCGTAGCAGATGTTCGGCCCGACCCGCTCGGTGCCGACCGCGAAGGACGGCGCGGCCAGCGGCCCGCGCGAGAAGTCGCCCAGCGGCATGCGCATCATGTCGACGAACCAGCGAAAGCCCCAGGGAATGAACTCGCCGAAGGGCACCAGGTGGTGCTTGTCGTAGCGGTAGAGCTCGGCGCCGGCCCGGCCGGGCCCGAAGCCGACGACCGAGTTGCTGTAGCCGCTGTCGGCATCGCCCAGCGGCACGCCGACCAGCGCCGAGGTGGTGCGACGCGAGAAGTGGGCCTCCAGGCCCGGCCACAGCCCCTGCGGCAGCTGCGCCGGCAGCAGCGGAATGGCTGTCTCGGGGGCCACCACCAGATCGGCGGTCGAGGCCAAGAGCGCCCGCACATGCCAGTCCAGCGTCTGCGGCAGCCGGCTGAAGTCGAACTTCTCGTCCTGCGGCACATTGCCCTGCAGCAGCGTGACCGACAGGCCGCCGGTGGCGCGGGTGAAGTCCGGCCCGCGCAGCGCCGGAGCGAGCGCCAGCGCCGCGGTCAGCCCCAGCGCCGCAGCACGCGCCGACTGGCGCGGCTGCAGCGCCAGCCGTGCCAGCACGAAGCCCAGCGCCGCGCCGGCCGCGCCCATGCCGTGCACGCCCAGCCACGGCGCCAGCAGCGCCAGCGGCCCGTCGACATGCGCGTAGCCCGCGGCGCCCCAGGGGAATCCGGTCAGCAGCTGCGCACGCGCCAGCTCGGCCAGCAGCCACAGCGCGCTCCACAGCAGCAGCTCGCGCCCGAAGCCGCCGCACCCGCGCCAGCGCGCGAACAGCGCCATCGCACCGGCCAGATAGAGCGACAGCGCCGCCGCCAGCGCCAGCACCGCGCCCGCCGCCAGCCAGGCCGGCAGGTGGCCGTAGCGATGCATGCTGATGAACAGCCACCAGAAGGTGCCGGCCAGCCAGGCCACGCCGGCCAGCGCGCCCAGCACGAAGGCGCGCCGCGGCGCGGCCTGCATCACCAGCGCCGCCAGCAGCGCCGCGCCCAGCACCTGCAGCACGCCGCGCGGCTCAGGCGCCAGCGACAGCGCCTGCAGGCCGCCGGCGCCGAGCGCCAGCAGGCCGCCGACCGGCGCCGGCACACGGGACAGACCGCGCTCAGCCACCGCTGGCGTCGTCGCCCGCAGGCACGCGCGACACCCGGAACCAGCGCACCGCGCCGCCCCGGGTCAGCATCACCGCAAAGCGCAGCGGGCCGACATCGACGCTCTCGCCGCGGCGCGGCACGCGGCCGTTGCTGTGCGCCACCAGCCCGCCGATGGTCTCGAACTCGTCCGCCGGCAGGTCGGTGGCGAAATGGGCGTTGACCGCCACCACCGCCGCATCGCCAGCCACTCGCGAGCTGCCGTCGGTCAGGGTGTAGATGCCGGACTCGCCCTCGCGCTTCTCGTCGTGCTCGTCCTCGATCTCGCCGACGATCTGCTCGAGCACATCCTCGATGGTGATCATGCCGGCCAGGCCGCCGAACTCGTCGATGACGATGGCCAGGTGGTTGCGGTTGGAGCGGAAGTCGCGCAGCAGCTCGTTGAGGCCCTTGGACTCGGGCACGAACAGCGCCGGGCGCAGCAGCATGCGCAGGTCGGGCGCATCGAGGCCGCGCGTGCGCAGCAGATCCTTGGCCAGCAGCACGCCGATGATGTTGTCGCGCGAGTCCTCGAAGACCGGAAAGCGCGAATGACCGGTGCCGGCCACCGCATCGAGCACCTCGTCGAACGGGGTGGCGATGTCGATCATGTCGATGCGGGGTGCGGCCACCATCGCGTCGCCGGCCGTCAGGTCGGCCATGCGGATCACGCCCTCGAGCATCGCGCGTGATTCGGGATCGATCAGCTCGCGTCGCTCCGCGTCGGCCAGCGTCTCCATCAGCTCGTCGCGCGAGTCGGGGCCGGGAGAAATGAACTCGATCACCCGCGCGAACAGGCTGCGGTGGTCCGCGGTGCTGCGGGAACTCGGCTGGGGTTCGGACACGGTGTGTGCCGGAAGTGAAGATGGGCGAAGAATACCGCAAGGATCCGCCAGGAACCGCGCGCCTGCGGGGCGATCCGGACGGAACGGGGGCGCAGCGGAGCCCGAGCGGGGCCGGAACTTGACAGCACAGGGGGCTTGACAGACAGTCGTCCATCCATTTTTCCCCTGACCTGCTGCCCGCCATGTCCAACGGCCTCATTCCCGCGACCATCCTGACCGGCTTTCTCGGCTCGGGCAAGACGACGCTGCTCAAGCGCGTGCTCTCCGAATCGCACGGCCAGCGCATCGCCGTCATCGAGAACGAGTTCGGCGAGGAGAACATCGACAACGACATCCTCGTGGCCGACACCGAGGAGCAGATCATCCAGATGAGCAACGGCTGCGTCTGCTGCACGATCCGCGAGGACCTGCGCGCGACGCTGGCCACGCTGGCCGAGAAGCGCCGCAAGGGCGAGCTGCACTTCGACCGCGTCGTCATCGAGACCACCGGCCTGGCCGATCCGGGCCCGGTCGCGCAGACCTTCTTCATGGACGACGAGGTCGCCGAGAGCTTCCTGCTCGACTCGATCCTGACGCTGGTCGACGCCAAGCACGGCGACGGCCAGCTCGACACCCGCCAGGAGGCGCGCCGCCAGGTGGGCTTCGCCGACCAGATCTTCCTGAGCAAGGCCGACCTGGTGGACGCCGCCACGCTGGATGCGCTGTCGCACCGCATCAAGCACATGAACCCGCGCGCACCGCAGCACCGCGTCGACTTCGGCGTCGTGCCGATCAAGGACGTGTTCGACCTGCGCGGCTTCAACCTCAACGCCAAGCTCGAGATCGATCCGGCCTTCCTGGACGCCGACGACCACGGCCACCACCATCATGGCCATGACCACGGTCACGAGCACGGCCCCGACTGCGGCCATGAGCACGCGCCCGGCGAGAGCTGCGACCATCCGCACCATCACCGCCACGACGACGACGTCAAGTCCTTCGTGTTCCGTTCGGACAAGCCCTTCAATCCGGCCCGGCTCGAGGACTTCCTCGGCTCGATCGTGCAGATCTACGGCCCGAAGATGCTGCGCTACAAGGGCGTGCTGAACATGAAGGGCACCGAGCGCAAGGTGATCTTCCAGGGCGTGCACCAGCTGATGGGCAGCGACCTGGGCCCGAAGTGGGCGCCGGGCGAGAAGCGCGAGAGCCGCATGGTCTTCATCGGCATCGACCTGCCGCGCGACGTCTTCCAGGCCGGCCTGAGCCAGTGCCTGGCCTGATCGGGCGCCGCCAGCACAGCGGAGGCCGGCCATGTCCCCCGTCCGGATGAAGCGGATGCGGCAGATGCGCCACGGGATGCGCCGCGCCCTGATGCCGATCAGCGTGGCGCAGGCCGAGATCGCTACAATCCGCGCGCCCGGAATCGGCACGATCGACCCGGTGGCCATCACGGCCTTCTCCACTGCCAGCCACCCGAGGCTCCCATGCCCCAGAACGACCTGAAGACCGACCCGAACCTCGCCAACGCCTGGAAGACCAAGGCCGGATGCGACCTGACGGATGCCGAGCTGCTGGCCATGCCCGACAGCGAGTACATGAGCGACCAGCAGCTCGAGTTCTTCCGCGCGCGCCTGCAGCGGCAGAAGGAGGACCTGCTGGCCAACGCCGGCGAGACCACCGAGCACCTGCGCGAGGACACCTCGATCGTGCCCGATCCGGCGGATCGCGCCACCATCGAGGAAGAGCACGCACTGGAGCTGCGCACCCGCGACCGCGAGCGCAAGCTGCTGAAGAAGATCTCCCAGTCGATCAGCCGCATCGATGCCGGTGACTACGGTTACTGTGACGAAACCGGCGAACCGATCGGCCTGGGCCGCCTGCTGGCGCGCCCGACCGCTACACTGTCGCTGGAAGCGCAGCAGCGCAGGGAACTGAAACAAAAGCTCTTCGGCGACTGACCGCAGACGATGTTCCGGGGAGACGGCCGGAGTCCGCGCGAAGCGCCGTCAGCAGCGCCATCAGGCAACACACATGGCTGACTCCAAGGACTCCCCGAAAAGCGGGTTCTTCCGCAAGGTGGTGCGCTTCGCGCTCAACCCGACCACCGACTGGGCAGATCTGAACGGCAGCGAATCCGACTCCCGTCAGGACGACTACGCCCGCTCGGAGCTCAAGGCGATGATCGAGCGCAAGCGCCGCAACGACTTCGTGCGCAAGCGCGAGTTCGATGCGCTGCGCCGCATCCGCCGCGAAGGCCTGACCGGCGACCGGCTGGCCGGCCTCGAGGGCCTGGAGGGCCTGTCCCACCTCGACGACTCCGAGGTGCGCAGCCACGACAGCTACGGCACCCGTCCCGACGGCGACGACGTCAAGGACAAGATCGACGCGATCGAGCGCCAGATGGTCGGCGAGAGCCTGACGCAGCGCCGCGGCGCCGCGGTCATGGGCCGGCCGGCGCCGCCGCGTGTGGAATCGCGCTTCGATGCCACCACCGCGCCGCAGGTCATGGCCACCAGCCCGCATCTGTCGGACGCCTTCAAGCCGACCGCGCCGATGCAGATGGAATCGGTGCTGATGCGCACCGACAGCGGCCCGAGCACCGCCAACCCGGGCCGCATCAGCGTGCATGGTCCGGGCGTGGAGGGTGGCGACCAGGTGCAGGTTTCCGAGCTGGCCCACGACCCCGATCTGGACGAGGCGGTCATCGCCTTCGCCAATGCCGACTTCGAGCTGTGCGAACGCTCGCTGCTGGCGCTGATCAGCCTGAGCGGGCCGCGGGCCCGGCATGCCGAGACCTGGCATGTGCTGTTCGACCACTACCGCGCCACCGGCAACCAGACCCGCTTCGATGCGGCTGCGCTCGACTACCAGGAGCGCTTCGGCATGTCGCCGCCGCAGTGGTTCTCGATCCCGCAGCTCGCCTCCGACGCGAAGCGCCAGGACACGCAGCATGCGTCCGGCAGCCCGGGCATGCCGGCCCAGATCGACGGCCATCTCGGCTGGGTCAGCCCGGAGCGGCTCGAGGTCGATGCCGTCGGCCATCTGCGTGCGCAGCTGCTGCAGATGCCGCTGCCCTGGGTGCTGGACTGGCGGCCGCTGCGGCGCGTCGAGCCGCAGGCGGCCGGCATGCTGCACCGGCTGCTGCATGAATGGTCGGACGAGCCGATCGAGATGCGCTGGATCGGCGCCGACCGCATGCTGGCGGTGCTGGCCGAGATGGCGCCCAACGGCATGCGCGATGCCGACCCGGCCTTCTGGCTGCTGCGCATGGAGGCGCTGCGTCTGGCGCACCGCACCAACGACTTCGACCAGGCCGCGATCGACTACTGCATGACCTACGAGGTCTCGCCGCCCTCCTGGATGCCGGCACGCTGCAGCGTGCGGCTGTCGGATGCCTCCGGGCAGGTGGTGGTCGAGACGCCGACCACCGGCATCGCCGATGTCGCCACCAGCTTCATGGAGTCGCAGTCGCCTGACGAGGGCATGCTGGAGGTGGCGCAGGTCGAGCTCAACGGCCAGCTGCTCGGCGACATCAGCCGGCTGCTGCTGTCGATGGACGAGCAGATCGGCAAGTCGAGCATCATCCACATCTCCTGCGCGCGGCTGATGCGCATCGACTTCATCGCCGCCGGCGACCTGCTGAACTGGGTCATCGGCCGGCGTGGCGAGGGCCGCCATGTGACCTTCGTCGATGCACACCGGCTGGTGGCGCTGTTCTGCGGCGCCATGGGCATCACCGAGCAGGCGCGCGTGGCCATCCGCCGCGACTGAAGCCCCACCTCGCCCCGCCTGCCGCCGCAGCCCTTGCAAGCGCTGCGTCGCGCCCCATCTGCCCCCTGCCTTGTCCACGCTCCCAGCGAGCCCACGCCCCATCATGTCCACCGAATCCTTTCACGGCACGACCATCGTCAGCGTGCGTCGCGGCAACACCGTGGCCATTGGCGGCGACGGCCAGGTCACGCTCGGCCACATCGTCGTCAAGTCCAGCGCGCGCAAGGTGCGCAAGCTCTACCGCGAACAGGTGCTGGCCGGATTTGCCGGCGCGACCGCCGACGCCTTCACGCTGTTCGAGCGCTTCGAGTCCAAGCTGGAAAAGCACCAGGGCCACCTGGTGCGCGCCGCCGTCGAGCTGACCCGCGACTGGCGCACCGACCGGGTGCTGCGCCGCCTCGAGGCCATGCTGGCGGTGGCCGACCGCAGCGCCTCGCTGATCATCACCGGCAACGGCGACGTGCTCGAGCCCGAGCACGGCATCGTGGCGATCGGCTCGGGCGGCGCCTATGCGCAGGCCGCTGCCCGCGCGCTGCTGCAGCACACCGAGATGGCGCCGGCCGAGGTGGTCAAGCGCTCGCTGGAGATCGCCGGCGACCTGTGCATCTACACCAACCAGTCCCATACCATCGAGACCCTGGAGTGAGCCCGAGCATGAGCAGCGCCATGACCCCGCAGGAAATCGTCTCCGAACTCGACCGCCACATCGTCGGCCAGCAGGGCGCCAAGCGCGCCGTGGCCATCGCGCTGCGCAACCGCTGGCGCCGCCAGCAGGTCGACGAGAAGCTGCGCCCCGAGATCACGCCGAAGAACATCCTGATGATCGGCCCGACCGGCGTCGGCAAGACCGAGATCGCCCGGCGCCTGGCGAAGCTGGCCGACGCGCCCTTCATCAAGGTCGAGGCCACCAAGTTCACCGAGGTCGGCTATGTCGGCAAGGATGTCGACACCATCATCCGCGATCTGGTGGAGAGCGCGGTCAAGCAGGAGCGCGAGCGCCAGGTGAAGCTGATGCGCCACCGCGCCGAGGACGCCGCCGAGGAGCGCATTCTCGACGTGCTGGTGCCGCCGCCGCGCCCGGCCAGCGCGCCCGGTCTGGGCGGCCTGGGCTTCGGCTTCGCCGAGCCTGCGGCGCCCGCGCCGGCGCCGGTCGACAGCACCGCACGCCAGACCTTCCGCAAGCGCCTGCGCGAAGGCTCGATGGAGGACAAGCAGATCGAGATCGAGGTCGCCGAGGCACGGCCCGCGGTCGAGATCATGGGCCCGGCCGGCATGGAGGACATGGCCGAGCAGTTGAAGGGCATGTTCTCGCAGCTCGGCCAGGGCAAGCGCAAGGCCCGCAAGCTGACCATCGCCGAGGCGCGCCGCCTGCTGATCGACGAGGAGGCGCAGCGCCTGGTCAACGAGGAGGAGATCGTCACCCGCGCGCTGCACAACACCGAGCAGAACGGCATCGTCTTCATCGACGAGATCGACAAGGTCGCCAGCCGGGGCGAAGGCAGCGGCGGCGCCGATGTCTCGCGCCAGGGCGTGCAGCGCGACCTGCTGCCGCTGGTCGAGGGCACCACCGTCAAGACCAAGCACGGCATGGTGCGCACCGACCACATCCTGTTCATCGCCTCCGGGGCCTTCCACCTGTCGCGCCCGAGCGACCTGATCCCGGAGCTGCAGGGCCGCTTCCCGATCCGCGTCGAGCTGGGCTCGCTGAGCGTCGACGACTTCGAGGCCATCCTGAGCAGCACGCACGCCAGCCTGCTCAAGCAGTACCAGGCGCTGCTGGCCACCGAGGGCGTGACGCTCGACTTCCTGCCGGGCGCGATCCGCCGCATCGCCGAGATCGCGCACGGCGTGAACGAGCGAACCGAGAACATCGGCGCGCGCCGGCTCTCGACCGTGATGGAGCGCCTGCTCGACGAGATCTCCTTCGACGCGCCGCGGCGCAGCGGCGAGACGGTGTCGATCGACGCCGCGCAGGTCGACGCGCGCCTGGGCGAACTGGCCGGCAACGAGGATCTGTCGCGTTACATCCTCTGACACCTGGCGTGGTACCACCCTGAACAGGGGGAGGGGTCACCCCGACCGGACCGGGGCGTGGCCGATATGATGAACCGGCCCCGCCCGGATTCCGCCCGGATGCGGGGCGATTTCATCATTTTCGACATGCCCTGCCCGATCGCCCCGGAACTCGAGACTGCCCTGGCGGCCGCCGACCTGCTCGGCCTGCCGGCGGTGGTGCTCGACCTGCGCGGGCAGGTGCTGGCGGGCGCCGGACTCACGCTCGATCCGGCCGGCATCGAGCCGCTGCTCGCGGCGCTGTCCGACCGGCGCCACGGACCGATCGAGCCCCTGCCGGCGGCGGCCGGACGCTGGCTGCAGCTGGACCTGTCCTGGCCAGCCGGCGCACAGGCCGGCCAGGCGCTGGCGCTGGTGCGCGAGGTCGGTGCGCCGCAGGCGGCCGAGCCGACCTTCCGCCGGGAGCGCGACCGGCTGTGCTGGCTGGCCGACAGCGCCCCGGTGCTGATGGCCTACTGCGAGAACGATGCGCTGCGCTGCAGCTATGCCAACCGGGCCTTCGTGCAGTCGCTGTGCCCGGCTGCATCCGAACGCGGCCCGATCGGCCAGCCACTGGCCGGCGCGGTCACCCCGGATCTGGCCGACTGGCTGCAGGCCGCCACCGCACAGCTCGAGCGCGATGGCGAGGCGGTCTGCACCGAGCAGTGGCTCACGCTGGCCGACGGCACCGTGATCTGGGCCGAGCTGACGCTGGCGCCGCATGTCGACGCACGCGGCCGCCGCCACGGCCTGTATCTGCTGGTCAGCGACCACAGCCGCCACCACCATGCCGAGCGTGCGCTGCTCGAGTCCGAGGAACGGCTCGCGCGCTTCATGCAGGCCGGCGTCGAGGGCATCGTCTTCCACCGCGACGGCCACATCGTCGATGCCAATCCGGCGCTGTGCACGCTGATCGGCCAGTCGCTGCACGAGCTGCTGGAGCGGCCGCTGCTGGGCCTGATCGCGCCGGAATTCCAGCCCCGGCTGGCGCGCCGGCTCGATGCGCAGGAGGACCTGTGCATCGAGACCAGCCTGATCGCGAAGGACGGCCGGCGCATTCCGGTCGAGCTGATCGAGCGCGGCACGCTGCAGCGCGGCACGCCGATGCGCATGACGGTGCTGCGCGACATCCGCGAGCGCCGCGACGTGCAGGACCAGCTGCACTACCTGGAGCATCACGATGCGCTGACCGGCCTGGCCAACCGCCACGCGCTGTTCAGCCAGCTCGAGCATCTGATGGTCGCCGCCCGGGCCTCCGACACCCGGCTGGCGCTGCTGTTCATCGACCTCGACCACTTCAAGCGGGTCAACGACTCGCTCGGCCATGCCGCGGGCGATGCGCTGCTCAAGACCCTGGCCAGCCGCCTGGGCGAGCGGGTGCGCAGCACCGACCGGGTGGCGCGCTTCGGCGGCGACGAGTTCATCGTGCTGCTGCCGGGCGTGCGCAGCCGCGAGGCGATCGCCCATGTGGCGCGCAAGCTGCTCGAGGCGCTGGCGCGTCCGGTGCGGATCGCCGGCTCGACGCAGGACATCTCGATCACGCCCTCGATCGGCATCGCGGTCTATCCGGACGACGGCGACACGCCCGATGTGCTGATCCAGCATGCCGATGCGGCGCTGCATGCGGCCAAGGCACGCGGCCGCGCCCACAGCGTCTTCTTCGAGCCGCGTCAGGTCAGCCTGGCGAGGGACAACCTGGTGCTGGAGGGCCAGCTCGGCCAGGCGATCGCGCAGGAGGAGTTCGCGCTGCTGTTCCAGCCGCAGGTCTGCGCCCGCGACGGCCGCTTTGTCGGCGTCGAAGCGCTGATCCGCTGGAATCATCCCGAGCGCGGCCTGCTGGTGCCCGACGCCTTCATCGCGCTGGCCGAGCAGCACCGGCTGATCGTGCCGATCGGCGCCTGGGTGCTGCGCGAGGCCGCCCGCCAGGCGCGCCTGTGGCATGAGGCCGGTCTGCCGCTGACGGTGGCGGTCAACCTGTCGACGCTGCAGTTCCAGGCCCCCGACTTCATCGCCTCGATCGAGCAGCTGCTGGCCGAGACCGCCCTGCCGCCCGGCTGGCTCGAGCTCGAGCTGACCGAGCGCATGCTGATGGACGATGTGCCCGGCGTGCTGGCACGGCTGGCGCAGCTGCGCCAGCTCGGCGTGAAGCTCTCGGTCGACGACTTCGGTACCGGCTACTCCTCGCTGAGCCATCTGAAGGAGCTGCCGATCGACAAGATGAAGATCGACCGCTCCTTCGTGCGGGAGCTGCCGCATCAGCGCGAATCGGCCGCGATCGCCGGCGCGATCATCGAGCTGGCGCGCGGCCTCGGGCTGACGGTCGTCGCCGAGGGGGTCGAGACCGAGGCGCAGCGCGAGTTCCTGCTGGCGCACGGCTGCGACCAGCTGCAGGGCATGGGCATCGGCGCACCGATGGACGCCGCTGCGCTGGCCAGCTGGCAGGCCGACCGCAGGGCCGCCGATCAGCCGCCCGGAAATTCCTGAGCCCCGAGGCGCAGCAGGCCCTCGAAGATCAGCGTGTCGACCAGCTCGAAGGGCAGGTCGGTCTCGGGCGCGAGCTTGACCGCGGCGCCGCCACCCATCAGCAGCATCGGCTCGGCACCGCAGCGGCGCAGCAGGTGGCGGTGCATGCGCTCGATCGCGCCGGCGATGCCGTAGGTGCCGCCGCTCATCAGCGCATCGCTGGTGTTGGTCGGGAACTCGCGCACCTCGCCGGTGGGCACCTTCAGTCCGGCGGTGCCCGACTCCAGCGCCTTGAGCATCAGCCCGAAGCCCGGCAGGATCAGCCCGCCCAGGAATCGGCCCTCGGCATCCATCGCGTCGATCGTCACCGCGGTGCCGACCATCACCACGAGCGCAGGCCGCGCCGGCCCCGAGGCCAGCACCCGCGCGCGCGCGCCGATCAGCGCCAGCCAGCGGTCCGAGCCCAGCCGGGCCGGATGCTCGTAGCCGTTGCTCACGCCGGCGTCCTGCGGCTGCGACACCACCCAGCGCGGCGTCAGATCCCACAGATCGAGCTGCTCCTCGGCGCGGCGGCGCACGCCCTGGCCGGCCACCGCGCTGCCCAGCATGCGCTGCGGCGCCGGCAGGCGGGCCCAGTCCTCCTCGGCGAGCCGGTCGATGGCCTCGAGAAAGACCGCCCCTTGCGCGATCAGGGCCGCCTCGGGCCGGGGCGCCTCGTACAGGCCCCACTTGAGACGCGTGTTGCCGATGTCGATGACCAGGAAACTCATGAGAACGCCACAGGACGACAGGGATCGTGAAGCCGGCCCCCTGACCGGACTCGGATTCGGATTCGAGTGCGGATCAGGACACCAGCAGCGACTCGACGCGCAGCAGCAGCTCGCGCGTCTCGCCCTGCGGCCGCACGCGCTGCAGTCGCGCCTGCACATCCGGCAGCAGGGCCCGCAATTCTGCGCGAGAGCGGGCCCGCCTGACCCTCAGCATCATCACTGCCCCCGACACCGGGGCATGGGCCCGCAGCAGCCCCAGCAGCACCTGGCGCGCCTGGGCGAAGCTGCCGTCCGTGGCATCGAGCCGGGCCAGCTCGGTGTCGCTGACCGCACTGCCCGGCCCGAGGGTGTCAGGCCCGTCGAGCGGCATCGGCGCGGTCGGCGGCGGCCCGATGACGATCAGGCCGAGCGCGAACAGCTCGTCGATGTAGCCGCGCGGCACGCCACAGCGCCGGCCCTGCTCGACCACCTCCTCGAGGGTGCGCTGTCCGTCGACCAGCAGCAGCAGCAGCCGGTGACGCTGCGACAGGCGCTGCTCGCGGGCCGCCATCTCGGCGTGGCCGGCCGCTGTCTTGCACGGAATGCCCAAGGATGCCTCCGACCGGTGTCGGCGCGATGCAGGTCATCGTCATTCCGCACACGGCATGAGCCGATTGTGCGCCCAGAACGGCCAGATCACGCCGCCGAAGCCCTGACATGCTGTTTCAGATTGGCACAAGAAAAAACCCGACGGGGTACCGTCGGGTCAGGTTCTCACAAGACGAATGCGTCACCCGCGTGACAAGCCGGGATCCCGGCCGTGTTGCGGAAACAACGCTTCAGGCCCGCATCGGACTCAGGCCGCGTCCTTCTCGACATGCGCCTGCTTGTGGTACAGGAACTCCAGCACCGCCTCGCGCGAGGCCAGATAGCCGGCATCGTGCGCCATCTCCAGGCGCGGGCGGAACTGCTCGCGGATCGGCGGCAGCGGCACCTGGTGGATCTCGCCGATGGTCGCCGCCGGGCCGTTGGTCAGCATCACGATGCGGTCCGACAGCAGCACCGCCTCGTCGACATCGTGGGTGACCATCATGACGGTCGAGCCGGTGGTGGCGACGATCTTCATCATCTCGTCCTGCAGCTTGGCGCGGGTCAGCGCGTCCAGCGCGCCGAAGGGCTCGTCCATCAGCAGCATCTTCGGCTCCATCGCCAGCGCCCGGGCGATGCCCACGCGCTGCTTCATGCCGCCGGAGATCTCGCCGGGACGCTTGTCCCTGGCATGGCTCAGGTTGACCA
Organism: Sphaerotilus sp. FB-3; assembly: GCF_023706025.1. NCBI lineage: Bacteria > Pseudomonadati > Pseudomonadota > Betaproteobacteria > Burkholderiales > Sphaerotilaceae > Sphaerotilus > Sphaerotilus sp. FB-3. The sequence continues at coordinate 118,227 of NZ_BQWE01000016.1, read as the reverse complement.
GATCCAGCGCCGCCAGCGAGCGCTCGCGCAGCCTGGCCTTGTTCTCGGTGGCGCCGAAGACCCGCTCGACCGCCAGGTAGACGTTCTCCATGCAGGTCAGCCACGGCAGCAGCGAGTGGTTCTGGAACACCACCGCACGCTCAGGGCCCGGACCCTTCAGCTCGCGGTCGTCGAGCAGCAGCACGCCCGAGGTCGGCGTGGTCAGGCCGGCGACCAGGTTCAGCAGCGTCGACTTGCCGCAGCCGGAGTGGCCGATCAGCGCGATGAACTCGCCGCGGGCCACCTCCAGGTTGATGTCGCGCAGCGCGATGAAGGTGCCCTTCTTCGTCGGGAAGGACATGCCGACGTTCTCGATGCGCAGGAAACGCTGGTTGCGGGTGTCCAGATTGGCTTGGCTCATGATGAGGGTCCCCGGAGAGTCGGAAGTCGGTGGATCAGGAGTAGTCGAAGCGGCGGGCAACGGCCACCAGCAGCGTCTCGAGCAGCAGGCCGACACCACCGATCACGAAGATCGCGATCAGGATGTGCGCGACATTCAGGTTGTTCCACTCGTCCCACAGCCAGAAGCCGATGCCCTGGCCGCCGGTCAGCATCTCGGCCGCGACGATCACCAGCCAGGCGGTGCCGACCGCCAGCCGCACGCCGGTCAGCATGTAGGGCAGCACCGCCGGGAACAGGATCTTGCGGATGATCGTCAGCTCCGACAGGTTCAGCACACGCGCGACGTTGAGGTAGTCCTGCGGCACCTGCCGCACCCCCACCGCGGTGTTGATGACCATCGGCCAGATCGAGCAGATGAAGATCGTCCAGATCGCGGCCGGGTTGGCGGCCTTGAACACCATCAGGCCGATCGGCAGCCAGGCCAGCGGCGACACCGGCCGCAGCAGGCTGATGATCGGGTCGAGCATCTGGTTGAAGAACGCGAAGCGACCGATCAGGAAGCCCAGCGGAATGCCCACCACCGCCGCCAGGCCGAAGCCCACCGCCACGCGCTGCAGCGACGACAGCACGTTCCAGCCGATGCCCTGGTCGTTCGGGCCGTTGACATAGAACGGGTCGGAGAACAGCTTGACCGCCGCGTCCCAGACCACCGCCGGGCCGGGCAGCTGCTTGTCGCCGCTGTGCGCCACCGCCTGCCACACCAGCAGGAAGAAGGCGAAGCCGAGCACCGGTGCGGCCATGCGGGTGAGCGTGCGCAGGCGCTGGGCACGGGCCATGGCCTCGGCCTGGGCCTTCATGCGGGCCTGGGTCTCGGCGTCGAGCACCGGGGCGGCCGGCGCGGCGGCCGAGGTCGCCGGAGCGGTCGACGCGGCGGGTGCGACAACGGACAGGGTGGCGGCATTCATGTCGGGAACCTCCTGGGACGGGGGACAGGTCGTCTCTTGTCGTCTCGGGTCGCGCTCAGGCGGCCCGGATCTTGAAGCCGGCGGCGTACTTCGCCGGATTCGTGCCATCCCAGACGACGCCGTCGATCATCTTGCTCGAACGCATGTCGCTCTTCGGGACGTTGATCTTCAGCTGCGAGGCGGCCTGCTTGTACAGATCGGTCCTGTTGATGGCCTTGGCCACCGCCAGGTAGTCGGGATCGGACTTCAGCAGGCCCCAGCGGCGGTGCTGGGTCAGGAACCACATGCCGTCCGACAGGTAGGGATAGTTGACCGCACCGTCGTTGAAGAACTTCATGTGGTTCGGATCGTCCCAGGTCTTGCCCATGCCGTTCTGGTAGCGGCCCAGGATGCGCTGGTTGATCGCGTCGACCGAGGTGTTGACGTAGGACTTCTCGGCGATGACCTCGGCCATCTTCATCTTGTTCTGCAGGCCGGTGTCGATCCAGCGGCCGGCCTCCAGGATGGCCATGATCATGGCGCGTGCGGTGTTCGGGTTCTTCTGGACGAACTCGGCCGTCGTGCCCAGCACCTTCTCGGGATGATCCTTCCAGATGTCCTGGGTGGTGGCGGCGGTCACGCCGATGCCGTCGATGATGGCGCGGTGGTTCCACGGCTCGCCGACGCAGAAGCCGTCCATGTTGCCCACCCGCATGTTGGCCACCATCTGCGGCGGCGGCACGGTGATGACCTTGCCGTCGGTCATCGGGTTGATGCCGTTGGAGGCCAGCCAGTAGTACAGCCACATCGCGTGGGTGCCGGTCGGGAAGGTCTGGGCGAAGGTGTATTCGCGCGGCTCGGCCTTCATCACCTTGGCCAGACCGGCGCCGTCGACCGCGCCCTTGTCGGCCAGCTTCTTCGACAGCGTGATGGCCTGGCCGTTGTGGTTCAGGGTCATCAGCACCGCCATGTCCTTCTTCGGGCCGCTCACGCCCAGGTGCACGCCGTAGACCAGACCGTAGAGCACATGCGCCGCATCCAGCTCGCCGTTGACCAGCTTGTCGCGCACCGCGGCCCAGGACGATTCCTTGGACGGAATGATCTTGATGCCGTACTTCTCGTCGAACTTCATGACCGACGCCATCACCACCGAGGCGCAGTCGGTCAGCGGGATGAAGCCGATGCGCACTTCCTTCTTCTCGGGCGCATCGGAGCCGGCGGCCCAGGCACCACCGGGCAGGGCGACCGCGCTGCCTGCAGCCGTCACGGCGGCGGCACGCTGGATGAAGTCGCGTCGGGACGGGTTGACAGGAATCGAGGGCGTCGTCATGGGAATCTCTCTCAAGGGGAAGAATCGGGGACGGCAAAAAAAAGCGGCGTCACGATCGTTGTCCGACACCCGGCTTGCGCCGGTCATCGGGACGATCGGACGCCGTTGTCCAAAAATGTCCCACCTAGTGAAGCCCCGTCGCCGAGGCCTCGCTGCATGTATTGCAGGGAGCGTGCCAACCCCTGAAAACCCGGGCACGGGCGATCCACAGGCGGTCTTTCGTGCCGGAATGATCACGACGGACCGGCCACGACATGCCAGCGACGGGTGCGGCGCACCATCGACAGGCATGCGCCGAACCGGGCGCACGCAGATGAAGCGCCGCGATTCAAGTCGATGCATCGCGCTGGCGCCCCGCGGCCGTGCGCTTCGCTGCAGATCGGTGCAGAAGCCGGTGCCAGGTCGTTCGGGATCGGTGCAACAAGGGTTCCCCCCAAATGACGTTTACGTAAACGTCAACCGAAAATCGCAGTCCGGATGTTCCTCGGAGCCCTCAGATGACCGATCTCGCCGCCGACCACAAGGCCCTGGCCAGCTACCGCCCGACGCACAAGGTCCGCTTCGTGACCGCGGCCAGCCTGTTCGACGGGCATGACGCCTCGATCAACATCATGCGACGCATCCTGCAGGGCATGGGTGCGGAGGTGATCCACCTGGGCCACAACCGCTCGGTCGATGAAGTGGTCACCGCCGCATTGCAGGAAGACGTGCAGGGCATCGCGGTCAGCTCCTACCAGGGCGGCCATGTCGAGTACTTCAAGTACATGGTCGAGCTGCTGCGCGCGCGCGGCGGTGCGCACATCCAGGTCTTCGGCGGCGGCGGCGGCGTGATCGTGCCGGCCGAGATCCGCGACCTGCACAGCCACGGCGTGCGCATCTTCAGCCCCGAGGACGGCCAGCGCATGGGTCTGGCCGGCATGATCGGCGAGATGATGATGCGCTGCGACCAGGACCTGTCCGGGCACGCGCCGACCGACCTGAGCGCGCTGCAAGGCCACACCGAGGCCGCGTGGCGCGCCCTCGCCCAGCTCATCACCGCGCTGGAGAACGGCCGGGCGGACGCCGGCGTGGTCGCCGCGGTGCATGAAGCGGCCAAGGCGAGCCGGACACCGGTGCTCGGCATCACCGGCACCGGTGGCGCCGGCAAGTCCAGCCTGACCGACGAGCTGATCCGCCGCCTGCGCCTGGACCAGGACGACACGCTGCGCATCGCCGTCATCTCGATCGATCCGTCGCGGCGCAAGAGCGGCGGTGCGCTGCTGGGCGACCGCATCCGCATGAACGCCACCGGTCCGTGGTCCCGGGGCGCGCGGGTCTACATGCGCAGCCTCGCCACCCGCGACACCGGCAGCGAGATCTCGGCGGCGCTGCCCGACGTGATCGCCGCCGCCAAGGCAGCCGGCTTCGATCTGGTCATCGTCGAGACCTCCGGCATCGGCCAGGGCGACGCGGCGATCGTGCCCTTCGTCGACGTGCCGATGTACGTGATGACGCCCGAGTTCGGCGCGGCCAGCCAGCTCGAGAAGATCGACATGCTCGACTTCGCCGAGTTCGTCGCGATCAACAAGTTCGACCGCAAGGGCGCGCTCGACGCGCTGCGCGATGTCGCCAAGCAGGTGCAGCGCAACCGCGAGGCCTTCACCGTGATGCCGGACCAGATGCCGGTGTTCGGCACCATGGCCAGCCGCTTCAACGACGACGGCGTGACCGCGCTCTATCAGGCGCTGAAGGTCCGCCTGGGCGCGCTGGGCCTGCCGCTGTCGGAAGGCCGCCTGCCGCCGGTGAACACCCGCCACAGCACGCACCAGACGCCGATCGTGCCGCCGGCGCGCACCCGCTATCTGGCCGAGATCGCCGACACGGTGCGCGGCTACAAGGCCCGTGTGCGCCAGCAGGCCACGCTGGCGCGCGAGATCCAGCAGCTGCGCGCCAGCGCCTTGATGTTCCGTCAGGCCAATCCGGACAAGAGCAGCGGCGTCGAGGCGCTGACCGAGCTGGCCGCGGAGCGCGAGGCCCGGCTCGACCCCGGCGCGAAGAAGCTGCTGGCGATGTGGCCCGAGATGCAGCGCGCCTACGCCGGCGACGAATACATCGTGAAGATCCGCGACAAGGAGATCCGCACCCATCTGATCCACACCACGCTGAGCGGCAACAAGATCCGCAAGGTCGCCCTGCCCGGCTTTGAATGCCACGGCGAGCTGCTGAAGTGGCTGATGCTGGAGAACGTGCCCGGATCGTTCCCCTTCACCGCCGGCGTCTTCGCGTTCAAGCGCGAGGGCGAGGATCCGACGCGCATGTTCGCCGGCGAGGGCGATGCCTTCCGCACCAACCGCCGCTTCAAGCTGGTCAGCGAGGGCATGCCGGCCAAGCGCCTGTCCACCGCGTTCGACTCGGTCACGCTCTACGGCGCCGACCCCGATCCGCGTCCGGACATCTACGGCAAGGTCGGCAACTCGGGCGTGAGCATCGCGACGCTCGACGACCTGAAGGTGCTGTATTCAGGCTTCGACCTCTGCAGTCCGACCACTTCGGTGAGCATGACGATCAACGGCCCGGCGCCGACGATCCTGGCGATGTTCATGAACGCCGCGATCGACCAGCAGCTCGACAAGTTCAAGGCCGACAACGGCCGCGAGCCGACCGACGACGAAGCCTCGAAGATCAAGGCGTGGGTGCTGGCCAATGTGCGCGGCACGGTGCAGGCCGACATCCTGAAGGAAGACCAGGGCCAGAACACCTGCATCTTCTCGACCGAGTTCAGCCTGAAGGTGATGGGCGACATCGCTCAGTACTTCGTGCACCACGACGTGCGCAACTTCTACTCGGTGTCGATCAGCGGGTACCACATCGCCGAAGCCGGCGCGAACCCGATCAGCCAGCTCGCCTTCACGCTGTCGAACGGCTTCACGTTCGTCGAGGCGTATCTGGCGCGCGGCATGCACATCGACGACTTCGCGCCCAACCTGTCGTTCTTCTTCTCGAACGGCATGGACCCGGAATACACCGTGCTCGGCCGCGTCGCCCGCCGCATCTGGGCCGTGGCGATGCGCGACAAGTACGGCGCCAACGACCGCAGCCAGAAGCTGAAGTACCACATCCAGACCTCGGGCCGCAGCCTGCACGCACAGGAGATCCAGTTCAACGACATCCGCACGACGCTGCAGGCGCTGATCGCGGTGTACGACAACTGCAACTCGCTGCACACCAACGCCTTCGACGAGGCGATCACGACGCCGACCGAGGAGTCGGTGCGCCGGGCGATGGCGATCCAGATGATCATCAACCGCGAGTGGGGCCTGGCTCGATGTGAGAACCCGAACCAGGGCGCGTTCATCATCGACGAGCTGACGGAGCTGGTGGAGGAAGCGGTGCTGGCCGAGTTCGAGAAGATCGCCGACCGCGGCGGCGTGCTCGGCGCGATGGAGACGGGCTACCAGCGCTCGAAGATCCAGGAAGAGTCGATGCACTACGAGATGCTCAAGCACACCGGCGAGTACCCGATCATCGGCGTCAACACCTTCCGCAACCCGAAGGGCGACGAGATCCCGGAAACGATCGAGCTGGCGCGCTCCACCGATGACGAGAAGGCGTCGCAGCTCGCGCGGCTGAACGATTTCCACACGCGCCATGCGGCGCAGGCGCCGGCGATGCTGAAGCGGCTTCAGCAGGCGGTGATCGACAACGCCAACGTGTTCGAGGTGCTGATGGACGCGGTGCGGGTGTGCTCGCTGGGGCAGATCACCAGTGCGCTGTTCGAGGTGGGGGGGCAGTATCGGCGCAGCATGTAAACGATTCGCCCGCCTCAATCAAGAGAGGCGGGCTTTTCACACATCTGTCAGATCAAAGATACTTCTGCAAAATGGCTTGCTTTCGGGCAGGAGCCGAGGCAATCACCGCCTGAGCCTCGGCGATTTGCTGTTCCAACTTGCGCACTTTGTCCACCAGTCGCTGTTGCTCGGGCAGCGGGGGCACGGGAACAGTTATGTTGCGCATCTTGGTTGCATTGATGTTGATTTGACCGGCAGATTTCACAGCCAAGCCCAGAGCTGTGCGACGGAATATTTCAGAACTCATCATTAGCACCAAGAACTCAGGAATCACCTTGGTTCTGTCAGGTGTCACACGCACCAAGTACGACGCGAAGCAGTAATCTCCGTCCAAGTCAAATAAGCCGACCTTTCCGACATGGTCGGCGCTGCCATTGGTGCGATTAAAGAGAATATCGCCCTTGTTAAGCTTGTACTTGGCAAATTCTTCAGCCGAGATGTCAGCGCACTTCATCTGGCCGCCATCCACCATGCGCCGTTGCGCGATTTCGTTCATCCGGAAGATCTTGTAGCCGAGGCCGGATTCGTTCATGGATTCATTGAGGCCGTACTGGACATCGAGCGCAACCCGTTCAACAGAAAATTTTGAGTGCCCGGCAATCAAGATCTCATTGACCAAGGATTCAATTTCCGATTGGCACTTCGCTGCGATCTGCTTGGCGCTCTCGACGCCCTTATCAACGACAGATATGCTCTGCACAATCTGCTGCTGAACCACCAGCGGCGGAACAGGAATGGCCAAGTCAGCATAGAAGGATTCAGGGACACGCCGATGACCACTGGCACCAGTCATGGCACTTGCAGCAGCTTCACGAATAATAGTTCTATTGAGATATGCAAAGGCAAAATCCGGCAACAATTCGGAAGCACGGGTTCTCACAACATGGAATTCAGAACTGCCAAAACCTATTTGATTGACTAATCCTCGTGCCAAAGCGCACTTGCCATTTTCCATGCAAGGCGTGATTTTAGCCAAAATGATGTCATCTTCCGAGAAGTAGGTATAGCTGCCCTTAATAACACTGGAGATTGGGCGCTCGTCCTGTCGGACGATCTCCCCTTCTTCACTCACAGCAGCCATCTCAATAAAGGATACGATCGTTTCATCACTCATATCCCGAACTTCGCGCTTGGATGGATTTAATATTGCCAAGTCTTTCAGGGGTTTTTTGGGCCACTGACTGGATAGTACCACTGTCTTGGTAGACGATAAATTGATCTGCTTCTCGAAAGTGGCTTTTGAAAAATCGAGCAAATCTATCAATCGACGCTGATTGGCAAATGCCAAAAGATTTGCTTCCGGCGGCCTTCCATCAGCCGAGAAGGCTTGCTCAATCAAAGAATTCAACTTAGCCGGATTGAACCGATCCGCCTCGTCATACAACCGCGTCAAGTGCCGGCCGGCAGCATCCTTCACCAGCCTGATGCCCTCATCCCCTTTGGCGGAACTCCACTCATAGCCCAGAAAAGCCTTCTGCGCCTTGCTGTCCGTCGGCGCCCGAATCACCAAAACCGGATGTTTCTGGTCACGGGCCATCACGAAGTGGTAAATCTTGTCGCGCTCGATACCCTGAACCAAAGCCAGATACCGCTTGTTCAACTCGGCTTCACGAGCAGCCTCGCTCAGTGCCTTGAAAGCCTTTTGCTTCGACAGCTTCTCCACCTCGGTGCTGTCGTTGAACTTCTTCAGATAGACCTCGAAATGGTCATGCTTCGCCCAGGCGCCGCCCGCCACTCCCTGCAGCAGCGTGCGGTAGTCAGCCGCCGGCACACCGATGTGGGCGGCGTAAGCATCGATCAAATGGGCATCAGCATAAACGGGCTGATTCTCATCGGCTACAAACCATTGGTCCACGCGGTCGCGGTAGTGCGCAGCCGTGTCCGGCGCAATGGGCTTGCGACGCAGGAATAGCGTGACTGTGTTGGTGCCGGTCTTGCCAAAGGTGCCACTGCCCAGCTCGGCAATCGCCACGATGTCAAAGTATTGCAGCAGGATTTCTCGCGCCCGCACATACGTGCCATTGGCGTTCGACAGCACCGATGACGGCAGAATAATGCCAGCCACCCCGCCCGGCTTGAGCAATTGCTTGGCCCGCTCCAGAAAGAACGTCTCGATGCTGTTGGCCGTGTCCAGCTTGTCTACCGTGGCGCTCAGCGTGTAACCATCGCGCTCGGCTTCGGGCAGCGTCTCCAGAAAACCCTTTACGCTGAAGGGCGGATTGGCCACCAGCAGATCAAACGTGCCGTCCTCGATTCCGGGATAAGCGGCGTGGTGCTTCACCAGCGCATCGCCATAACAGATATTGATGTCCTGCTGCCCGTACATGAACGCCGACACCTTGGCTACCTTGGAAAGACGATATTCCTTTTCAATACCGTAAATCGCTTGATGATATGGCTTCGGATCAGTCACGCCCTGCCTTGCCAGCAGCGGCTTGAACTGCAAGGCCAGCTCGTTGAGGAAATGTCCTGCCCCGCAGGCATAATCAATCGCCTTCGGAGGCTGACCACCCGGCTTGATCAAACCCTCCAGCGGCAGGCTCATCAAGATGAACCGGCAGATGGGGATCGGCGTGAAATACTGCCCCTCGCTCTGCTTGACGCCTTGATCAAGAAACCCCTCGAACATATCCCCCAGGAACTGGTTGTGACTACCAGGGTTGCTCAAGCGAATGTCTTGCCACATCTGCAGGATACGCAGCAGCACCTCGGCATTCTGATAAAACAACTTCTCGTTGTGAACATCAATGAACGAGAAATCGTTGTTGGTAAAAAACTTCTGCTGCACGAACAGATTCCACACCGCACGCTGGGTCGCATCGGGATTCTGCTTGATGAAGCGCAGCGCGTTATTCACGGCCTCCTGGTTGATGTAGGTGATGCTTTCACCCAAGAAGCGCGCCATGCCCGCTTGGTAAAGCTGCTGCAAACGATCCAGCAGTTCAAAGTGGGTGTCATACGCCACGCCCTTCCAGTAGAACTTCAGATCACCCGCATTCTCGGTCTCATCCACGAGCTTGCACAGGAAAAGATTCACCAGCTTATCAAAAGCATTTTCCCGACCAGAGACATTATGCTGGCGCAGGATGGTCGCAAATTCGTGGTACTTTCCCTTCTGGTCATCCGGGGAGATGGCCTGCAAGTCATTCAATGAATATTTTTCCTTGCCAATATGGTAGGGCTGAATATTGTCCTCGAACAAGCCCTTGGTCGTGTAATCCAGCTTATAGGTATCACGCCAGACAGCAAATCGCTCCCGAACATCAGCAGCATCACGGAAGCTCTTGAACAGTGGATTGTCGGCCAGATATCGCTCATTGTCACGGTGCGCAATGAGATGGCTGGTGTACTGGACTTCACCGCCCGTCAAATCCACCGTATACAGACACAAGAATTGTGTGCCGCTGATTTGCTGGGTGTAGCTGAAAAGCTGATCGCCATCCTGCAAGGTCTTGGTCCACGCACGTTTGAACTCGCTGCCAGCGGTCTTGCATTCGATGATGAGCAGGGGCTTGCCGAAGTTATCCTTGACCAGAATATCAGCACGCCCACCACTGGCACCTCGACCAAGTTGCCACTTGGGTTCTAGCTCGATATGCTGGGGTTGATAGCCTTTCTCCAGCAACCGATGTACGCACTCCAGCACCACGATGTTCTCAGCGGCAGAGAAATTGCAAGTCTGACGTTCGTTGATGACCAATCCCTGCGCCTCAGGGTAAATGATCTGCTGCGTATCCAGCCTCACCTCCAGAGGAACGCCACCGATGACCTTGGTGAAATTCTGGTTCTGTGCGGTGAATCCCAAGGCGGTCAGCAGGGCAGGCAGGTTTTCAAACGTGAGCATGGACGGGCAGGAGGTTGAGTCAGCGACGCATTGTCGCAGCAGCCTTGCCCCGACGCGCCGGCACATGCGGCCGCCAAGAAGCTCACGCCGCCCTCGGATGCTGCCGGGTCATGTCGCCCTGCCCCGCCAGCAAGCCGGCCACCGAGATGTCCTCGTCCAGCGCATCCCAGTGCAGCCCGTAGCGGCTGAGTTCCACCTGCTCACGCTGCTGCGGCGAGGCGCTCAGCAGCCGTGGAAACCACGCCAGCGGCACCGCGATCACCCGGCCATCGGTCAGATCGACCCACAGGCTGTTGTCGTCGAAACGCACCGACCTGGGCGAAGCAGTCATGAGAGGCGGAAGTTGCGATGGCGGAAGACGACCGGCATCGCGCCATCATGGGTCAGAGCCCCGCATCTTCTCGACAGCATGTGAGGCATGGCGGCGGCCCGCCCCCGCCGCCGCTCAGTTCAGGATCTTGCCCAGCCGCACCAGCTGCGTCTCGCCGCTGCTGTCGTTGACGCCATCGTTGTCGGTGACGAACAGCACCTCGCCGCTGGCCAGCACCGCCAGGCCCTCGATCTTCTCCAGCACCGGCCCCCGGGTGGCCCGCAGGTCGGGCATCAGGTCGCGCACCAGGGTCTTGCTCAGCGTGCCGCCATCGGTCGCGCCGGTCAGGTCGATGCGGTAGAGACGCTTGATGCGCGCATCCGGGCCGTTCTGGTTGTCGCGCTCGACCACCAGGAAGCGGTTGTTGCCCAGCGCAGTGATTTCCGACAGTCCCACCCAACCGCCGTTGGGCGAGGTCGCCGTGTCCAGCGGGTAGAAATGGAACTGCCAGGTCTTGGCGGCCAGGTCATACACCGCGATGCGCGGCATCGTCTCGCCCAGCCAGGCGCGCTGGATCGGCACGACCAGCTTGCCGTTCGACTCGGCCACGCCCTCGAAGCCGTAGCGGGCCTGCAGCGCATTGACCGCGTCCGGCAGGGCCACCACCTCCTGGATCACGCCGGCAGCCGACACCCGCAGCAGCAGGTTGGCCGAGGTGATGTTGCGGCCGGTCTCGTAGGCGGTCTTCGAGCCCGCGCCTTCCGAGGCGATCCAGAAACCGCCGGCACTCGCCAGCGAGATGCCCTCCGGATCCAGGTTCACGGTCTTGTCGGCGTTGATCATCGCCGCGACGTCGGTCTGGTCGAAAGCCTGGTTGTCCCGGGCGGCCGGCAGCGTGGCGCCGAAGGTCTTCAGCACATCGCTGGCATCGGTGATGCGCAGTTCGCTGCGGATGACGGCGGGCGTGACGCCGACATCGACCGTGAAGATGCGGTTGGCGCGGAAGAAGCTGTCGTCGACCGCGTACACCGTGCTGCCGCTGGGCGCCGCCACCATGCCGGACAGCGCGGACCACGGAATCGGCTTGCCGTCCGCGCGGTCGGCGGACTGGATCGTCGGATAGGCCGGTGCCGCCTTCTGATAGGCATAGATGTTGAGCGCCGCGCGGGCCGGCAAGCCGCGGTCGTCCACCTCGCTGGCCGACACCATCAGGCCGCGCGACGGGATCGTCACCAGGCCTTCCGGGCTGAGCGCGCCGGGCAGCGCCTGCTTGTAGACCGGCGCGGTCGGCTGGCTCATGTCGTAGACGGCCACCACGCTGGAGCGCTCGGACGCGACGAACAGGTAGTCCGTCGAGCCGAAGCGGCCGAAGGCGACGTTCTCGGGCTCGTTGCCCTTGGCGTCGTTGCGGCGGTCGTTGGTGTGGCCGATGCGGGCGAGGCGGTATTCTAGGTCCATGCCGACATCGAAGGCCACGCTGCCGTCGGTGTTGAACACGGTGAAGCCGCGGCTGCCGCCGTTGAGGTCGCCTTCGTTGGCGGTGGCGAAGCGGGTCTTCGACACCCAGGTCACGCCATCGGGCTCGCGCAGGCGGTCGGACTGGGTCTGGTTGAACTGGACGAGGTTCGGCCGCTCGTCGGTCAGGTCGACATCGGTCAGCGTCACGCTGCCGGCGGAGAAATGCCCGCTGACCTTGCCGGTGGCCAGATCGACCAGCGCGAGGTGGTTGTTCTCCTGCAGCGTGACGACCGCGATGTTGTCCTCGTTGATCGAGACGTACTCGGGTTCCGGGTCGGTGCCGTACAGCGCGGCCAGGCCGGTCAGCGCCACATCGCGCCGGGTCCAGGCCGCCGGGGCGCCGACCAGGTCGATGATGGCCAGTCGGCCGGCCGGCAGCTGCGGGATCGCGCCGCCGTTGACGCTCTCGTCGCGCTCGTTCTCGATCGCGATCGCGGCGTAGCGGCCATCCTTGCTGACCGCCACCGAATCCGGCTGGCCGCCCAGGTCCAGCTCGGCCACCGGGGTGCGGGTGGCGATGTGCACCACCACCAGCTTGCCGGTCGGTGCGGTGAACGACGCCGAGGTGTTCACCGCCACCAGCGCATGCGCGCCGACCACCGCCACCGAGGTCGGCTCGCCATCGAGCGTCAGCGCGCCCAGCCCGACCGGCGCCGCCGGGTCGGTGATGTCGACGAAGCCGATCTGCCGGCTCAGGCCGCTGGTGTAGATCAGCGTCATGCCGTCGCTGCTGGCGGCGACGATCTCGGCGTTGACGGGGGTCGCCGACTCGCAGGACGCGCCGACCTGCGCGCAGACCGCGAAGGTGGCGACCCGATTGAAGTGCATGCTCGCGTCCGGCACCGAGGCCGCGACGACGGGCGCCGTCGGCGCCGGATCGTCACTGCCGCCGCCACAGGCACTCAGTCCGACCATCATCATCGACGCGGCCAGGGCGATCGCCGTCTGGCGCAGGCGGGGAAAAGACATGTTCAGCTCCTCAGTGAAGCGGCCATGCTGGCGAGAACGGGTGACAGCGCCGTGAATTCCCGGTGACAGCACCGCCCGGGCAACCTGCCCGCCGGCACCGGCGAGCCGCGCGGGCCCGGTCGCCTCGGGCAAGATCGCGAACCTGCCTGCCGCCATGCCAGAGAACGCCGCTCCCTCCCCCGCGATCGCGCCCGACGCGCTGCAACCCGCGCTCGACCTGCAGCGCACGCTGCTGCGCCGCGGCGCGCTGCTGGTGGCGCTGCTGCTGCTCGGGCTGGGGCTGTGGTCGGGGCAGGCGCTGGGCCGGGCCGAGCGCGCGGCGCTGCCGGCCACCGCGCGGCTGGTCGCGCAGCTGCTGCATCAGGATCTGGCCCGGCAGCTCAGCGCCTTCGAGCGCGATCTGGAGCAGGTGCCGGTGCGGCTGGAAGTGCTGGCCGACCTGGAGCGGCGGCTGCCGCTGTGCGTGCGGCTGCGGGCGATCGACGAGCGGGAGATCGGCGCGCACTGCGGGCCGGACACGCCGGTCGCGGCCCCGGCGCGCTGGCTGGGGCGGCAGCTGGCGGCGCTGGAGAGCGCCGATCGGCCGGACCGGGTGCGGCTGCCGCTGCTGCTGCCGGCAGGCATCAAGGCCGGCACCATCGAGGTCGGCGTGCACTGGGATCAGGTCGGTCTGGCCTGGGCGCGGCCGGACTGGCGCTGAGCTGGCCGGTCGGCCGGGCGCTGCGGCCGACACGGCAGATCCTGGCCGCGCTGGCGCGGCTGGAGGCCGGCGAGCGCGAGGTGCGCCTGCCGGTGCCGCCGCTGCGCGAGCTGACACTGTGCTTCAACCGGCTGGCGCAGCGCTGGACCGAGCTGCTGGCGCGCCAGCAGCAGCTCGCCGGCCGGCTGCTGCACACCCGCGAGGAGGAGCGCCGCCACCTCGCCCGCGAGCTGCATGACGAGATGGCGCAAAGCCTGAGCGCGCTGCGCGCCGAGACCGCGGTGATCGGCGCGCTGGCCGCGCGCACCGGCACCCCGGCGCTGCAGCAGGCCGCCGGCCGCATCGCCACGCTGTGCGCGCAGCTGCAGGAGGCGCTGCAGGGCGTGCTGCAGGCGCTGCGTCCGACGATGCTCGACCGCTTCGGCCTCGGGGCGGCGCTGGAGGCGCTGGTCGCGCAGCCGCGCCGCCGCGAGGTCGACGGCGCCCTGCCCGCCTGCACGCTGCATCTGCCCGCCCGGGGGCTGGAGGCGCTGCCGGCCGACATGGCCGTCCATGTCTACCGCATCGTCCAGGAGGGACTGACCAACGCGGTGCGCCACGGCGAGGCCCGCACGGTTCAGGTGGAGATGCAGGTGGAGATGCAGGCGCAGATGCAGCTGGACAGGACCATCGACCCGCAGGCCGCGCTGGTGATCGACATCGCCGACGACGGCCGCGGCCCCGGCCCCAACGGGCCGGTGCCGGGCCACGGCCTGCTCGGTCTGCATGAGCGGGTGCAGGCGCTCGGCGGCACGCTGGCGCTGGATCGGCCCGAAGCCGGGGGCCTGCGGCTGCGCGTGCGGCTGCCGATCCGCCCCCCGGTTGCCACGGAGGACAGGACATGACGATCGAGGTGATGCTGGTCGACGACCATGCGGTGGTGCGCGAGGGCTACCGGCGGCTGCTGGAGCTGCACGAGGACCTGCAGGTGGTCGCCGAGGCGGCCGACGCCGAGAGCGCGCTGCAGCGGTGGCGCACGATGCAGCCACGCCCGGCGGTGCTGGTGATCGACCTGGCGCTGCCGGGCATGGGCGGGCTGGAGCTGATCGGCCGGCTGCGCCAGCGCGACCCCGAGGTGCGCTGCCTGGCCTTCAGCATGTACCGCGATGCGGTCTGGGTCACGCAGGCGCTGCGGGCCGGCGCCCTCGGCTATGTCACCAAGAGCAGCGATCCGGAGCAGCTGGTCCATGCGGTGCGCGAGGTGCACGCCGGGCGCCGGGTGCTCGGCAGCGACATCGCCGGCGAGGTCGCGCGCCACCTGATCGAGCATCCCGGCGCCACGCCGCATGGCCTGACCCCGCGCGAGTTCGAGGTGCTGCGCCTGCTGCTGGCCGGCTGCAGCCCGCGCCAGATCGCCGAGACGCTGTGCATGAGCGTCAAGACGGTCCACAACATTCACTACCAGATCAAGTCCAAGCTCGACACCCCGAGCGACTTCGAGCTGGCGCGGCTGGCCTGGCGTCAGGGCTGGGTGGACTGATCGGTGGCTGCGGCAGGCTCCGGGACGGGCTCCGGGGCGGGTTCGGCCTGGGCGGGCATCGGGACGGCGGCCTGCGGCTCGGCCTCCGGTGCAGGATTCGGGGCGGCATTCGGCACGATCTTGCCGCTGACCCAGCGCTGCAGCAGCGCAGGTGCACCCTCGTCCATCACCAGCTGCTCGCGCCGGCACAGGTTCAGCAGGTTGCCCACCAGCCGGTAGGACAGCGTGGGCAGATCGTCATGGCCCTGGCCGAACTCGTGCCCGCACAGCAGCAGGCCGCGCAGCACCCAGTTGACCGCCTCGCGGCTGACCTCGTGGCCCGCCTCGCGGCAGCGGTCGCGCACCCGCTTGCCGGTCTCGTTGAGCTGGAAGGGCTGGGCCGCGACATCGACCGCGATCATCTCCAGCAGCGCGCGGAAATCGCGCGGCGACAGCAGCGGCATGCCGATGGCGTCGTGCATCTGGCGCGCCAGCGCGAACAGCGACGGATCCGAGCCCCAGGCCGAGGCGGCCGGATGCGGGCGCACCGTCTGCGGCGCCGACAGCGGACGCGGCGGCACATGGCGCGCCGGGTCATAGAGATGGCCGCCCGAGGCGCTCCAGTCCAGGCGCAGCGGCGCCAGCGGCAGCGCCTCCAGGAAGCGCCGGAAGCTGCCCTGGCCGCCCCACTCCGGCGCCAGGCCGGGATGGCCGGCCATCAGCCGCGAGGCCAGCCGGGCGCAGGGCACCGGCTGGTCGGCACGCTCCACCTCGGCGCGCAGCCAGGCGGTCATCTGCTGCAGCGGCAGCTCCGTGGCCAGGTTGGCTGCGGTGGGGCCGGACGGTGCCGGCTCGGCCGCCTCCGGCACGGTGACGGTCGGCGCCGATGCGAGCGTCGATGCGGGCGTCGGTGCAGGCCCCGCAGCCTCGTCGACCTCGGCGCCGAAGCCCAGGCCCTCGCGGATGAAGCGGTCGGGCTCGATCAGCAGATCGGCCGAGGCGCGGTAGGCCGCCGACGGGAAGCCCACCGCCAGCACCGTGGTGCGGCGGTCCCAGCGGCGCAGCTTGCGCAGCACTGGCGTGAAGTCGGCGTCGGCCGAGAAGACGATGAACTCGTCGTAGTGCACCGGATGCTGCAGCAGCTCGACCATGTCGAGCACCATGTGGATGTCGGTGCTGGTCTTGCCCTCGCTGGTCATCGACGGGCAGTCGACGATCTCGAAGCCGGCATGGTTGAAGGACGGGCGGAAGCGCTGGTAGACCTGCGGATTGAGGTAGACGCGCCGCACCAGCAGCCGGCGCCGGGTGCGGGCCTCGGCCGCGTCGAGCCCCTCGGGCAGGCCCAGCCCGTCGGTCAGCCAGCCGATCCATTCCAGCGGATGGCGGCCGAAGCGCTCGGCCACCGCCGGATCCAGCTTGCGCAGGCCCGAATAGACATTGTCGAAATCAACGAAGAGGGCCGACTTCATGGTGTGGGGTCAGGATCGGAGGATCAGGAGCGGGGTCGCGAGGGGCGCAGTGTACGCAGCGCCCGCACTCGCCGGCCGCCCGGCTCCGCAGATCCGGTCAGCATCAGGCGGCGGGCGAGGATTTCAGCCGCAGCAGTGCCCGCACGAAGCCGTGATCGCTGCGCGTGCGATCGCGGCCCTCGTGCAGATGGTCGTTGAAGACCTCGACGCGGCGCACGTCGCCCAGCGCGAAGCGCGAGCTGCCGACCCACTCCTCGCTGACCCAGATCTGGTCGAGCAGCTCGGGCCAGCCCTGGAAGACATGCGAATAGGCCAGATCGCGGCGCAGCGCCGGCTCGGTCTGCACATCGAGCGCATGGAACAGCGCGACGTCGCGGGCCTGGCGGTCGTAGGCCACCGCCTGCGTCGCGGCGATCAGCTGGCTGGTGACCGAATGCGGGCCGTCGTTCATGTCGCCGAGCAGCACCAGCGGATCGCGGGTGCGGTGGATCAGCTCGATGACCCGCGCACGCAGCGCCGCCGACTCCGCCCCGCGCATGATCATCGAGCGCAGCGACGCCCGCGCGGCCACCCGCGGATCGTCGCGATCCTCGAGCGCGCGGCCCTCGGCGTCCTGCAGGAACTTCGGGCGCTTGGACTTCAGGTGCGCCACCAGCACATGCAGGCGCTGGCCGCGCTTCGTGCGCAGCGTGGCATGCAGCACCGGTCGCTCGAAGCGGGCATGCTCGCCGACCTCCGGCACGATGACCGACTCGCCCGGGCCGAATTCGGCCAGGCTGCGCACCGCCTCGACCTTCAGCCGCGTCACCAGACCGACGCGCGGCGTGCCCTGCGCACCGGTCTCGGCGCCCGGGGCCAGCGCCTGCATCGACTGCAGGCCGCTGCGCGCCACCGCCGCCTTCAGCGCCGCCTCGTCCCAGACCTCCTGCACGCCGGCGACATCGGCGTTGAGCCGGCGCAGCATCTGGCCGATCCAGTCGAGCTTGCGCTCGTGCTCGGCCCGGCCGTAGGGCTCCTGGTTCGGATAGAAGGCCCGCCCGGGCAGCGCGAGGTTGAGCAGGTTGCAGCTCGCCACCGTCAGGGGAATCCACTCGACGGGTGCGGCGACAGGCGATGAAGGCTGCGGGGTATCCATGACGCCGCAGTGTGACATTGCGCGGCGTCAGTTCGCTGTAGAGGAGGACAAGTACTGTGGCAACCCCGCACACCGATTTTTCCGGAGGAAGACAGCCATGGCACGTGAAGTCTTTGTCGTCAGCGCCGCGCGCACCGCGATCGGCACGTTCGGAGGCACGCTGAAGGACGTTCCTCTGGCCGATCTGGCCACCACCGCCGTCAAGGCGGCCCTCGCCCGCTCGGGCGCGCCGGCCGACGCCGTCGGTCACCTCGCGATGGGCACGGTCGTCACCACGGAGCCGCGCGACTGCTACCTGAGCCGCGTCGCCGCGGTCAACGCCGGTCTGCCCAAGGAGACCCCGGCCTTCAACGTCAACCGCCTGTGCGGTTCGGGCCTGCAGGCCATCATCTCGGCCTCGCAGGCCATCCTGCTGGGCGACTGCGAAGTGGCGATCGGCGCCGGTGCCGAGAACATGAGCCGCGGCGCCTACCTGATGCCCGGCGCGCGCTGGGGCACCCGCATGGGCGACGCGCAGCTGGTCGACCTGATGGTCGGCGCGCTGCACGATCCCTTCCACAAGATCCACATGGGCATCACCGCCGAGAACGTCGGCGAGCAGTTCGGCATCAGCCGCCAGCAGATGGACGAGGCCGCGGCCGAGAGCCACCGCCGCGCCGCCGCGGCCACCGCCGCAGGCTACTTCACCGAGCAGATCGTTCCGGTGGAGATCGCCAGCCGCAAGGGCACGATCAGCTTCGTGACCGACGAGCACATCAAGGCCGACACCACCGCCGAGAGCCTGGCCAAGATGCGCCCGGCCTTCAAGAAGGACGGCGCGGTCACCGCCGGCAACGCCTCGGGCATCAACGACGCCGCCGCCGCGGTGATGCTGGCCAGCGGCGAGGCGGTCAAGGGCCACGGCCTGCGTCCGCTGGCCCGCCTGGTCTCCTATGCCCACACCGGCGTCGAGCCCACCATCATGGGCATCGGCCCGGTCTCGGCCTCGCGCAAGGCGCTGGAGCGCGCCGGCCTGACGGTCGCCGACATGGACGTGATCGAGGCCAACGAGGCCTTCGCCGCCCAGGCCTGCGCGGTCAACAAGGAACTGGGCCTGGATCCGGCCAAGGTCAACCCGAACGGCTCGGGCATCTCGCTGGGCCACCCGATCGGCGCCACCGGCGCGATCATCACCACCAAGGCGGTCTACGAGCTGCAGCGCACCGGCGGCCGCTACGCGCTGGTGACGATGTGCATCGGCGGCGGCCAGGGCATCGCGGCGATCTTCGAGCGCTGCTGATCCGCCAGCGCCCTCTCTCTTTCATGCGTGCCTCGATTCAGAGGTCGTTCACAGGCCGGTCGGCGACGACCGGCCTTTTTTGCGCCTGCGTTAGCGTCAGCGTCAGATGGAGCGGCTGCCGGTGATCTGCTGGGCGCGCACCGCGGCGGCACGCAGGTCGGCGGCATACGAAGGCTGGGTGGCCTCGTAGCGGCCGGCCCACTCGATCAGCTCTTCGGCAGTGCGCGGCTCGCGCGGCTGCAGGCTGCTCTGGGCGGCCTTCATCGCGGCCTGCCACTGATCGACCAGCCAGCCGACCAGACGGACCAGCGGTGCCTGGGCGGCAGCAAAAGCCTGCGACTGAACGGGAACAAGGATCTGGGCCATCACGAACTCCTTAGGGAAAACCCTTGGTTGATGGCTGGAGTTTAGGGTAAACCCCAGGATCCTGATCAAGAGGAGCCGCAAAAGACCATCCTGTTGACTTGGTCTATGAAAATCCTTTTCGGTTACGAGGCAGGTACATCAATCCCGCATCAATCCCGATGCGCCACCCGTGCGGCGCGGCCGCTGCGCAGCACCGACCAGGCCAGCCAGATGCCGCCGATGCCGGCGATCAGGAACCCCAGCAGCCCGAAGGCCGGCAGCCCGAACAGCATCGGCCCGCCCCGCACGGTCATGACGATGGACGAGCCGACGATCAGCGCGGCCACCACCATCGCCACCGTCAGCCGGCTGACCGCGCGGTCGAGCTGGTCGACCACCCGTTCGAGATGGCGCACCTCGACATGCACCTGCACGCCGGTGCGCTTGGTCTGGCGCAGCATGCGCGCGACCTCGCGCGGCAGGCGCCCGAGCAGGCGCAGGCCGTGCACCGCCGAGGTCCAGCCCCGCTCGGCCAGCACCCGGGGCGAGTAGCGCGCCCGCACCGCCGCCTCCAGCAGCGGCTCGGCCTCGGTGGCCATGTGGAAGTCGGGCGCCAGCGAGCGCCCCAGCCCCTCCAGCGTGATGAAGGTCTTGACCAGCAGCGCCAGATCGGCCGGCAGCGCCAGCCGGTACTCGCGCAGGATGGTGGTGACATCGTTCATCATCCCGCCCAGGCTGAGCTTGGCCAGCGCGGTGCCGCGGTACTGGTCGACGAAGGCGACCACATCCTGCTGCAGCGCCTCCATGTCGGTGTGGCCGGCATCCTCGGTCCACTCCATCAGCACCTCGACCACCGCCTGGGGATCGCGCTGCACCAGGCCGAGCATCAGCGACAGCAGCTGGTCGCGGCGCGCATCGCTGAGCCGGCCCATCATGCCGAAATCGATGAAGGCCAGCCGGTTGCCCGGCAGGTAGAAGACATTGCCCGGATGCGGATCGGCGTGGAAGAAGCCGTCCTCGATGATCATCTTCAGCACCGCCTGCGCGCCGCGCTGCGCCAGCAGCATGCGGTCGAGCCCGGCGGCGTCCACCCGAGCCAGCTCATGGCCGGGAATGCCGTCGATGCGCTGCTGCACATTGACCCGCTCGCCGGTCCAGTCCCAGTAGACGGTCGGGATGACGATGTGCTCGCGCCCGGCGAAATGGGCGGCGACACGCTCGGCGTTGTGGCACTCGCTCTGCAGGTCCAGCTCGCGGCGCAGCGAGCGCCCGAGCTGGCGCACCAGGCCGGCCGGCTGGTAGGGGCGCAGGTCGGGCCACTCGTCCTCGGCCAGCTGCGCCAGGCGCTCGAGCAGGCGCAGATCGGCCTCGATGACCGGGCGGATGCCGGGCCGGCGCACCTTGACGATGACCTCGGTGCCGTCGTGCAGCTGCGCGCCGTGCACCTGCGCGATCGAGGCCGCCGCCAGCGGCTCGGCATCGAAGCGGGCGAAGACCTCCTCGGGCGGCGCGCCCAGGTCCTCGGCGAGCTGGGCGCGCACCACCTCGATCGGCACCGTCGGCGCCTGACTGTGCAGCTTTTCGAGTTCGGCGATCCAGGCCGGGCCGAACAGGTCGGCGCGGCCGGCCAGGATCTGGCCGAGCTTGACGAAGGTCGGCCCCAGATCCTCGAGCGCCATGCGCAGCTGCACCGGCGGATCCAGCCGCGCCAGGTCGGCGGCATGGTCCATGCGCAGCACATGGCCGGCGCGGGCCAGCCGATCGGCCCAGCCGAGCCGACGCACCAGATCGCCCAGGCCGTGGCGGATGAAGACCGCCGCGATCTCCTGCAGCCGGCCGAGATCGCGGGCTGCCGTCAGGGAGGGAAATGCCATGGGCGTGGCGATCAGCGGCCGCCGAGGCGCGACCAGAGGTAGGCGAACTCCAGCGCCTGCAGGTGCGCGCGCTGGGCATTGTCGGCCGCGCCGCCGTGGCCGCCCTCGATGTTCTCGTAGTACAGCACCGGCTGGCCGAGCGCCTCGAGCCGGGCGACCATGCGCCGCGCGTGGCCCGGATGCACCCGGTCGTCGCGGGTCGAGGTGGTGAAGAGCGCGCGCGGATAGCTCGTGCCCTCGCGCAGCGCCTGGTAGGGGCTGTAGCGCTCGATCCAGGCGCGCTGCTCGGGCTGGTCGGGATCGCCGTACTCGGCCATCCAGGACGCGCCCGCCAGCAGGCGGTGGTAGCGCAGCATGTCGAGCAGCGGCACCTGGCAGACCACCGCGCCGAACAGGTCCGGCCGGCGCGTCATCGCCGCGCCCACCAGCAGGCCGCCGTTGCTGCCGCCCATGATGCCCAGCCGCGCCGGCGAACTCAGGCCGCTGGCGACCAGATCCTCGGCCACCGCGATGAAGTCCTCGTGGCTGCGGGGCTTGTGCTCGCCGACCGCCGCCTGGTGCCAGGCCGGGCCGAACTCGCCACCGCCGCGGATGTTGGCCACCGCCAGCGCGCCGCCGCGCTCGTACCAGGCCAGACCGAAGCCGCCCGAGTACCAGGGCTGCATCGACACCTCGAAGCCGCCGTAGCCGTAGAGCAGCGTCGGCGTGCTGCCGTCCATCGGCGCGTCCTTCGGGCGCACGACGAAGTACGGCACGCGCGTGCCGTCGGCGCTGGTGGCGAAGCGCTGCTCGGCCACCAGCCCGGCGGCGTCGAAATAGCGCGGGCGCTGCTTGAGCACCTCGGGCGCATCGCGGCCGGCCTCGGCCAGCATCAGCGAGTCCGGCGTCAGGAAGTCGGCATAGGTGACCCAGTAGTGCTCGGCCAGCGGATCGTCGGGCAGATGCGGCTCATGCAGCGCGCCGATGCCCAGCGTGCCCGGACCCGGCAGCGCCACCGCGCGGCGCATCCAGCCGCCGGTGGCGGCATCGAAATGCAGCTCCTCGACCCGGTTGGCGACCTGGTCGAGCAGATTCAGCAGCACATGGCCGCGCGTCCAGGTGCTGCCGCCGAGCGAGCAGGTCGGCGTCGGCACGAACAGCGCGGTCCAGCGCAGCGCCTCGCAGCCCTGCGCCATCAGCGCGTCGGCCTCGGCCACCAGCAGCGAGCCGGCCGGATGGCGCGTGCCATCGGCCAGCACGAAGTCGCTGCGCAGCTCCATCACCGCCCAGCGCTCGTGAAAGCCCAGGCTGGCGTCGGCCGGCTTGGAGATCTCGCGGCGACTGCCGTCCGGCCCGACCAGCCACATCGCGGTGGTGTAGAAGTCGATCGAGCGGCCGTGCACGATGCGCTCGAAGCCGGGCGTGTCGTCGATGCTGACCCAGGCCGAGACGTCGCCGGCCTCGCCCTCGTGGATCGTCGGCGCGTCCGCCAGCGGCGTGCCCCGCTTCCAGGCCTTGATGACCCGCGGATAGCCCGAGTCGGTCATCGAGCCCGGCCCGAAGTCGGTGCCGACCGCCAGCGTGTCGGCGTCGATCCAGCTGGCGCTGCTCTTGGCCTCGGACAGCGTGAAGCCGCCTTCGCCGGCCGCGATGAAGCGGCGCTCGACCAGGTCGAACTCGCGCACCACGGTCGCATCGGCGCCGCCGCGCGACAGGTCGATCAGGCAGCGGCGCCAGACCGGGCGGCCCTCGGCGTCACGCGCCGGCGTGCAGACGTCCGCGCCGTGCCAGACCCAGTTCTCGCCTTCGGCCGCGGCCAGCGCGTCCAGGTCGAGCACCGTCTCCCAGACCGGCTCGGCCAGGCGGTAGCTCGCCAGCGTCGTGCGGCGCCACAGGCCGCGCGGATGCTCGGCGTCCTGCCAGAAGTTGTAGAAGTCGTGGCCGATGCGGCTGACGTAGGGAATGCGCTCGCGCGCGTCCATCAGCGCCTTCAGGCGCGGGCGGAACTCGGCGTAGTCGGCACGCGCGCCCAGCTCGCCCTCGGTGCGGGCGTTGTGCTCGCGCACCCAGGCCAGCGCGGCCTCGCCATGCACCTCTTCCAGCCAGAGGTCCGGGGCCTCGCCCTCGGGGCGGTCGACGGCGTTCATGCCGCACCTTCCGCGTACGGATCGGCAAAGCCCAGCGCGGCCATCACCTCGCGCTCGCGCTGCTCCATCGCCTCGGCCTCTTCCTCGCTGTCCTCGTGGTCGTAGCCCTGGGCGTGCAGCGTGCCGTGCACCAGCAGGTGCGCGTAGTGGGCCAGCAGTTCCTTGCCGTTGGCGGCGGCCTCGGCCTCGACCACCGGCGCGCACAGCACCAGGTCGGCCACCACCACCGGCTCGTCGGCATAGTCGAAGGTCAGCACATTGGTCGCGTAGTCCTTCTGGCGGTACTCGCGGTTGAGCGTCTGGCCCTCCTCGGCGCCGACGATGCGCACGGTGATCTCGCCGGGCAGCTCGAGCGCGGCGCGGATGAAGCGCGCGACCTTGTGGCGCGGCAGCAGCGCACGGTGGCGCGGATCGGCGAATTGCAGCGACAGGCTCAGTTCGGGGCGGGCAGCGGGCATGGAACGGGACTTTCTCGGGATCGGATCGAAGAGCGGATCGATGAGCGGATCGACAGGCGGCTCAGGCCTCGGGCCGCTCGCCCACCGGGCGCGGCCGCGCCGCATCGTAGGCCTCGACGATGCGCGCCACCAGCGGATGGCGCACCACGTCGGTGGCGGTGAAGCGGGTCATCGCGATGCCGCGCACCTGGCGCAGCACCTGCGCGGCGTCGACCAGGCCGCTCTTCTGGCCCTTGGGCAGATCGACCTGCGTGGTGTCGCCGGTGACCACCGCGCGGCTGCCGAAGCCGATGCGGGTCAGGAACATCTTCATCTGCTCCGGCGTGGTGTTCTGCGCCTCGTCGAGGATGACGAAGGCATGGTTGAGCGTGCGCCCGCGCATGAAGGCCAGCGGCGCGATCTCGATCTGGCCCTTCTCGAAGGCCTTGGCCACCCGCTCCATGCCCATCAGGTCGTAGAGCGCGTCGTAGAGCGGGCGCAGATACGGGTCGACCTTCTGCGCCAGATCGCCGGGCAGGAAGCCCAGGCGCTCGCCGGCTTCCACTGCCGGGCGGGTCAGGATGATGCGCTGCACGCTGCCGCGCTCGAGCGCATCGACCGCGCAGGCCACCGCCAGGAAGGTCTTGCCGGTGCCCGCCGGCCCCAGGCCGAAGGTGATGTCGTGGCCGAGGATGTTGCGCAGGTAGGCGACCTGGTTGCGGGTGCGCCCGGCCAGCTCGGCGCGGCGCGTCTTCAGCACGATCTCGGGCGCCTCGCCGGCCGGCTCGATCACCGTCTCGCCGGCCTGCACCACCCGCAGCGCCGGGCCCTCGTCATGCAGCGCCTGCACCAGCAGCAGCTGCAGCTCGGCCGGCTCGATCGGCGCGGTGGCACGCTCGTGCAGCTGCTGCAGCACCGCGACCGCACGCTCGGCGGCGCGGCGTGCGCCCTCGATGCGGAAGGACTCGTTGCGCCGGCGGATGCTGACATCGAAGGCCGCCTCGATCGTGCGCAGATGCTCGTCCAGCGCGCCGCAGACATGGGCGAGGCGCTGGTTGTCGTGGGGAATGAAGGCGTGGCGCAGGATCACGGGTCGAGTGTGAACTATGAGGCACGGGGCCGGAGCCACGATTGTCGCCGCGCGCCGGCATCCGGGGCGGTCCGGCAGAATCGGGCGCCCGCCCGCCACCTCTTCCGGATTTCACATTTCCGTGACCCCGCCTCCCGTTCCGGCCGCCGACGTCCCGACGATCCATGCCTCGCAGGCGACCGACACGCCGCCCGAGTCCGCCGCGCCAGGCTCCTTGCATGAGCCTGCGATGCCCGACGCGGGCGCCGTCCGGCCCTCGCTGCGCCAGCGCATCGAGCGCCTGAGCGGCGGCTCGCTGCTGGCGGCGCTGCACCCGGCGCGCTGGGGCCTGCTGGTGCTGGCGCTGATCGTCGGCGGCCTGTGGCTGGTCGAGCTCGGCAGCCGCGGCAGCCAGGACGACATGACCGTCATCCGCAGCGCGACGCTGATGGCGATGCCCACGCCGGAGCGGCCGCAGGCCGGCGCCCCCCGGCTGATCACCCTGCCGCACGCCTGGGATCATTCGCCGCGGCTGTCGGCGCCGCTGGGCTACCGGGTCCGCTTCGATCTGCCGACGCGCTCCCCGTCCGCCGCAGGCTCGGCCGGGCTGGCAGGCATGGCAGGCCTGTACATCGAGCGCCTGTGCGGCGCGCACGAGATCCGGCTCAACGGCTGGCGCCTGGCGGTGCGGGGGCGGCTCGACGCGCCGCGCCCCAACGAATGCCTCGACCCGGTGCTGGTGGCGCTGCCGCCGGCGATGCTGCGTCCGGCCGACAACCAGCTCGACATCATCCTGGCCGCGCAGGTGCGCTCGCAGGTGGCGGTCAGCGAGCATGCCGGCTACCTGTCGCCGGTGCGCATCGGCCCGATGCATCAGCTCGAGGGCATGCAGCGCCGCCTGCAGACCCTGCACACCGGCATCACCCAGGCGCTGGCGATGCTGGTCGGGGCGGTGGGCACCGCCGCGCTGCTGCTGGCCGCGCTCAGCCGCCTGCCCTATCTCGGCTACTTCGGCGCGGCGTGCCTGGGCTGGGCGATGCTGTGCGCGCTGCTGACCGGCGCCCACCTGCCGCTGTCGGTGCCCGCCTACGAATGGCTGACCGGCGCGCTGATGCCGCCGATCGCGGTGGCGGCGATCCTCTCGCTGATGCGCTACAGCGGCATCCAGGTGCGCTGGATCGAGCTGTCGGTGGCGCTGCAGAGCATCGTGGTGCCGCTGAGCCTGCTGATCGCCGCGCCCGACCGCATCAGCACCATCACCCAGCCGTGGATGGTGATCCTCTCGCTCGAGGTGCTGGTGGCGCTGGGCGTGTTCCTGCACCGGGCCTGGGCGCGCTCGCCGGCCGACTTCCGCGTCGTCGGCATCGCGCTGGGCATGACGCTGGTGGGCGCGGCCTTCGAGCGGATGATGGTGGCCGACGAGATCCTGCTGCCCGGCGTGCGTGCGATCAGCATCGGCGCGGTGGTGATGTTCGCCGGCATGGTGCTGCGCATGCTGCAGCAGATGCAGGCGGCGGTCGGTGCGGCCGAGGCCGGCCGGCTGGCCGCCGAGCGCCGGGTCGAGGAGATCACCAGCGACATGGAGCGCAACTACAGCCACATGGCCGAGATGCGCGTCGAGCAGGTCACCGCCAAGGAGCGCAAGCGCATCGCCGCCGACCTGCACGACGACCTCGGCGCCAAGCTGCTGACCATCGTGCACACCAGCGAGAGCGAGCGCATCGCCACGCTGGCGCGCGAGGCGCTCGAGGAGATGCGGCTGTCGGTGCGCGGCCTGACCGGCCGCGCGGTGCAGCTCGGCGACGCCATCGGCGACTGGCGCAGCGAGGTCATGATGCGCCTGAGCCAGGGCGGCGTGGAGCTCAACTGGAACACGCCCGACGACCTGCTGATGAGCGAGCGCGCGATGAGCGCACGCGCCTATGTG
This sequence comes from Sphaerotilus sp. FB-3, assembly GCF_023706025.1. Taxonomy (NCBI): domain Bacteria; kingdom Pseudomonadati; phylum Pseudomonadota; class Betaproteobacteria; order Burkholderiales; family Sphaerotilaceae; genus Sphaerotilus; species Sphaerotilus sp. FB-3. The sequence goes on along the minus strand of NZ_BQWE01000016.1, from coordinate 91,245 downwards.
CAGACCACCCGCATCCTGCGCGAGGCGGTCAGCAATGTGCTCAAGCACAGCGGCGCGACCCACTGCGAGATCTCGATGCGCATGGACATCAACGACTTCGAGCTGACCATTTCCGACAACGGCAAGGGCATTCCGATGGAGCTCGACGGCAAGCTCGACCGCGGCCACGGCATGTCGACGATGAAGGGCCGCGCCAAGCAGCTCCAGGGCCAGTGCCTGGTGGAATCCGGCCCCGGCTACGGCACGACGATCCGGCTGACGCTGCCGCTGTGACCGGCGTGAATCACGTGAACCACGAAGTACCAATGCCCTGGCAACGCCAGTGATCTTTCACGAAATCCGGTCATTTTCGTAACCAGATCCGCCGTGGGGCTCCAGTCGGCCCGGCCGGGTCCACACTCGCATCCGGCCGAACGTTCCCGAGGAAAAGACGATGAAAACGATCCTGCTGCTCGAAGACCTTCCCGAAATCCGTGCCTGGCTGCGCGCCCTGGTGGTGCAGGTGTTTCCCGGCTCGACGGTGGTGGAATCCGCACGGGTGCATGACGCGCTGCAGCAGGTCGGCGCGCACCGCTTCGACCTGGCGATGATCGACCTGGGCCTGCCCGACGGCTCCGGCGTCAAGGTGGTGCAGGCGCTGCGCGAGGCCCAGCCCGATGCGCAGTCGGTGGTGGTCACCATCCACGACGACGACGATCACCTCTTCCCGGCCTTGCAGGCCGGCGCCTACGGCTACCTGCTCAAGGAGCAGCCGCGCGAGCAGCTGATGGAGCATCTGCAGCGCATCAGCCAGGGCGAGCCGCCGCTGTCGCCGTCGATCGCGCGCCGGATGATCTCCTATTTCTCGGCGCAGGCGAACCGTCCGGCGCTGCAGCCGCAGCAGACCCAGGACTCGCTGATGCCGAACGTGCAGCTCACCGAGCGCGAGCGCGAGGTGCTGCTGCGGGTGGCCAAGGGCTTCACGCTGCCGGAGATCGGCGTGCAGCTCGGCCTCTCCCGCCACACCATCGCCGACTATGTGAAGCAGATCTACCGCAAGCTCAACGTGAGCTCGCGCGCCGAGGCGGCACTGGAGGCGCAGCGCCTGGGCCTGTTCCGGCGCTGAGGCGCTCGCATAATCGCGTCCCATGATCGGACGACTCACCGGAACCCTGGCGGAGAAATCCCCGCCGCTCGTGCTCATGGATGTCGGCGGCGTCGGCTACGAGGTCGACGTGCCGATGAGCACCTTCTGCAGCCTGCCGCACCTGGGCGAGCGCGTCACGCTGCACACCCACATGGTGGTGCGCGAGGACGCGCAGCTGCTCTACGGCTTCCTGACGCTGGAGGAGCGCGAGACCTTCCGCCAGCTCATCCGCATCAGCGGCGTGGGCCCGCGCATCGCGCTGGCGGTGCTGTCGGGCATGAGCGCGCAGGAACTGGCGCAGGCAGTGAGCCAGCAGCAGCCCGGCCGCCTGGTCAAGGTGCCCGGCATCGGCAAGAAGACCGCCGAGCGCCTGCTGCTCGAACTCAAGGGCAAGCTCGCGCCCGACCTGGGCGTGCCGGCCGGCGCGGTCGTCACCAGCGACGCGCAGGCCGACATCGTGCAGGCGCTGGTCGCGCTGGGCTACAGCGACAAGGACGCGGCCGCGGCGATCAAGGCGCTGCCCGCCGACATCGGCGTCAGCGACGGCATTCGCGCGGCGCTGAAATCACTGGTGAAATAGACAGTCCTGCGTACGGTTTCCGGCCGGTCGTCGGCCGGCTTTGACGGACAATTCCGCGCATGGCCATCCAGACCGACGACTTCGCCGCCCCCCCGAAACGCATCGTCAGCGCCGCTGCCGGCACGCCCCAGGAAGAAGCCCTGGAACGCGCGCTGCGCCCGAAGCTGCTGGGCGAGTACATCGGCCAGACGCGGGCGCGCGAGCAGCTCGAGATCTTCATCGGCGCGGCCAGGAAGCGCCGCGAGGCGCTCGACCATGTGCTGCTGTTCGGCCCGCCGGGACTGGGCAAGACGACGCTGAGCCACATCGTCGCCGCCGAGCTGGGCGTGAACCTGCGCCAGACCAGCGGCCCGGTGCTCGAGAAGCCCAAGGACCTGGCCGCGATCCTGACCAGCCTCGAGAAGAACGACGTGCTCTTCATCGACGAGATCCACCGCCTGAGCCCGGTCGTCGAGGAGATCCTCTACCCGGCACTGGAGGACTACCAGATCGACATCATGATCGGCGAGGGCCCGGCGGCGCGCTCGATCAAGCTCGACCTGCAGCCGTTCACGCTGGTCGGTGCCACGACCCGCGCGGGCATGCTGACCAATCCCTTGCGCGACCGCTTCGGCATCATCGCGCGGCTGGAGTTCTACACGCCCGAAGAACTCTCGAGGATCGTCACCCGCTCGGCCGGGCTGCTGGGCGCGCCGATCGACGCCGAGGGCGCGATGGAGCTGGCGCGGCGCTCGCGCGGCACGCCGCGCATCGCCAACCGGCTGCTGCGCCGGGTGCGCGACTATGCCGAGGTCAAGGGCGACGGCCGCATCGTCAAGACGGTGGCCGACCGCGCGCTGACGATGCTCGATGTCGATCCGGTCGGCTTCGACCTGATGGACCGCAAGTTCCTGGAGGCGGTGGTGCACCGCTTCGACGGCGGTCCGGTCGGGCTCGAGAACGTCGCCGCCGCGATCGGCGAGGACGCCGGCACGATCGAGGACGTGATCGAGCCCTACCTGATCCAGCAGGGCTATCTGCAGCGCACCCCGCGCGGCCGGGTGGCGACGCTGGCGGCCTGGCGCCACCTGGGCGTGACGCCGCCGCAGCGCGCCGGCCTGGTCAGCGGCGGTCCCGACCTGTTCGGAGACGGCGCGTGACCGCGCTCAGGACAGGCTGTGCGCCGGCGTGAGGCTGCGGCCGCCATCGCTGCTTTCCTCGAGGGCGTCGCCTTCGAGGTGCTGGATGTCGCCCCAGCCGATCATGGTCAGCCGCTCGCCGGTGAACAGCAGGCGGTTGATGCTGGCGTTGCCGAGCTGCCAGGTGCGCGGCGCCTCGATGGGCATGCCGCAGGCGGCGCGGTACAGGCAGTCGAGCACGCCGCCGTGCGCCACCAGCACCACCGTCTCGCCGGGGTGAGCCGCCGCCAGGCGCTGGGCGGCATCGACCGAGCGCTGGTAGAAGACACGCAGCGACTCGGCGCCCTCGGGCTCGAAGTCGGGCTCACGCGACTTCCAGCGCCGGACCAGGTCCGGGTGGATCGCCTCGATCTCCGCGACGGTGCGGCCCTGGAACAGGCCGAAGCGCCGCTCGCGCAGGCCCTGGTCGTGAATGACCGGCAGGCCGGTGCGCAGCGAGATGGCCGCGGCGGTGTCGGCGGCACGGACCAGGTCGGAGGCGTAGATCGCCGCGATGTCCTCGCCGGCGAGCGCCTCGGCGACCCGCCCGGCCTGCCAGCGGCCGGTGTCGTTGAGCGGGATGTCGAGCTGGCCCTGGATGCGGGTGTCGACGTTCCAGGCGGTCTCGCCGTGACGGATCGCGAGAATGCGGGTGCCGTGGCCCATGCCGCGCCGTCCCGTCAGGCGCCTGCGCCGGCACCCAGGCGCCGGTTCAGGGTGTAGGAGCCGGTGATCGAGGCCTGGCCGAGCACATGGCCGGCGATCGCCTCGCGCACCTGCGCACCGGTGAAGGCACCCTCGACCGGGCAGCGTTCCAGGTCCAGCGCAAACAGCGTGAAGACATAGTGGTGCACCAGGCTGTCGTTGAACGGCGGGAAGGGGCCGTCGTAGCCGAAGTACGAACCCGACATGTCGGCGTTGCCGGCGAACCAGCCGGTGTAGTCGTTCAGGCCGTGGCGCGCGCCGTGCAGCGTCTCGGGGCCGGCCTTGCCGCGGGCGGTGAAGCCCTGGCTGAACTCGCCCTCGGCGATCTGGCCCAGCGTCGGCGGCAGGTCGACCATCACCCAGTGGAAGAAGTCGACGCGCGGCAGGTCAGCCGGCACCTCGCGGTCGGTCTGGTTGACGTCGTCGCCGCGGCTGGGCACGTCCGGATCGTGGCAGATCAGCGCCAGGCTCTTCGTGCCGGCCGGCAGATCGCTCCAGGCCAGATGCGGGCTGAGGTTGTCGGAGAAGGTGACGATGCTGGCCTCGTCGGGACGGCCGGCGGCGAGGCGGGCGGGAATGGCGGCGCCGTCGGTCAGGCTGTCGCTGCGCAGTTGCATGGGATCGGTCTCCGGGTGTCGTGCAGATGTCGTGCAGGGGCTGGAAATGCAGGCGATGCGGTGAGGCTCAGACGCCCCAGACGATGACCTCGTCGGCCTCGGCGCAGCGCCGCATCATGTCGATCAGCGGCCAGACGCGCTGGCGCAGGCTCACGCCCTTCGGGGCCGGCAGCGTGCGGCCCTCGGCGGCGGCCTCGGCCTCGGCGCGACGGCGCGCCTCCTCCTCGTCGCGCACGGCCGACTCCAGCTGGCCGATCAGATCGGGCATCTGCGCCGGCTGGAAGATGCCCTGCGGCGCCGGCTCGCGACCGATCAGGCGCATCAGCCGGTCGCCGACCTCGGAGGTCATGATCACGTCGCCGGAGGCCTTGGAGCGGAACTTGTAGAGCATGGTCGGGCTTTCTCGAACGGTTCGTCGTTGCCGGATCCGGTCGATTCTGCCCGAGACTCAGGCCGGCGGCGTGTCGGACGCGATGCCGAGCGCGGCGGCGATGCGCGCGCGCAGCAGCAGCGACAGCGCGCGGCGATCCAGGCCGGCCGACGCGATCGGCGCCAGGATGCCGATGCGCACCTCGATCGCGTCGGCCGAGGCGATGCGCCACAGACTCTGCAGCAGCGTGGTGTCGCCGATGTAGGCCGCCGCCGGGCTGACCGGGTGGCCGGGCTCGGAGAAGCGCAGCGCCAGCGGCTGCACCGGCACGCCCGCGGTGACCGCCGCCTGCAGCAGATTGGCGTGAAAGGGCAGCAGATGATGGCCGTCGGAGGTGGTGCCCTCGGGGAAGAAGGCCACCGTGTCGCCGGCGGCCAGCGCCTCGGCCGACTGGTGCACCACCCGCAGCGCGTCGCGCTTGCTCTCGCGCTCGATGAAGATCGTGCCGGCGGCCGCGATCAGCCAGCCCAGCACCGGCCAGGCCTTCACATCGGCCTTCGAGACGAAGCGCGCCTGCGGGCAGACCGCATGCACCGCGATGATGTCGAGCCAGGAGACATGGTTGGCGGCGATCAGGTGCGCGCCCGGCGCGAAGCGCCCGTCCGGCCGCAGCCGCAGGCCCAGCAGCGCCAGCAGCTTGGCCGACCACCACTGGATGCGGGCGCAGCGGTGCGCGACGCTGGCGCCGTCGAACTCCCGCCAGGCGACCCAGACGCCGTGCAGGATGTGCACCAGCACCCGGCCGAGGCGCCAGATCGCCCTGAGACTGCGCAGCACGCCGCGGCCCGGCCTCAGCGCAGCTCGTGCGCGATGGTGCCGGCGACCAGCGTCGCGCGCACCCGGCCCGGCAGCGCCATGCCGGTGTCGGCGAAGGCGAACGGGGTGTGCTTGCCCTGGCTGTGCAGCACATCGGGCGTGACCGGCCAGGTCTCGTCGGGATCGAAGACGCAGACATCGGCCACGCCGCCCTCGACCAGCCGGCCGGCGCTCGAGGCCAGCGAGCCCAGCGCATCGCCCAGAACCCGCACCGGATCCGAGGTGACGCGCGCCAGCGTCTGCGCCAGCGACAGCTCCTGGTCCTGGCCCCACTTCAGCGCCAGGCTGAGCAGCAGCTCCAGGCCGGTCGCGCCCGGCTCGGCCTCGCCGAAGGGCAGCGTCTTGGCATCGCCCTCGACCGGCGTGTGGTCGGAGACCAGCGCGTCGATCGTGCCGTCGGCCAGACCGGCCCGCAGCGCGTCGCGGTCGCGGCCCTGGCGCAACGGCGGCGTCAGGCGCATCGCCGGGTTGAAGTAGCCGATGTCGACATCGGTCAGGTGCAGCGAGTTGATGCTGACATCCGCGGTGACCGGCAGGCCCTCGGCCTTGGCCTGGCGCACCAGCTCGACGCCGGCGGCGCTCGACAGACGGCACAGGTGCACCCGCACGCCGGTGGCGCGCATCAGCTCGAAGAGGGTGTGCAGCGAGATGGTCTCGGAGGCCACCGGCACGCCCGACAGGCCCAGCCGGGTGGCGACCGCGCCGCTGGCGGCCACGCCCTTGCCCAGCCACGGATCGACCGGACGCAGCCACAGCGACAGGTTGTGCGAGGACGCATACATCATCGCGCGCTGCAGCACCAGGGTGTCCTTGATCGCCGATTCGGCCTGCGAGAAGCCGACGCAGCCGGCGGCCGTCAGCTCGGCCATCTCGGTCAGCGCCTCGCCCTTCAGACCGCGGGTCAGCGCGCCCAGCGGGAACAGCCGGCACAGCGAGAGCTTGCGGGCGCGGAACTTCAGCATCTCGACCAGGCCGGGCTCGTCGAGCGCCGGGTCGGTGTCGGGCGGGCAGACCAGGCTGGTCACGCCGCCGGCCGCCGCCGCGTTCAGCTCGCTCTCGAGCATGCCGCGCTCGCGCAGCCGCGCGGCCAGGTCGACCAGGCCGGGCGCGACGACGCAGCCGCGTGCGTCGAGGGTGCGGCTGGGCTGGAAGTCGGCTGGCACCGCGCCGATGGCGACGATGCGGCCGGCGGCGATCGCCACATCGGCGATCTCGTCGCGGCCCGAGGCCGGATCGACGACGCGGCCGTTCTGGATCAGGATCTTCATGCTTCGTTCCCCGCGATGATCGACATCACCGCCATGCGCACCGCAATGCCAAACGTCACCTGCGGCAGGATCACGCTGTGCTGGCCGTCGGCCACCACCGAATCGATCTCGACGCCGCGGTTGATCGGGCCCGGGTGCATCACGATGCAGTCGGGCGCGGCCAGCGCGAGCTTCTCCTCGGTCAGGCCGTAGCTCTTGAAATACTCGCCGGCGCTGGGCAGCATCGCGCCGCTCATGCGCTCGTTCTGCAGGCGCAGCATGATGATGACGTCGGCATCGCGGATGCCCTCGGCCATGTCGTGGTGGACCTGCACGCCCATCTCGGCCAGATTGCCCGGCACCAGCGTCTTCGGGCCCACCGCGCGAATCTCGGGCACGCCCAGCGTGGTCAGCGCATGGATGTCCGAGCGCGCCACGCGGCTGTGCACGATGTCGCCGACGATCGCCACCCGCAGCCTGGTGAAGTCCTTCTTGTAGTGGCGGATGGTGTACATGTCGAGCAGCCCCTGCGTGGGGTGCGCGTGGCGGCCGTCGCCGGCGTTGACCACATGGACATGCGGCGCGCAGTGCTGCGCGATCAGGTAGGGCGCGCCCGACTCGCTGTGGCGCACCACGAACATGTCGGCATGCATCGCCGACAGGTTGGCGATGGTGTCGAGCAGGCTCTCGCCCTTCGACGCGCTGGACTTGGCGATGTCGAGGTTGATCACGTCCGCCGACAGGCGCTTGGCGGCGATCTCGAAGGTGGTGCGGGTGCGGGTCGAGTTCTCGAAGAACAGGTTGAACACCGACTTGCCGCGCAGCAGCGGCACCTTCTTGACCTCGCGGTCGTTGACCGCCAGGAAGGTGCTGGCGGTGTCGAGAATGTGCGTGAGCACCGCCCGGGGCAGGCCCTCGATCGACAGCAGATGGATCAGCTCGCCGTGCTTGTTGAGCTGGGGATTGCGGCGCGAGAGCATCAGCGGGTCTCCTGGGTGTCGCGGACCGTGAAGCGGAAGCGGCCGGTCTCGTCGCGGTCGAGCGCGATCTGCTGGGTGGCCGGCAGCGCGATGCGCGCGGCGGCGAAGGCGGCCTGGATCGGCAGCTGGCGCCCGCCCCGGTCGACCAGCACGGCGAGCCGGACCGAGGACGGCCGGCCGAAGTCGAACAGCTCGTTGATGACCGCACGCGTCGTGCGGCCGGTGTAGAGCACGTCGTCGATCAGCACGATCGGGCGGCCGTCGACGCTGAACGGCAGGTTCGTCGCGTCGGTGGTCGAGCCCAGGCCGCGCGAGCTGAAGTCGTCGCGGTGCAGCGTGCTGGAGATGACGCCGTGCGGCAGGGCCAGGCCGAGATCGCGCTGCAGTCGCTCGGCCAGCCAGGCGCCGCCGGACCACACGCCGACCAGGACGGCGTCGGGCTCGAGCAGCCCGCGCACGCCGGTCAGCAGCTCGCCGTAGAGCGCCTCGGCATCGAGATGCAGACTCATGGGGTCAATCCTTCGGTGGGTTCGTTTCTTCGGGGTCTTGTTCTTGCAGCCGCGCCAGCGTGGCGGCCTGCGCGGCGCGGTCGAGCTCGTCGAAATGCTGGGTCAGCAGCAGGGCCGCGGCGGCGGCATCGGCATCGCGCGCACCGGCGGCCAGCACCTCGGTGGTGCTGTAGCGCTCGTCGACCTCGAACACCGGCAGGCCGAAGCGGCCCTGCAGCTGACGCGCGAAGCGCTGGGCACGGCGGGTGTTCTCGTGGTCGGCGCCGTCCGGGTGGCGCGGCACGCCGACGACCAGCGCATCGGGGCGCCATTCGCGGATCAGCGCCTCGATCGGCGCGAAGCGGGCCTGGCCCTCGGCGGCGATGGTCCTGAGCGGCGAGCCGCGGCCCAGCGTGCGGCTGCCGCTGGCCACCCCGGTCCGGCGCAGGCCGTAGTCGAAGGCCAGATAGGTCTCGGGCGGTCGCAGCGGGCTCATGCGTGACCCGCCTCCTGAGCCAGGAAGGCCGGGTCGATGCCCAGCAGCGACAGCGCGCGCTGGTAGCGCTGCTCGGCCGGCGTGTCGAAGATGATGGCCGGATCGGCATCGACGGTCAGCCAGCCGTTGCGCGACAGCTCGTCCTCGAGCTGGCCGGCGCCCCAGCCGGCATAGCCCAGCGTGATCAGCACCCGGCGCGGGCCGTTGCCGCCCGACAGCGCCTCGAGCACATCACGGCTGGTGGTCATCGCCAGGCCGCCGGGCACCAGCAGCGAGGAGGCGTAGGCCGCCGCATCGTCGGCCGGTCGGTCGTGCAGCACGAAGCCGCGCTCGGTCTGCACCGGGCCGCCGAAATGCACCGGCACGGCGGCCAGGTCCTCGCGGTCCAGCGCCATCTCGACGCGCTCGAACAGATTGGCGATCGTGATGTCGATCGGCTTGTTGATGACCAGTCCGAGCGCGCCGCGCTCGGTGTGCTCGCACAGGTAGACGACCGAGCCGGCGAAATGATCGTCGGCCATGCCGGGCATGGCGATCAGGAACTGGTTGGTGAGGTTGATGCTGCCAAGGCCGGACATGGCGCGGATTGTAGCGATCACGCACACTGCGCAGATGCCCACGCGACTGCCCCCCTCCCCCACGCTCGACCCGGTCGACCGGGCGCTGGTCTGGCTGCGCCGCGACCTGCGCGTCGACGACCATGCCGCGCTGCACCGCGCGCTGCGCCAGGCCCGCCAGGTCTGGTGCGTCTTCATTCTCGACACCACGATCCTGACCGGGCTGCCCCGGGCCGACCGCCGCGTCGAGTTCATCTGGCACGCGCTGCACGAGCTCGACCGGCGGCTGCGCGCGCTCGGCGGCGGCCTGATCGTGCGCCAGGGCGACCCGCGCGAGGAGATCCCGCGACTGGCTCGCGCGCTGCATGTGCAGGCCGTGCATGTCGCGCGCGACCACGAGCCCGCCGCGATCGCGCGCGACGCGAAGGTGCGCGGCGCGCTGGCCGACGCCGGCATCTCCTTCCTCAGCTGGAAGGACCAGGTGATCTTCGAGACCGACGAGGTGCTGACCGCCGCCGGCACGCCCTTCTCGGTCTTCACGCCCTACCGCAACGCCTGGCTGAAGAAGCTGGCCGAGGGCGGCGGCTTCTACCTGAAGGCCTATCCGGTCGAGCGCCACGCGCGCCATCTCGCCCCGGTGCCGACCGACTTCGACCTCGGCATCCCGACGCTGGAGGCGCTCGGCTTCGCGCCCACCGACATGGCCGCGCGGCTGCATCCGGGCGCCTCGGGCGGCGAGCACCTGCTGCTGGACTTTCTCGAGCGCATCGACCGCTACGACAGCAGCCGCGACTTCCCGGCCATCAAGGGCCCGAGCTACCTGAGCGTGCACCTGCGCTTCGGCACGGTGTCGATCCGCCAGCTCGCGCGGCTGGCGCACGAGCGGGTGACGGCCGGCTCGCGCGGCGCCGAGGTCTGGCTGTCGGAGCTGATCTGGCGCGACTTCTACTTCCAGATCCTGCACCACCATCCGCGTGTCGTCGGCCACTGCTTCAAGCCGGAGTACGACGCGATCCGCTGGGAGCACGGCAAGGCGGCCGATGCGCTGTTCGAGGCCTGGTGCGCCGGGCGGACCGGATACCCGATCGTCGACGCGGCGATGCGCCAGCTCGCGAAGACCGGCTACATGCACAACCGGCTGCGCATGATCGCCGCCAGCTTCCTGACCAAGCATCTGGGGATCGACTGGCGCCGCGGCGAGGCCTGGTTCGCGCTGCACCTGAACGACTTCGACCTGGCCGCCAACAACGGCGGCTGGCAGTGGGCGGCGTCCACCGGCTGCGATGCGCAGCCCTATTTCCGCATCTTCAACCCGATGACGCAGAGCCGGAAGTTCGATGCGGAGGGACGCTTCATCCGCCGCTATGTGCCGGAGCTGGCCGGGCTGGACGACGACGCGATCCACGCGCCCTGGCAGGCCCGGCCGATGGAGCGGCTGGCGGCGGGCGTGGAACTGGGCAGGACCTATCCGCAGCCGGTCGTCGACCATGACGAGGCGCGGGCACGCACGCTGGCGCGCTTCGAGGCGGTGAAGAAGGTCGCGGCGCGGCGCTGAGCCGCGGCGGCGCGGCCAGGCTCAGGCCAGACTCAGAACAGCTCGACCGAGCCGAACTTCATGTTGTCCTCGAGCTCGCCGGCCGCCACCAGCGCGAGCTGCGAACAGACCTGGTTGCGGCCGTGGGTCTTGCCGTAGTAGACCGCCTTGTCGGCCCGGTCGAAGCAGGCCTGCGGGGTGTCGCCGGCACGCACGTCGCTGAAGCCGATGCTGACCGTCGAGCGGCCGATGCCGATGAAGTAGTGGCTCTCCACCGCATGGCGGAAACGCTCGAAGGCGGCGCGGGCGCTGTCCTCGTCGGGCGCCGACAGCAGCACGACGAATTCCTCGCCGCCGAAGCGGTAGAGGCGGTCGTCATAGCGGAAGGTCGAGCGCATCAGCCGGGCCAGCACCGTCAGCGCCTCGTCGCCGACCAGATGACCGAAGCGATCGTTGATCTGCTTGAAATGGTCGATGTCGATGACACCGAGCCAGTAGCGCCGCGGGCCGTCCTGGCGGCGCTCGGGCACGGCCGTCGCGGTGGCGGCCACATCGTGCACCGAATAGAGCCGGTGCGCGTCGACCACCGTCGCCTGCAGGAAGGTGGAGTCGAAGCTCTTGCGGTTGAGCAGGCCGGTGAGCGTGTCGCGCTCGCTGTAGTCGAGCAGCGACATGTAGTTGCCATGCACCCGCAGCACGCAGGCCAGCAGCGTGCGCACCGAGTCGCTGACCGGCCGCGAGGAGCAGACCTCGAGCACGCCGGCGGTGTGCAGGTCGCCGGCCATCGGCAGCAGCAGCAGATGCCGTTCGCCCTGCACGGTCGTCGTCACCTCGGCCCGCTCGAAGCACTGCCAGTGCGAAGGCAGGCTGGAGAGCACCAGCGGATCGCGCTCGTCGTCGGGCAGCTGGTCGGCCACGATCGGCGGCTCGCGGCCGGCACGCTGGAGGCCGCACAGGATCCAGAAGCGCGGACCGTCGGCCTCGCCGATCAGGCGCCACAGCCGCACCTCCTGCACCCCGTCGGTGTCGGACAGCGCAGCCAGCAGGGCCGAGTCGATCATGACCCGCTCGCGGGTGCAGGTCATCTCGATCAGCAGATCCAGCGGTGCCGCGATGGACGGTGCACACCGGCTAGGTGGGTTCTGGGACATCTGGAAAACTCCGTCAGAGCGGGAGAGGTGCCGCTACATCGGCATGTCGACGGATCAGCCTTAGCAGTTCCTCCTCGCCATAGGGCTTGCCCAGATAGCCGTCGGCGCCCAGCTCGTGCGCAAGATCACGATGCTTCTGCGCAATCCGGGAGGTGATCATGATGACCGGCAGGTCCGCCAGGGCCGAATCGCCGCGGATGTTGCGCAGCAGGTCGAAGCCGTCCATGCGCGGCATCTCGATGTCGGACAGCACCACCGCCGGGCGCTCGCCGGCCAGCAGCTCCAGCGCCTCCATGCCGTCCTTGGCCAGCGCGACCCGCAGGCCCTCGCGCTCGAGCAGCCGCCGGGTGATGCGCCGCACCGTGAGCGAGTCGTCGACCACCAGCACCAGCGGCGCAGGCCGCACCGGCTCGAGCGGCGCGGTGCCGCGCGGCAGCGCCTCGGGCACCTGCATCAGCTGCTGCGCCTCGGCGCCGTAGACCGCCGCCAGCGTGACCGGGTTGTAGATCAGCGCGACCGCGCCGGAGGCCAGCAGCGTCATGCCGGCCAGCCCCGGCAGGCGCGAGAGCTGCGGCCCCAGGTTCTTGACCACCACTTCATGGCTGCCGAGCACCTCGTCGACCTGCAGCGCCACCCGCTGCTGCGCCGAGCGCACCACCACCAGCGGCAGGGTGCGTGCACCGGCCATCTCCAGGCTGTGTCCGCTGCCGCCCAGCAGCGCGCCGAGCCAGTAGAACGGCAGACGCAGGCCGCCGTACAGGTACTGGCCGTCATGCGCGGCCTGCTGCACCTGCTCGAGCGGCTGGCGCTGCACCAGCTCGACCAGATGGGACGGCACCGCGATCGAGCGGCTGCCCGCCCGCAGCAGCACCACCTGCGTGACCACCGTCGTCAGCGGCATGACCAGCCGGAAGCGCGTGCCGCGCCCGGCACGGCTGAGGATCTCGATGCGCCCGCCCAGCGCCTGCACCTCGGACTTGACCACATCCATGCCGACACCGCGCCCGGCCACCTCGGTCAGCACCTCGACCGTGGACAGCCCCGGCGCGAAGATCAGGTTCGCCAGCTCATGCTCGTCGAGCCGGGCGCCCTCGGCGATCAGGCCCATCTCGACCGCACGGCGGCGGATGCGCGGCAGATCCAGGCCGGCGCCATCGTCGCGGACCTCGACGCTGACCTCGTTGCCTTCCTGCTCGAGCGTGATGACGATGCTGCCGGTCGGATCCTTGCCGGCGCCCTGGCGCTGCTCGGGTGGCTCGATGCCGTGGGTGACGCAGTTGCGCAGCAGGTGTTCGAGCACCGCGTTCATGCGGTCGAGCACGCCGCGGTCGACCTCGATCGAGCCGCCGACGATGTCGAAGCGCACCTGGCGGCCGGTCTCCTTCGCCGCCAGCCGCACCACGCGGTACAGCCGCTCGGACAGGCTCTCGAACTCGACCATGCGGGTGCGCAGCAGATCGCCCTGCAGCTCGCGGGTCAGCCGGGCCTGCGCGGCCAGTTCGTCCTCGGCGGTCTGCAGCGTGCGCTGCAGCGCGCCGCGCACGGTGGCCACGTCGTTGACCGACTCGGCCATCATGCGGGTGAGTTCCTGCAGCCGGGTGTAGCGGTCGAGCTCGAGCGGATCGAACTCCTGCGCCGCCGCCCGCGCGGCCGCCTGGCGCGACTCGAGCTGGGTGTCGGCCTGCAGCGTCACGTCATGGAGCTGGCGGCCCAGGCGCTCGAGGTTGTCGGTGAGGTCGCCCAGCGAGCCGCGGATCTGCGCCAGCTCGGACTCCAGCCGCGAGCGGGTGATGCTGACCTCGCCGGCCAGATTGACCAGCCGGTCGAGCAGCGGCGCACGCACCCGCAGCGGCTGCGGGTTGACCGGCGCGCGCTCGGGCGGCTGCGGCATCGCCGGCATCGCGGCGGCAGCGGCCAGGTAGCGGCTCCAGTCGACGCCCTCGCCGGGCTGCGCCGGCGGCAGCGCGGGCGCGGACTCGGCGGGCGGCTGCGCAGCCACCGCGGCACCGGCCGGCACCACAGCCGTCCGGGGCGGATCGACCAGCGAGATCATCGCCGCTTCCGGCGGATGGTTGGGGCGGCTCGGCTCGACCGGCGGCAGCGGTGCCGGCCGGGTGGCCCAGGACACCGTCAGCGTCGAAGGCGCACCGGCCTGACGGGCGCACAGCGCCTCGAAGGCCGCCGACAGCGCATCGATCTGGCGCGACAGCCGCTGCAGGCCCGGCCCGTCTGGCGCCATGCCCAGCGCCTCGACCGCCGACTCCAGGCGGTGCGCCATCTCGCCCAGGCGCATCGCGCCGGCCAGCCGTGCGCTGCCCTTGAAGGTGTGCAGCGCCCGCATCAGCGCCGGCGCCGGCTCGCGCAGATCGGGGTCGCGCTGCCAGGCGGCGCCCTGCATCTCGATCAGCGGCAGCAGCTCCTGGGCCTCCTCGACGAAGATCGGGAACAGGTCGGCATCGACCTGATCGATCTGGTCGATGTCGGCCTCGAGCTCGGGATCGGGCTGGCGCGCGGATGACGGCGCCAGAACGGGCAGGGGCTGCGGCGCCGCCGCTGCCACGTCAGGCGCCATGTCGGCCGCCCCCACGGCCCTGTCACCGCTCAGACCGTCCGTCGGCGCAGGCAGGCGGCGCGGCACCTCGTCGAGCCAGGCCTGCAGCCGCTCCAGCACCGCCGGCGAGGCCGGCCGCAGGAAGCCGGCGGCGAACTGGTGCAGCAGCCGACGGATGTCGTCGCTGACGGTGACGAAGAGCTCGGCGTCCCCCGCCTCGAGCAGGGCATGGCGCTGCAGCGAGGGCACCTGCTGCAGCGCCTGCTCGAGCAGCCGGGCCAGCTGGGCCAGGTCGGTGAAGCCCACGGTGGCGGAGTTGCCGGCCAGCCGGTGCGCCAGCACCACCACCTCGGCGTCGAGCGCGCGCGGCAGCTCCATCGACCACAGCGTCAGCTCGGTGCCGAGCCGGCGCGAGACCTCGTCGGCCTCGTTCAGATAGATGTTGAACAGCGGGATCTGCAGCCGCAGCGGACCGATGACCTTGATCTGGTCGGCATCCGGATCGCGCTCGGGCTGGGCCGCGCGCAGCACCTCCGCGCCGACCTGGGCCCGGAATTCCTCGAGCTGGATCACCTCGGCCCCGGCCGGCGCGGCATCGGCATCGGCGTCCGGCATCTCGAGCGTCAGCGGCTCGAGTTCGGTGATCGGCGCGACCGGCTCGCGCACCAGATCGGACTCGGCCATCAGACCGCCCGCATGCGTGGTGGACGGAGACTGGGTGTCGGTCGGCGCCGGCATGTCCACCGGCTCGGCCTGCGCCACCACCTCGGCCGGCGCCGGATCGGGGGCCAGATCGAGATCCAGATCCAGGCCGGACGCGGGTGCGGGTGCGGGCAAGTCGGCCGACGCCGGGTACGGCTCGCCCAGATCCAGGTCGAGCAGCTCGACCGGCGGCGGCGCCGCGTGTGCGGTCTCGGGCAGCAGCAGCAGATCCATCGGCCGGGTGGCCTGCAGCGGCTCCATCAGCGGCGCGGTCTGGGTGCCGATCGGCACCTCCAGGTCGACCTCCAGGTCCACCGCCGGCTCGGCGCCGGGCAGGCCGACGGACCCATGCGCCGGCATCGGCAGCGGCCGGCTCTCGCCCGGCAGCACCACGCGCATCAGCTCGCCGGCCTGGCGCATCGCCTCGGCGGCGGCGATCAGCGGCTCGGGCAGGAAGATCTGCGCGTCGCCTCCGGCGATCGCCTCGGTCCAGGCCGACAGGTAGGCGATGGCGTCCCCGGTCAGCGTGCGCAGGTTCGGCGTGGCCGGCACCTGCGCGGCCAGCCAGTGGTTGTAGAGCTGCTCGCAGGACCAGGCGGCCTCGCCATAAGCGTTCAGGCCGACCATGCGCGCGCTGCCCTTCAGGGTATGGAAGGCGCGGCGCAGCCGGGTGATCAGCGTGAGACTGGACGGATCGGCCTCGAGCTGCCGCAGCGCGTCGGTCGCATCGGCGATCACCTCGCGCGACTCCTCGAGGAAGACGTCGCGCATCTCGTGATCGTCCTCCAGGCCGGTCGGCGCGAAGGCGGGCGGCTCGGCCAGCGGCGGCGGCGCCAGCGGACGCTCGGTCAGCGGCGGCCCCAGCGGGTCGAAGTCCAGCGGTGCGGTCGCGGTGGCGACGAAGTCCTGCACCGCCTGCACCGCCTGCGCCCGCCCGGCGCCATCGGCCTGCGTCAGCGCCTGGCGGGCCGCCTCGAGGCGATCGCTGAGCGCCGGCACCGCCGCCACCCTCGACTCGTCCTGCAGCGCCTGCAGCTGCGAGGAGATCTGGTCGAGCGGCAGCGTCGCCTCCCGCACCGCCTCGACCAGCGCCTCGGCGCGCTCGATCACGTCGACATCGACCGCCGAGCGCCCCATCAGCGGCGCCAGCACGCCCAGACGTTCGTCGAAGACGAACAGGGTGCGCGCCACCTGCGGCTGCACGCCCAGCATGTCGACCAGGAAGCCGAGCGCGCCCAGATTGGCCGCCAGACGCTGGAAGGCGCCCAGCGTGACCGAATCCTGCGGCCCGCGGTCGTCATGCAGCAGCTGCTCGACATCGGCGCGCATGCGCTGCAGCGTCGAGATGCCGGCATCGAGCCCCAGCACCGAGAGCACGCCGCGCATCGCGCCGAGCTGGCCCGGCACCGGCGCCAGCAGGCCGCTCTCGCGCGGGGAGCGGAAGAACTGGTCGATCTGGCGCTCGACCTCGAGCAGCGCGCCGCGCAGCTCCTGCACCACGCTGCCCAGGGTCTGGCGGTCGCTGACCCGGCGGTAGAGTTCCTCCATCCAGGGCTCGAGCGGCTGGGCGGGATGGCCGGACAGCACCCGGCCGATGCGCTCGGCCAGCCGGTGCGCGGGCGCGGCCACGCCGCCGTCGAAATCGCCCGCGTCGATCGCGGCCTCGAGATAGAGCAGGCTGGTCGCGACCTCCATGCCCAGCTCGGGCTGGGGCGCGCGGCCGCTGCGCAGCGTCGTCTCGGCGGCCTGGCTCAGGGCGCCGGCCAGCGCACGGCCGTCGGCGTAGAGCCGGCTGACCGAATCGCCCACCAGCGAGAAGGTCTCGCCCAGATGCAGCATGCGCTGCGCGTCGCCGGCCGCAGCCGCATCCCAGGCCTCCTTGGCGGCCTGCAGGCGACGGCGCGCCTGCAGCACCAGCGCCGGATCACGCCGGCCGTAGAGCGGCTCGTCATAGCTGACCAGCGGCTCGGGCACCAGATGCCAGGCGGCATGGACCGCACGCAGCCACGGCGCCGCCTGCGCCTCGGCCGGCCAGGCACGCGCGCAGTGGAACAGCAGATCCTGGGCCAGACGGTCGGACAGGTCCGGATCGCCCTTGACCCGGCCGCGCAGCTGCGCCATCACCCGCGAGGCGCTGCGCTTGACATACAGGTCGGGCGCCAGCAGCGCCAGCGCCCAGGCCTCGAAGAAGGCCGCGGCCAGCCGCCACAGCGCCTGCTCATGGCCTGCGCTGGCCGCGCCCAGCACCGCGCACTCGCGCGACAGCGCGGCCGCGGCGCCCGGATGGTTCTGGCGCATCAGCACCAGCAGCGCCTTCTCGAAGCGCGCCAGCTGCGTCGCGTCGGCCGGCTTCACCAGCGCCGCCGGCACCTCGACAGCGGCCGGCAGCGCATGCCACTGCCAGTCGCGCCGCCACAGATCGGCCGGATGAATGCGCTCGGCGCCGGTCAGCTCCAGCAGCGTGCGCCACTGCGCGAACAGCCCGACCGGCTGCACCGGCTGGCCGGCGAGCTTGCGCGCCAGGAAGTCGAGCAGCGCGAACAGCGCCTTCTCGACCGCCTCGACGCCGGCGCCGTCCAGGCGCTGCGGCCGCGCCACGAAGCGCTGCACCAGCTGCTCGGCCGAACGCATCACCAGCGCGGCCTCCGGCAGGTTGACCAGCTCGAGCGCGCCGGCGCCCTGATGGATCTGCTGGCGGGCCTGGCGCAGGATGGACGGATCGACATCGTCGAGGTCCGAGCGGTCGGCCTCGCCGACCTCGCGCAGGTAGCGGCGCAGCGACTTCTGGGCCGACTCCAGCGTGCGGCGCAGCTCGTCATGGACCCAGGCAAGTGCGCTGAGATCGTCGGTCGGGGCGGTGTCTCGGGGCGATGACATGGGAACTCGCTCAGCTGATCTTGAAGCGCGCCACCGACTGCCGCAGCTCCTCGGCAGTGCGCGAGAGCTGCCGGACCAGCTGCGCGGTGGACCGGGTGCCTTCGCCGGTCTGCTCGGTGACCGCGAAGATGTGCTGGATGTTCTGCGCGACGATGGTCGCCGACTCGGCCTCCAGGCGGGACTGTGCCGAGATGGCCTCGATCAGTTCGGCAAGCTGGCGCGAGACGCGGTCGATCTCGGTCAGCGCGGTGCCGGCGTTGTCGGAGAGCTTGGCGCCCTCGACCACGCCCTGGGTCGAGCGCTCCATCGCCACCACCGCATCGGCGGTGTCGGTCTGGATGGTCTTGACCAGCGCCGCGATCTGGCGGGTGGCATCGGCCGAGCGCTCGGCCAGGCGCTGCACCTCCTCGGCCACGACCGAGAAGCCGCGCCCCGCCTCGCCGGCCGACGCGGCCTGGATCGCGGCGTTGAGCGCCAGCACATTGGTCTGCTCGGTGATGTCGGAGATCAGCTCGGTGATCTCGCCGATCTCCTGCGAGGACTCGCCCAGGCGCTTGATGCGCTTGGAGGTCTCCTGGATCTGCTCGCGGATGGTGTTCATGCCGCCGATGGTGTCGAGCACCGCGGTCAGGCCCGAGGTCGCCGCCGACAGCGAGTGGCGCGCCACGTCGGCCGACTGCTGCGCCTGGCCCGAGACGCGCTGGATGCGCCCGGCCATCTGCAGCACCGCCTCGCCGGTCTCGCGGATCTCGCGCAGCTGCTCGTCGGACGCGGCCAGCAGCTCGGTGGAGGTGGCCTCGACCTGCTGCGTGGTGTCGGTCACCCGCGCGACCGTGCCTTGCACCTGCGAGACGAGCGAGCGCAGTTCCTCGACGGTGTAGTTGACCGAATCGGCGATCGCGCCGGTGATGTCCTCGGTCACGGTGGCCTGCTGCGTCAGGTCGCCTTCGGCCACGGTCTGCAATTCGTTCATCAGCCGCAGGATCGCCGCCTGGTTGGCGTCGTTGACGCGCTTGGCCTCGCGCTCCTGGCGCTCGGCCTCCAGGCGCTGGCTGTCCGACAGCAGCGCGCGGGTGCGCTGGTCATGGGTGAAGACCATCAGCAGGCCGACGCCACCGACCGCGCCCAGCAGCAGCGACACCGCCAGCAGCGCCACATTGAACCAGCCCAGCCCGCCGGCCGAGCCGATGCCGGTGCGCACCTGCTCCAGGCCGAGGCGCAGCACCTCGGCATCGGTGATGATCGCTGCCTGGGCCTCGCGGGCCGACACCAGGCCCTGCAGATTGCCCAGGATCGCGCCGGCCTGGACGCGCAGCTCGTCATGCGCCTTCAGCAGCGCCTCGAGCCGGGCGCGCAGCGCCGGGTCGCGGGTGGCGGTCAGGCGCAGGTCGGCATTGCCGTCGAGCAGGCCGCGGGCGATGTCGCGGAAGCTGTTGAGATCCTTGCCGAGCAGGAACAGCGCCTCCGGCGAGACGCCCTCGATCGTCAGCGCCTCGTTGGCGGACTTGCCGATGCGCTGGGTCAGCATCACCAGCCGGCCGGCGGCCGACACCTCGGCCGGCAGCGCATCCTGCTGCACCTTGGACGCGGCCACCGCCTCGGCGGTCTCCAGCAGCTCGCCGGACTGGCGGTTGATCGCCTTGAGCGCCTGCGAGACCTGGGTCAGCAGCTTTTCCTGCGCCAGCACGGTGGCGGCATGGCGCTCGGTCTTCTCGACCACCGCCAGCAGCGGCTCGATCTGGCCGCGCGCATGCAGCGGCAGCGCCTGCAGGCCGGTCTCGGGCCGGCCGCCATGCAGGCCGCGCACATCGGCCGACAGCACCGCGGCGGCATCGCGCACCTCGGCGAAGGCCTCGGGGCGGCCGGCCACCGCCTGCAGCACCGACTTGGCCAGCCGCTGCGACTGCATCAGCGCCTGGCCGGTCGCGCCGACCTGCGCGGCACTGCCGCCGGCCGAGCGCGCGGTCAGCACCGAGGCCAGCACCAGGCCGAGCACGCCCGCCGCCAGCACGCCGCCGAGCAGGCGCTGCTGGCGATCCGACGACCAGTGGCCGATCAGCGGCAGGCGCGCGCCCGATCCCGGCTGCGGCTGGCGCTCGAGGGCTTCGGCCACGCGACGCGGCCCGGCCACCGCCAGCACCGAGGGCGAGGCCTCGCTGATGATCGCGTCAGGCACCGACACGGTGGTGCCCAGCCCGCTGTCCTGGACGGTGTCGCGCAGATCGGCCTCGAGGCCCGAATACGGGCCGGAGAGCGAGGAATCCTCGTGCTGCGCGGCATCGCGGTCCTTGCGGCCGCGCCCCTTGAGCCTGTCCATGAAACTCATCCACGCCTCGTCTTTCCTGTGTCTTGTCGTCCGGCCGCCGGCAGCGGCGACCGGCGGGGTCATCGGGCGGCGACGATGCGCAGGAAACGCTCCTCGCGCGGCAGCATCGACAGCCGGATCTCCTGCCACAGCCGCCCGGCCCCGTCGCGCCAGCAGCCCCCGGCGAAGGCGGGCGCCGTCGCGTCGGCCGACGCCACCGCCTGCATCTGCTCAGGATGGCGCAGCCCGGCCAGCCGATCGACCAGCAGCGCCACATTGATGTCCAGGCTCGGGTTGAAGGCCACCACATGCGCCTGGTCGCGCACCGCGACGGGCACCCGCTCTCGCAGGCCCAGCACCCCGGCCAGATCGACCACGCCGGTCAGCGAGCCGCGCAGATTGGCCACGCCCAGG
The DNA here is from genome assembly GCF_023706025.1 of Sphaerotilus sp. FB-3. NCBI lineage: Bacteria > Pseudomonadati > Pseudomonadota > Betaproteobacteria > Burkholderiales > Sphaerotilaceae > Sphaerotilus > Sphaerotilus sp. FB-3. The sequence continues at coordinate 70,512 of NZ_BQWE01000016.1, read as the reverse complement.
AACCAGGGTTCGGTGTGCGGCACCTCCAGCAGCGCGCCGGGCTGGAAGATCTCGCCGGCCTCGGCCAGCGGGAACAGCAGCGCCTGGCCGGCGCACTCGACCGCCAGCCAGCCCGACACATGCTCGATGCTGCGCACCTCCTGCAGCCGCTCGGCCAGGCGGCCCTGCAGGGCCCTGAGCGCTTCCTTGTTGGCCATCGTCGCGTCCCGTCCTGTGGTGGGCCGGCTCAGCCGAAGGCCCGGATCTTCTGGACGAGCTCGCCCGGATCGACCGGCTTGACCACATAGTCGCGCGCGCCCTGGCGCATGCCCCAGACCTTGTCGGTCTCCTGGCCCTTGCTGGTGCACATGATCACCGGCACGTCGGCATAGCGCGGATCGCGGGTGATGGTGCGGGTGAGCTGGAAGCCGTTCTGCCCGGGCATGACCACATCCATCAGGATCAGGTCGGGCTTTTCCTCGGCGATGCGGCGCAGCGCCTCGTCGCCGTTCTCGGCGGTGCGGACACGGTAGCCCTGGCGCACCAGCAGGTCCGACAGCACATGCAGCTCGGTGCGGGAATCGTCGACCAGCAGGATGCTGCGGATGGTCATCGGGTCAGCCCCGCTCACGCCTCGACCCGGCCATGCTGCTGCACGGCCTGCAGCAGCTGGTCCTTGGTGAAGGGCTTGGTCAGATAGTCCTCGGAGCCGACCATGCGGCCACGCGCCTTGTCGAACAGCCCGTCCTTGGACGACAGCATGATCACCGGCACGCTGGCGAACTGCGGATTGCGCTTGATGATCGCGCAGGTCTGGTAGCCGTCCAGGCGCGGCATCAGGATGTCGCAGAAGATCAGGTCGGGACGGTGGTCGCTGACCTTGGCCAGCGCGTCGAAGCCGTCCTCGGCCAGCACCACCTCGCAGCCGCCCTGCTTCAGGAAGATCTCGGCGCTGCGGCGAATGGTGTTGCTGTCGTCGATGACCAGCACCCGCATCGCGGTGCGCTCGCGTGCCGCATCGAGGGGCGTCGAATCAGGTTCCAGTTCCACGGCGACCTTTCCTCGGTTGAAGCCATCGTCAGCGTTGCAGGGCCAGGACCGGCCACCGCGGAACAGGCGCCGGTCCGCGGATCCTGCGGGGGTCAGATCTCGACCATCTCGAAGTCGTCCTTGCGGGCGTCGCACTCCGGGCAGGTCCAGTTCATCGGCACGTCCGCCCAGGCGGTTCCGGGCGCGATGCCGTGCTCGGGATCACCGGCGGCCTCGTCATAGATCCAGCCACAGATCAGGCACATCCAGGTTTTCGGGGAACTCACGGCAGAGGGTCAGCTTGTCACTACAATGGCTGAGGATTGTAGCCACTGGCCTTGCCCGAAAAGCAAGAACAGGCAGCAAGCTCCGCAACAATTCCCAGAAACCTCCCGCGCCCGAATACCCCCGGATGAACCCCATCGCAACCGATCCCGCCAGCGAAGACCCCCAGGACCTGCCGGCCCCGGCTTGCGTGATGAGCTTCAATGCCAGTGACGCCACCGGTGCCGGCGGCATCGCCGGCGACATCGCCACCATCGCCGCGATGGGCGCGCATGCGCTGCCGGTGGTCGCCACCATCGTGATGCGAGACACCGCCGAGGTCTTCGAGCAGGTCACGCTCGAGGCCGACGCGGTGACCGAACAGGCCCGCGGCGTGCTGGAAGACGTGACCCTCTCGGCCTGGAAGGTCGGCTTTCTCGGCAATGCCGAGACGGTCGGCGCCGTCGCCGAGGTGCTCTCCGACTATCCCGACGTGCCGCTGGTCACCTACCTGCCCACGCTGTCCTGGATGGACGACGAGGACGAGGCCCAGGCCTATCTCGACGCGCTGCGCGAGCTGGTGCTGCCGCAGACCGAGGTGCTGGTGGGCAACCAGAAGACGCTGACCGACTTCCTGCTGCCCGAGTGGGACGCCGAGCGCCCGCCCTCCGCACGCGAGCTGGCGGTGGCCGCCGGCGAGCATGGCGCCAGCTATGTGCTGGTGACCGGCGTGCAGCTGCCCAACAACCAGGTCGACAATGTGCTGGCCTCGCCGCAGGGCGCGATCACCGGCGAGAAGTTCGAGCGCTTCGACACCAGCTTCATCGGCGCCGGCGAGACGCTGTCGGCGGCGCTGGCCGCACTTCTGGCCACCGGCCAGGAACTGCACCTGGCGGTGTCGGAGGCGCTGGCCTTCCTCGACCAGTCGCTCGACGCGGGCTTCCGTCCGGGCATGGGCAATGTCGTGCCCGACCGCTTCTTCTGGGCGCTGCCGCCCGAGGACGAGGAAGGCGAGACCGGCGCCGAAGACCCGATGACGGCCGGCCTGGAGCCCGCGCCCGGCAAGCCGCGCAGCATCCACTGATCCTTCCTTCGGCCGATCGGGGTCCGCCCGGACCGGACGGACGCCCGCGGCCCCCACAAGACCGCCGGCTCCGACCGGCCCGCGACCGATGACCACCAACGACCAGCTGTTCGAGCGCGCCCGCCAGGTGATTCCCGGCGGCGTCAATTCTCCCGTGCGCGCCTTCCGCGCCGTCGGCGGCACGCCGCGTTTCATCCAGCGCGCCCAGGGCGCCTACATGTGGGACGCCGAGGGCACGAAGTACATCGACTACATCGGCTCCTGGGGCCCGATGATCCTCGGCCACGGCCACCCGGCGGTGCTGGAGGCGGTGCAGAAGGCCGCGGTCGAGGGCTTCAGCTTCGGCGCGCCCACCGAGCGCGAGGTCGAGCTGGCCGAGGAGATCATCCGCCATGTGCCGAGCATCGAGCAGGTGCGCCTGGTCAGCTCCGGCACCGAGGCCGGCATGAGCGCGATCCGCCTGGCGCGCGGCGCCACCGGCCGCTCGAAGATCATCAAGTTCGAGGGCTGCTACCACGGCCACGCCGACGCGCTGCTGGTCAAGGCCGGCTCGGGCCTGGCGACCTTCGGCCACCCGACCAGCGCCGGCGTGCCGGCCGAGGTGGTGCAGCACACGCTGGTGCTCGAGTACAACAACCTCGAGCAGATCGAGGAGGCCTTCAAGGCCCACGGGCCCGAGATCGCCTGCGTGATGATCGAGCCGATCGCCGGCAACATGAACTTCGTGCGCGCGGCCGTGCCTTTCGTGCGTCGCATCCGCGAGCTGTGCGACCAGCATGGCGCGCTGTTCATCTTCGACGAGGTGATGACCGGCTTCCGGGTCGCGCCGGGCTCGGCGCAGAGCCTGTACGCCGCGGCGATTCCGGGCTTCCGCCCGGACATCTCGGTGTTCGGCAAGGTCATCGGCGGCGGCATGCCGCTGGCGGCCTTCGCCAGCTCGCGGCGCATCATGGCGCACCTGGCGCCGCTGGGCGGCGTCTACCAGGCCGGCACGCTCAGCGGCAACCCGGTGGCCACCGCCTGCGGCCTGGCCACGCTGCGCGAGATCAGCCGCCCCGGCTTCTTCGACGCGCTGGGCGCCAAGACCCGCGCGCTGGTCGACGGCCTGAAGGGCGCGGCCGACGCCGCCGGCGTGCCCTTCAGCGTCGACAGCCAGGGCGGCATGTTCGGCTTCTTCCTGATGCCGGAGCTGCCGCAGAACTACACCACGGTGATGACCACCGACCAGCCGCGCTTCAACCGCTTCTTCCACGGCATGCTGGACCGCGGCATCTACCTGGCGCCTGCGCTGTATGAAGCCGGCTTCGTCAGCGCCGCGCACACCGACGCCGACATCGCCGCGACGGTGGCCGCCGCCGCCGAGGTCTTCCGCACCCTCTGATCCCCCAGTCTCCACGCACGATGAGCGACGACACCGCCCTGCCCCGCGCCTCGCAACCCACCGGCGCCTGCCTGTTCGACGGCCAGCCGGCCGTGCATCTGCGCTCGCCCGCCGGCGCGCAGGCGACCGTCCTGCTGCACGGCGCGCATGTCGTGTCGTGGATTCCGGCGCTCGGCGAGGAGCAGCTCTACCTCTCGCCCACCAGCGCGCTGGGCGGCACGGCCGCGGTGCGCGGCGGCGTGCCGGTGATCTTCCCGCAGTTCAACCAGCAGGGCCCGCTGCCCAAGCACGGCTTCGCGCGCAACCGCGCCTGGGCGCTGCAGGAGGCCACCGTGCGCGGCGAGCACGCCTTCGCGGTGCTGCGCCTGGATGCCGACGAGGCCACCCGCGCGATCTGGCCGCACGGCTTCGCGGTGGAGATGACGATCAGCGTCGACGCCCGTCGCCTCGAGATGGAGCTGGCCGTGATCAACACCGGCGACAGCACGATCGAGTTCCAGGCCGCGCTGCACACCTACCTGCGCTGCGGCGACGTGCGCCGCGCGCAGCTCGAGGGTCTGCAGAACGTCAACTACCAGGACGCCGTCATCGACCAGCCGCGCCAGCAGTGGGTCGACGTGGTCACCATCGCCCAGGAGCTCGACCGCATCTACTGGGAGGCGCCGCGCGAGCTGCTGCTGCGCGAGGCCGGCCGCAAGGTGCGCATCATCGCCAGCCAGTTCGAGGACACGGTGGTCTGGAACCCCGGCCCCGAGAAGTGCGCCAGCCTGCCCGACATGCCCGACGAGGACTGGCCGCTGATGCTCTGCGTCGAGGCCGCGCAGATCGGCAACCCGGTGCGCCTGAGCCCGGGCGAGGAATGGGCCGGCATGCAGACGCTGGTGGCCGAGGACTGAAGCGTCCGGACGCCGGGACGCGCCGCCGCCATGCGCCATGCCTGACATGCATGCCCGCCGCGTCCGGCTCCATCAGCTGGCGGCGCTGCAGCGCAACACGCCGTTCATCGTGCTCGGCAGCCTGCTGGTGGCGGCCGCGCAGACCGGCGTGCTGCTGGACGTCGTGCCGGCCCGCCGGCTGGACCCCTGGCTGGCGCTGCTGGGCCTGCACTCGGTGCTGCGCTTGGCGCTGTGGCGCCACACCGCGCGGCGCCGGGACTGGCCGAGCAGGGTCGACGCGCTGCTGCGGCGACACACCGCGCTCTCGCTGACCTCCGGCCTGCTGTGGGCGGGCGGCGCCCTGGCCTTCCTGCCGCACGGCCAGATCGAACACCGGCTGCTGGTGATCTTCATGCTGGCCGGCATGGTGTCGAGCTCGCTGCATTCGCAGACCATCCACCTGCCCGCCTTCATGGCCTTCTTCCTGCCCTGCGCGGTCGGTTCGGTGGGCGGCAGCCTGGCGCTGGGCGGCACGCTGTATCAGGCAGTGGCCTTCGCCGTGTTCGCCTATGTGCTGCTGACGATCCGCTTCGCGCGCACCCTCAACGGCAAGCTGGTCGAGTCGCTGCGGGCCCGCTTCGAGATCGCGGCCCTGGCCGAGCGCCTGCGCGAGCAGAAGGACGCCGCCGAGCAGGCCAACATGGCCAAGTCGCGCTTCCTGGCCGCGGCGAGCCACGATCTGCGCCAGCCGGTGCACAGCCTGTCGCTGCTGGTGGGCACGCTGCGGCAGGAGCCGCTGCCGGACACCGCCCGCCCGATCGTCGATCACATCGGCGAGGCGGTGCGCACGCTGGGCACGCTGTTCTCGTCGCTGCTGGACATCTCTCGGCTGGATGCCGGCGTGATGGAGGCCCGCCCCCGCGCGGTGGCCCTGCGCCCGCTGCTGGCGCGGCTGGCCGAGGAGGCCCGGCCGCTGGCCCAGGCCAAGGGGCTGACGCTGCACCTGCACGGCCCCGCGCTCGCGGTGCGGACCGATCCGGTGCTGCTGGAGCGCATCGTGCGCAACCTGCTGTCGAACGCCATCCGCTACACCGACCGAGGCCGCGTCGTGCTGGGCTGCCGCCGGCGCGGCGCGCACATCGAGGTGCAGGGGCTCTGTTGCACAAACCCACGAGCAGACCCCTGACCCCAACCCCAGACGGACTCATGCCACGGCACCCACCGGCACGGTCTGCGCCCGGCCGATCTGACCGAAGCGGTTGAGCAGGGCCACGCGCACATGCAGCTCCACCACCTGACGCTCGAAGGTGCGCGCCGTGACCCGCTCGCCCAGGCGCTTGAGGCAGTGCATCTTGGTCTCCACCAAGCTGCGTCGGTGATAGCCGCTCCACGTCTTCCAGATGCTTGTGCCCAGGCGCTGGCATGCCCGGACGGCCTCGTTTCGGGACTCGGATCCCGGACTGCAGCGGCGCCACAGGCGAGCGTTCTTGCGCGGTGCGATCACTGCCACCGCGCCGCGCTGCGCGATCGCATCCCGGCACGCCCTCGTGTCGTAGGCGCCGTCTGCGGTGACGCTGGCAATGGCCTCGTCCGGCGCGATCTGCGCCAGCAGCTCGGGCAGCATCGGCGCGTCGCCAATCGCATTGCTCGTGACCTCGACCGCACGGATCTCCAGCGTCTGCGCGTCGATGCCCAGATGCACCTTGCGCCACTCGCGGCGATACTCGGCCCCGTGCTTCCTGCGCTTCCACTCACCCTCGCCGAGGAACTTGACCCCCGTGCTGTCGACCAGCAGCTGCAGGGGCTCGGCGCTGGGACGGTAGGTGATCTGGGCCTGCAGCGTCTTCTGACGTCGGCACACCGTGCTGTAGTCCGGCACCGGCCAGTCCAGC
>NZ_BQWE01000016.1:51209-63934 GCF_023706025.1 Sphaerotilus sp. FB-3 | reverse complement strand
CCCCGCGCCTTCAGCGCCGCGTTGTAGGCCTTCCAGTTCGTCGTGCGGTACTTCGTCCGCTTCTTCTTGGCTTCGCTCACCGCGTCAGTCTACGAGCGCTCGGACGCTCGCTTTGTGCAACAGAGCCCAGCAGATAGGTAGTGAGCATGGGCGACTTTCCCGCGAGCGGTCGGCCCACCACGCCCGGCTCGCGGCTGGAAGCGATGTGCGCGGCGCCTGCGAGCCCTAGCGCCAAGCCGGCCGACACGAAAGTCATCATCACGTCGAACGTGGCGACGTACTGTTCGATCAAGGGCTCCCGGTCCTGCTTGCGCAGGATGCGGTCGATCTGCTTGGCATGGCCTTCGCAAACTGCCGGGTCGCCCAGCACCAGGGGATGTTGCAGCACTTCATCCAGCGGTACCTTCTTGTGGGCCAGTAGTTCATGGCGCGCGGGCATGGCGACCATCAGCTCATCCTCCCAGGCGGGTTCGATGATGATGCCGTCGCCCACCTCGTCGGCCATCGAGAAGCCCACGTCGTATAGATCGTCACGCAGGCCGCTGAGCTGCTGGGCCAGCGGCACCTCGAACAGGCGGATCTCGATCTCCGGGTCTTCCTCGCGGCAGCGCGCCAGCAGCGCCGGCAAGCGCGAGGGGGTGATGCCGTCGGACAGCGCCACGCGCAACCGGCCGTGAAAGCCATTGGCCGCTGCCTTCACGCTCTCACGCGCCTGGTCCAGCGCCAACAGCACGCGAGGCGCGTTCTCCATCAGCAGCTTGCCCGCAAGCGTCAGGCGCGTGCTGCGGCTGGTACGCACGAACAGTTGTGCGCCCAACTCTTCTTCCAATTCCCTGATGGCGCGCGACAGTGGTGACTGTTCGATATGCAGCCGCTCCGCAGCGCGGGCGAAGTGCAGCTCCTCGGCAACGGCCAGAAAGTACCGAAGGTGACGAAATTCCATGAGTCGATGTCCCTGTAAAGCTCGAAGGAGTCTGTCGTGGTGCCGTAACGGCGTTCATCGTTGTTCCTTTCAAGCGGTTACGCCCTCATGTGCGGGCTCTGCCGTGACATCCTCTTCTTGCTCGTCCGGGCGATGGGCCAGCCGATACAGAATCGGTAGCACCAGCAGCGTCAGCACGGTGGAAGACAAGATGCCTCCGATCACTACGGTAGCCAGCGGGCGTTGCACTTCCGCGCCTGTTCCCGTGGCAATCGCCATCGGGATGAAACCCAGCGACGCCACTAGGGCCGTCATCAGCACCGGCCGCAAGCGTGTCAGCGCGCCCTCGCGGATGGCTTCATCCAGCGGCGTTCCGTCCTCGCGCAAGCTGCGGATGTAGGAAATCATCACTAGGCCATTGAGCACGGCCACACCTGACAGCGCGATGAAGCCCACGGCAGCGGAAATCGACAGAGGAATGTCGCGCAGCCACAGCGCCAAGATGCCGCCGGTCAGCGCGAACGGAATGCCAGTAAAGACCAGCAAGCCGTCCTTGACGTTGCCGAACATGGCGAACAACAGCAGGAAGACCAGCAGCAGCGACACCGGCACGACGATCTGCAAACGCTGCGTGGCTGATTGCAGATTCTCGAAAGTGCCGCCCCAACTCGTCCAGTAGCCCGTGGGAATCTTGACCTGTGCCAGCGCCGCCTCGGCGTCGGCCACGAACGAGCCCACGTCACGGCCACGCACGTTGGCGCTCACCACGATGCGGCGCTTGCCGTTTTCGCGGCTGACCTGGTTGGGGCCGGGTGCCAGCTCGAAGCTCGCCACCTCGGCCAATTGGATGAAGTTCGTCCGTCCTTCGGCACTGCCGGTGCCACCCGTTCCGCGCGGCAGCGGAATCGGCAGGCGCTTCATGCTTTCCACGTCGTTGCGCAAGGACTCTGGCAGGCGAACCAGGATGTCGAAGCGGCGGTCGCCCTCGAACAGTGTGCCAGCCTCACGCCCGCCGATGGCGGTGGCCACGGCATCTTGGATGTCGGCCACGTTCAGCCCATAGCGCGAGGCTTTTTGGCGGTCGATATTCACGGTCAGCATGGGCAAACCGGTGGTTTGCTCCACCTTGACCTCGGACGCGCCGGGAATCTTCTGCAACATGGACGAGATCTCTTCACCCGTCTTATTCAGGACATCCATGTCGTCGCCAAAAATCTTCACCGCCACATCGCTACGGACCCCTGAAATGAGTTCGTTGAAGCGCAATTGGATAGGCTGCGAGAACTCGTAGTTGTTGCCCGGCACCTTGCCCACGACCTCCTGAATGGCCGCCAGCAATTCGTCGCGCGACTTGCGCGGCTCCGGCCACTCGGACACCGGCTTGAGCATGATGTAGCCGTCGGAAATGTTCGGCGGCATGGGGTCGGACGCGATTTCCGCCGTGCCGGTGCGCGCGAAAACGCGGTCGATCTCGGGGAACTTGGCCTTCAGCGTGGCTTCCAGTTGCTGCTGCATCGCAACCGATTGCGAAAGGCTGGTGCCCGGAATGCGCAGCGCCTGGATGGCGAAATCGCCTTCGTTCAGGCTGGGCACGAACTCGCTGCCCATTCGGGTGGCGATCAGGCCGCACAGCACCACTGCCACGGCGGCTGCCGCCAGCATCACTGCTTTGGCCGCCATCACGCGATCCAGCAGCGGGCCATACCAGCGCTTGGCCTGCACGACCAGGAAGTTTTCCGTCTCGCTGACCCGATGGCCGATGAACAGGGCGACCGCTGCCGGGATGAAAGTCACCGACAGGATCATGGCCCCCACGAGCGCGGCTACCACCGTGAACGCCATCGGGTGGAACATCTTCCCCTCGACGCCGGTCAGGGCGAAGATGGGCAGGTACACCACCATGATGATGAGCTGCCCGAACAGCAGCGCACGGCGTGATTCCTTGGATGCCAGGAACACCTCGTGAAAGCGCTCCGCCCGCGTCAAGGGCCTGCCCTGGTGCGCCTGCGCATGGGCCAGTCGGCGCACGCAGTTCTCGACGATCACCACCGCCCCGTCGATGATGATGCCGAAGTCCAGCGCCCCCAGACTCATCAGATTGGCGCTCACCTTGTAGTGCACCATGCCCGTGAAGGTGAACAGCATCGACAAGGGAATCACCGTCGCCGTGATGATGGCCGCTCGGATGTTGCCCAGGAACAGGAACAGGATCACGATCACCAGAATCGCGCCTTCCAGCAGGTTCTTCTTGACCGTGCTGATGGCTTTGTCCACCAAAACAGTACGGTCGTAGACGGTCACCGCATGGACCCCCTCAGGCAGGCTGCGGTTGATCTCCACCATCTTCTTGTCGACGGCTTGCGAAACCGTTCGGCTGTTTTGGCCAATCAGCATGAAGACCGTGCCCAGCACCACTTCGCGGCCGTTGTCTGTGGCTGCGCCGGTGCGCAGTTCGCGCCCCAGCCCCACGTCCGCCACGTCGCGCACCCGGATTGGCACGCCGCCCGCGCTGCTGAGGATGACATTGCCAATGTCCTCCAGCGTCTTGACTTGCCCAGGTGCCCGGACCAGGTACTGTTCGCCGCGCTTTTCGATGTAACCCGCACCCACGTTGCCGTTGTTTCGATCCAGCGCCGTCACGATGTCTTGCAGGGTGACGCCCAGCGAGGCCAGTCGCTCGGGTATCGGCGAGATTTGGTATTCCTTGGCATAGCCGCCAATCGAGTTGATCTCCGTCACGCCGGGCACGTTGCGCAACTGCGGCTTGATGATCCAGTCCTGAATCTCGCGCAGGTCGGTGGCCGTGTAGGGCATGCCATCAGGTTTCTTGGCGCCGTCCTTGGCCTCGACCGTCCACAGGTAAATCTCGCCCAGGCCGGTGGAGATTGGCCCCAGCGCAGGCGTGATGCCGGAAGGCAGTTTTTCCCGCGCCTCCTGGATGCGTTCATTGACCAACTGGCGCGCGAAGTAGATGTCGGTGCCGTCCTTGAAGATCACGGTCACTTGCGACAGTCCATAGCGCGACAGGGAACGGGTCTGCTCCAGGTTGGGCAGGCCCGCCATCACGGTTTCAATCGGGTAGGTCACCCGTTGCTCGGTCTCCAGCGGTGAATATCCTGGCGCTTGGGTATTGATCTGTACCTGGACGTTGGTGATGTCCGGTACGGCATCGATGGGGAGCTTTTGGTAGTTGAACACGCCGACGGCAGCCATACCGATGACTGCCAGCAACACCAACCATCGGTGCTCGATGGCTGCGCGAATGAGTTTTTCAAACATGTGCGTTGCTCCGGCATCAATGGGTGTGTTCGGCAGAGGCTTTGCCAAGCTCTGACTTCACGACAAAACTGCCAGCCGACGCATACGGAGCCCCCGCCTTCAGCCCTTGAACCACCTCGACGCGCTTGCCATCACTACGGCCCAACTGCACGGGCTGGGCAATGAAGCCACCATTCACTTTCAAAAACACGACGGGCTTGTCGCCCACGGTCTGAATGGCATCACCGGCCACCGTCACGGGCACGTCGGCCTCAGATGAGGTCACTTCCACGTTGACAAACAGTCCGGGACGCCAAGCGCCTTGGGGGTTGGACAAGACCACGCGGGCCTTGGCCATGCGGGTTTGTTCGCCAATCAGCGCGCCAACAAAGGTGATGGTGCCTTGCGCGCTGGCATCGAATGCCGTTGCCTTGATGGTGACCTTTTCGCCGACCCTGACCAGTGGCAAGTCCTTGGCAGGTATGTTGATTTCAGCCCAGACCTGTCCCAGATCGGACACGGTGAACACGGCGGCGTCTTCCTTGACGGCCTCACCCAGGCTGAGATGCTTTTCAATCACCAGGCCATCGAACGGGGCGCGCAACTCAAAGCGATTCAGCCCTCCCGAAGATCCCGCGCTCAACCCCAAGGCCGACAGCTTCTGCTGAGCATTGGCCACAGCGACTTGCGCCTCGTTTAACGCCTGCCCTGCTTGTAGGTAGTCCTGCTCGGCGGAAATTTTCTGCTCCCAGAGCCGCTTTTCACGCTCGAACGTGGTCTTGGCCAAGGCCAGACGCTTTTGTGCTGTCTGCAACTCGCTGCGCTGCTCAGACGCAGCCGGGCTGGCAATGACTGCGAGAACCTGTCCCTTCTTGACTGCTTGACCCAGACTGGCCTGAACGCTCTCGACCACTCCTGCAATGCGTGGGACAACGTGCGAAGTCCGGTCTTCGTTCAAGCGAATTTCCCCGGGCAATTGCAAGGCTGACTTGATTCGTGCCGCGCCAGCCGTGTCGATGCTAATGGATGCCGCTTTGATTTGTGCATCACTGAGTTCGACTTTCCCCTCCTCTTGGTTGAGGACGAACATGAAGGGTTCGTTGGCTGTCTGGGCAACGATGCTGATCTCGAACGCGTGCGGCTCCGGCACGACCTCGCGGCTCAGCAGGCTGTCCTTGTCAGGCGCGAAGTTGAGCGCCTGCTTCTCGCCGGTCAAGCGCGTGACGGTGGCGCTGACCTTTGCAGTGTTGCTGGCAAGTGGTTTGCCCTTGTCATAGAGCCAGATTCGCAAACGAGGCTCACCGCCTTCCTCCGCGAGCAACGCCTCCAATCCGAAATCCCCTTCATTGAACAGTTTGCCGCCATGCACCCCCTTGCTCGGCCCTTCGTGGTGCTCACCGTCCGCATGGCCCTTGTCGTGGTCGTGCTGGTCACCACTTGCCTTGTCGTGATGCTCACCATCACTGTGGGCCTTGGCTTCAACGTGGCTGCCGTGACCCTCGCCCTCGGCGCTCTTATCCGTCTTGCCGCCGAGAATGGCGCTGCCCAGTCCTATGCCCACTGCGGCGATCACGGCGATGGCAAACCACTGCTTCTTGCCGACGTTCAGTTTGTTCGTTTCGGGTTTCATGTTCATTCCTTGTTTGCAGGCAGGGTGGTCGTGGATTCGGATGCGCCGATCACGCGATCCATGTCCGCCGCCGCGCGGTGCGCATCGGCGAGCGCCTTGAGGTACTGGGACTTGGCGGCAAAGTAGGTGCGTTGCGCGTCCAGCACTTCCAGGTAGTTGAACTTGCCGTAACCAAAGCCCACGGTGGCCGCGTCATAGGCGCTCTTGGCCCCTGGCAGCACCTCTCGCTGCAATATGTCGATCTCGCCGCGAACCGACGCCAGCCGCTCGCGGGCTTGCAACAGCTCTGTGTTGAGGCGCAGATTCAACGCCTGGAGTTCATCCCTCGCCTTGTCTTCACGCTTCAACGCTTCCAACAGATTGCCCTGATTGCGGTCGAACAAAGGCAGCGGCACGGAAATGCCGAGCATTAACTGATTGCGCGCTAACTCGTTCGGACGCTTCACGCCCAGGCTGACCGTGACATCGGGCGTCTGCTTGCTGCGCTCCACGTCGGCCAGCGACCGACGGCGTTCGATCTCCAACTGCGCCCGGCGCAATGCCGATGAGGCCGACAAGCGCTGCTGGATGTCATCCAGCGAAGGGACGTTGGGAAGATCGTCCACGCTGCCCGCTACCTGGGTGAAACGCGGCGGGTTGGCCCCGAGCAAACTGGCCAGCCGCGCGCGGGCACTGCGTTGTTCGCTCTGCGCCTGTGCCAGTTCAACCCGCACGCCGGCCTCGGCCACCCGAGCCTTGGTTTCTTCGACCGGGGACACCTTGCCCGCCGTCACGCGCTTGGCAACGGCATCCGTCGCTTGCCTGGCCAGGTCAACGCTGTCCTGGGCCAAGGCCGTGCGATCCTGGGCGGCCAGCGCCTCAAAGAAGGCGGCAACCACAGCGGCGCGAATTTCAACGCGCCGCGTGTTCAGTTCTTCAACTGCGACGTCACGCCCTCGCTCTGCCGCGGCAATGCGGGCAGCGCGCTTGCCCCCCAGCTCGATGGGCAGATTGATCTGGACGCTTTGCGTGCGGGTTGGCGTGCGTTGGTCTTCGAGCGAGTACGCCAGCTCGGGATTAGGACGTACTCGTCCCTGAATTACCTGGCCCTCCACCGCCTCGATTTCCCGTTGGGCGACAGTTAGGTCAAGATTCGCCTCCAAAGCCAGCGCGACGGCCTTTTGCAGAGTCAGGGGCGTTGCTGCTTCAATCTGCTCTACGCCGTTGGCGCTCTGCCCAAGAGCTGGTGCCGTCGGCAATAACTGAGCGAAAGCCGTCCCCGTCATGAGCGCAAGGAGCAAGCCTGCCGCAACCGCCCTCGCGTTGTAATTGTGAATATCCTTCAGCATCCGATTCTCCAGTGATTTGAAATACACAAGGGAATCGGCGGGGGGGCGATCCAGATGATCGCCAGCAACGTCATCACATCAGCCGCGCGAAGCCGGCTGGATACCGTAGCGCGCCATGCGCGACGGCAGGGGTGAGGACGAAGGGAAAGGAACGCGCTCCCCGCCGATCAGGCGAGGACACGCCACTGAGGGCGCTCTAAACGTTCAGGTGGAGGCGCAGCAAGGTGCTCCGGGGGATACCCCGTATCCAGGGACGGGCTGACCGGCGACGCCAGCTTGACATCCCCTGACAAGACCGAGAAGCACCCGGCATGACAGGACGCGCAATCAGGATCGCCACCCAGGGTCTTGGCCGGATCAGGGCTGGCATCCTGGCCGTCGGCCGCCTTGTGCTGATGCGCATGGTGGCCGAAGTGCTTGGCCGCAGCTCCGGTTTCATGCTGGCAATAACTGGCCACTGCCGCCCAACTGAATTGAAGCGGCAAGAACACCAGCAAGACGATGGCCAGCCATTTGCGCATAGGGGTAACAGTGTAGCAGCTACATGCTTTACTTTGCCACTCCTCGCTGCTTGGGTTTTCTCAGAGCCCCGTGCGCGTAGCGTGCCTCCTCTCAGGTTCATCCTGCATCAAATCAGAGCCGCTTCGATATTCGGCGAGTTGTGGCCGCTTTGACGACTGAGGCGACACGAGGGGGCGCCACAGCGCAGGGTACGGGCAACTGGAAGCCTTCAATGCTGATGTTGCGCATGAACTGTTCACGCCGTTGGCGACGTTGATGGGGGGCACTGAAGTTGCTTTGCGCAAAGCACGCGATGCCGACACGTTGCGAGATGTGTTGGGCTCGCACCTCGAAGATCTCCAGCGCATGTCGATGATCGTGCAGGACATGCTCTTTCTGTCGCAAGCCGACCGTGGGGCTGAGGCCCGCCGCGAGCATGTCGCCAGTCTGGCCGGCGTTGCGCGCGCGGTGGTGGAATTGCACGAGGCGGCCATTGAAGAGGCCGGGCTGAAGGTTCGTATCGACGGCGATGCCACCGGCTTGGCCGATGTGCGCCTGTTGCAGCGCGCGCTATCCAACCTGATCGGCAACGCAACCCGACACGCGCATCCGCACAGCACCGTTGTCGTGCAAATCGACCGGCTGGACGGCGAGATCGCCCTGCGGGTGGTGAACGAGGGGCAGACGATTTCAGCCGAGCATTTGCCCAATCTGTTCAACCGCTTCTACCGGGCAGATGCGGCGCGGTCGGATGCCGCCCGCAATCATGGACTGGGCTTGGCCATCGTGGCTGCCATCGCCCGCATGCACGGAGGGCGGACGATGGTCGATTCGAGCAACGGCATCACGTCTATCGGGCTCATGGTGCCCACCCCGCGCGCGCAATAGTCAACGGATCGGGCACCACCAACAGACTGGCTCCACTAGCCAATTACTTCTTCCAGCAGGAGAAGCGCCAGAAAGCCGACAAAGAACATCGCCGTCACCCAGGGGCGATCTGGCGTTTCGTGTGCTTCGATCAGCAGTTCTTCGGTCACGAGGTAGAGCAACGCAATCAGACCAAACGCGAAGAAGCCAGTCAGAAGAGGGTTGGGCAACAGCGCCACCGGCGCTCCAAGCAAGGCCCCGATCGGCAGCAAGAGCACGAGCGCGGCCGTGATCCAGACGACCCTGGCACGGGAGCGAACGCTCTCGCCGAGTTCCGTGGCCACTGTCAATCCCAGGAACAGAACCTCGATGGTCAGGGCGATGGTCAGAAGCAAGCCGACCTTTGGGCCAGCCGCAAACCCGATACCAAGCACCAAGCCATCAATCAGGATGTCGATGCCGATCACGGTCAGGAGACCGGCCGGCCCCTTCGCCAACGCTTCCAGATGCTTCACCAGCAGCATGGTGGCGACGCCGATTCCGCCGCCGATCATCGTCGCCCAAGGCGAGGCCCGGTGCATGATGTCGGGCAAGATTTCGCCGGCCGCCGCCGCGAACACGACGCCAGCGGCGAAATGCTGAATCGCGCTGACCAGTGTTGGCCCCGGCCGCACGTTCACCGCGACCGCAGCTCCGATGATGGCGGCCGCTGCCGGGATCAAGGTGTAGATCCAGGCCGAGATCACCATGACTTAAGTTACCGCGTTGCCGCACTGAGCACAGAATTTCGCGCCGATCGGAATGACGCTACTGCACTTCGTGCACGACGCTGGCACCAGCGATGTCCCGCACTGGCCGCAAAAGCGAGCGCCGTTCGGATTGATCGCTTTGCATTGCGGGCAAGTGATGCCGCTGGCCGAAGGCGCCGGATTGCGCCCCCAGTCGTGACTGCTGGGGCCACCGTGGCCATGGCTACTGCCATGCCCGTGGGAGCCGCCATGCCCCCCGCCGTGGCCGCCGCCATGCCCACCAAAAATTCGATCCAGGATTCCCATTTTCAACACTCCATATTCGGTTTTACTGACCCGCCTGCTGCCTGAGCAGCCTCAGCCCGTTGAAGACCACCAGCAAGCTCGCCCCCATGTCGGCGAACACGGCCATCCACATGGAGGCATCGTCGAAGATCGCCAGCAGCAGGAACACTAGCTTGATGCCCAGCGCGAGCGCGATGTTCTGCCATAGCACGGCGTGGGTGCGCCTGGACAGCCGGATCGTTTCGGGCAGGCGGCGTAGGTCGTCGTTCATGACCACCACGTCGGCGGCCTCCATCGCGGTGTGGGTGCCCGCGCCGCCCATAGCGAAGCCGATGTCAGCCTTCGCCAGCGCGGGGGCGTCGTTGATGCCGTCGCCGGTCATCGCCGTGACGCCCATGCGCTGCTGAAGCTCGCCGATGGCCTGCAACTTGTCCTCGGGCAGCAGGTTGCCACGCACCTCGGCGATGCCCGCCTGGGTGCCGACGGTTTGCGCCGTCGCCAGGTTATCGCCCGTCAACATCACCGGCGTCACGCCCAATGCCTTCAGGTCGGCCACGGCCTGCGCGGATGAGGATTTGATGGTGTCGGCTACTGCACAGATGGCCATGACCCGTTCGCTGCTGGCCAACAACGTGACGGTGCGGCCAGCTTGCTCATGCACTGCAAGGCGGGCTTCGAGGTCAGCCGAACACTGCCCGCGCTCTTCAATCCAGCGGTGGTTAGCCAGCACATAGGTATGGCCGTCGATCACCCCCTGCACGCCGCGCCCGGCAACAGCCTGAAACTCATCCACTTCTTGCGTGGCGGACGACACGCCATCTGCGATGGCCTTGGACACTGGATGATCCGACCGCGCTGCGAGGCTCTTGGCCAGCCCCTCCAGGGCTTGTTGGCCGAGTCCTGTGTCCACGGGCTCGAAGGCCACCAGCTTGGGCTTGCCTTCGGTGATGGTGCCGGTCTTGTCCAGCGCCACGGCCTTGATCTTGCGCGCCTCTTCCAGGTACACACCACCTTTGATCAGGATGCCTCGCCGCGCCCCAGCGGCCAAACCGCTGACGACGGTGACGGGCGTGGAAATCACCAAGGCGCAAGGGCAGGCGATGACCAGCAGCACCAGGGCCTTGTAGGCGGCCTGCATCCAGGTCAGCCCCATGAGCCAGGGCGCCAACAACGCAACGGCAACGGCCAGGACGAACACCGCAGGCGTGTAGACGGCGGCAAAGCGATCCACGAAACGCTGCGTGGGCGCACGGGAAGACTGGGCCTGCTCAACGGCGTGGATGATGCGCGCCAGCGTGCTGTCGGACGCGGGGGCCGTGACACGGATTTCCAACGCCGCAGCCTGATTGATGGTGCCGGCGAAGACTTCATCGCCGGGGCTCTTGTCCACCGGCAAGCTTTCGCCGGTCACGGGGGACTGGTCAATAGCGCTCTGACCTAGGCTCACGATGCCATCCAGCGGAACGCGCTCGCCAGGGCGAATACGCACGGTCATGCCCACAGTGACTTCCTTGACTCCCATGCGCACCCAATTGCCATCGTCTTGACGCACTTCAGCTTGCTCCGGCGCGAGCGCCAGCAGGCTCTTGATGGCGCCGCGCGCCCGATCCACGGCGCGGGCCTCGATGGCTTCCGCAATCGCATATAGGGCCATCACCATCGCCGCTTCGGGCCACTGGCCGATCAGGAAAGCGCCGGTCACGGCCACGGTCATCAGGGCATTGATGTTCAAGCGGCCCTGCCGCAGTGCAGCCAGCCCCTTGCCGTAAACCGAGAAACCCGACAGCGCGATGGCCGCCGCGGCCAGCGCCATTCCCAGCGCCTTGACAGGTACGCTGTCTGGAAAGGCGAATGCCAAGCCCTCGGCCGCCACAGCCAACCCCAGGGCGCCCAGCGACTTGCCCCATGTCGTCCAGAAGCCCGTTGGCGAGGCAACCGCAGCAGCCGACGAGCCTGTGTCGCCAAGAGGTTCCGGCTTGAAGCCTGCCTTGCGGATTGCGTCTAGCGCCTGCTGCAAGACAGGATCATCGGCGGCAATGGCCAACTCGCGTTCGCCCAGATTGAATTGCAGGCTACGAATTCCCGCCATGCCGTCCAACGCCCGGCGGATTTCCGACTCCTCCGAGGCACAGTCCATATTCGCAATGCGGAAGCGCTGGACATTCTTCGCGCCGAGGGGTTCTGGCTTGAAACCCGCTTTGCGGATCGCTTCTAGGGCCTCGGGCAGCGCGTGGTCATCGGCGGCAATGGCAAGCTCTCGATCCCCCAGGTTGAATCGCAGGCTGCGAATCCCCGCCATGCCTTCCAGCGCCCGGCGGATTTCCGACTCCTCTGAGGCACAGTCCATGTTTTCTATGCGAAAGCGTTGCGGCCCAATAGTCGTTGCATCAGACGCTGTTGGCTCGGGCGCCACAGGCACTGTTGCACAGCCACTCCCGCAGCAGGCAGCGTCGGCGTGTTGGCGTTGGTGGGCAGAGTTCATGAAATTCTCCTTTTCAGTCAGATTGGAAACCCTGTACCCACTACAGAGTCAAGCGCCTACAATGAGCCTTGGAGAAAAACCCGCGACCGCTGAAGATGAACTCATGAAAATCGGCGAACTGGCTAAGGCCGCACATACCCAGGTAGAGACGATCCGGTACTACGAGCGTGAAGGCTTGCTACCCGAAACGGCCCGTACGGATGGCAACTACCGCATGTACGCAGAAGAACACGTTGACCGGCTGTCCTTCATCCGGCACTGCCGGGGGTTGGACATGACGCTGGATGAAATCCGGGTTCTGTTGCGCTTCAAGGATGCACCGCACGAGAACTGCGCCCAGGTGAACGACCTGCTCGACGAGCACATCGACCATGTGGCTACCCGCATCAAGGAATTGAAAGCGTTGGAACGACAGCTCAAGACCTTGCGGGAACGCTGCCGTGAATCCCAGCAGGCCAGCCAGTGCGGCATCTTGACCGAGCTGTCCTCAGCATCGCGCCATCTGCACGAACCGGCGACGCGCAGGGGCCATGTTCATGGCTCTGTTGCACAAACCCACGAGCAGACCCCTGACCACAACCCCAGACGGACTCATGCCACGGCACCCACCGGCACGGTCTGCGGCCGGCCGATCTGACTGAAGCGGTTGAGCACGGCCACGCGCACATGCAGCTCGACCACCTGACGCTCGAACGTGCGGGCC
>NZ_BQWE01000016.1:50719-51119 GCF_023706025.1 Sphaerotilus sp. FB-3 | reverse complement strand
GCGATCACTGCCACCGCGCCGCGCTGCGCGATCGCATCCCGGCACGCCCTCGTGTCGTAGGCGCCGTCTGCGGTGACGCTGGCAATGGCCTCGTCCGGCGCGATCTGCGCCAGCAGCTCCGGCAGCATCGGCGCGTCGCCAATCGCATTGCTCGTGACCTCGACCGCACGGATCTCCAGCGTCTGCGCGTCGATGCCCAGATGCACCTTGCGCCACTCGCGGCGGTACTCGGCCCCGTGCTTCTTGCGCTTGCACTCACCCTCGCCGAGGAACTTGACCCCCGTGCTGTCGACCAGCAGCTGCAGGGGCTCGGCGCTGGGACGGTAGGTGATCTGGGTCTGCAGCGTCTTCTGACGTCGGCACACCGTGCTGTAGTCCGGCACCGGCCAGTCCAGCCCCG
>NZ_BQWE01000016.1:0-50652 GCF_023706025.1 Sphaerotilus sp. FB-3 | reverse complement strand
CCGGTCCAGCCACATCGTCAACGCTCCCCGCGCCTTCAGCGCCGCGTTGTAGGCCTTCCAGTTCGTCGTGCGGTACTTCGTCCGCTTCTTCTTGGCTTCGCTCACCGCGTCAGTCTACGAGCGCTCGGACGATCGCTTTGTGCAACAGAGCCACCCTGAATGCCTACCTGAGCAGTCTCTGAGGGGTCGGGCTGGCGCGTCAGCCGACCTCCCCCAGACACACCCCGATCTCCCGCGCGCACACCAGCAGCGGATGATCCAGCGGCACGCACCGGTTCTGGCCGGCGACCGCGGCCAGCGGCACGCTGGCGAGCTGACCGCCCTGGAGCGTGACCATCCGCCCGAACTGGCCGCGGCGCAGCAGGTGCGCGGCCTCGTTGCCGTACTGCGTCGCCAGCACGCGGTCAAACGGCGTCGGGCTGCCGCCGCGCTGCACATGGCCGAGCACGGTGGCGCGCACCTCGGCCTCGACCCGCGGCTGCAGCTGCTCGCGCAGCAGGTGCGCCACGCCCCCGAGGCGGATCGGATCGGGGCTGCCGGCGACCGTGCGCTCGACCGTCAGCGTGCCGCCGACCGGCCTGGCGCCCTCGGCGATGCAGATCAGCGTGGCGCGGCGGCGCGCGTGGCGCTCGCGGCAGACGGCGGCGACGCGCTCGAGGTCGAAGTCGATCTCCGGCAGCAGGATCACGTCGGCCGCGCCGGCCAGCCCCGCCTCCAGCGCGATCCAGCCGGCGTAGCGCCCCATCGTCTCGACGATCATCACGCGGCCGTGGCTCTGGCCGGTGGTCTCGACCCGCTCGAGCGCCTCGGTCACGGTCGCCACCGCGGTGTCAAAGCCGAAGCTGCGCTCGCAGCCGGCGATGTCGTTGTCGATGGTCTTGGGCACGCCCACCATCGGCACGCCGCCGACCTCGCCGAGCCGCGCGGCCATCGTCATCGTGCCGTCGCCGCCGATGGTCACCAGCGCGTCCAGCCCCAGCTCGCGCTGGTAGGCCACGACCTCGGCCGAGACGTCGCGGCCGCGCCAGGCAAACGGGCTGGCGGTGTTGCTGGTGCCCAGGATGGTGCCGCCGGTGGCGAGAATGCCGCTGACCTCGTCCCAGCCCAGCGGGCGCACCCGGCGCTCGATCAGGCCGAGAAAGCCGTCCTCGATGCCGATCACCTCGGCGCCGCACTGGCGGATCAGCGACTTGGTGACGGCGCGGATGACCGCGTTCAAGCCGGGGCAGTCGCCGCCGCCGGTGAGCATGCCGATGCGCATCAGAGGTACCTCTCGGTTTTCATTTCTGTCGAGCTGCGGCCCCGGCAGATGCGGGGCCCGGAAGGTGGCCAGTCTAGGGGGACTCCGCTCGGCGGACCTTGAGCCGGATCCTAGAATCGCTGTCCATGCACATCCACATCCTCGGCATCTGCGGCACGTTCATGGGCGGCGTCGCGGCGCTGGCCCGCGAGGCCGGTCATCGCGTCACCGGCTGTGACGCCAATGTCTACCCGCCGATGAGCGACCAGCTGCGCGCGCTCGGCATCGACCTGATCGAGGGCTTTGCGCCCGAGCAGCTCGCGCTCAAGCCCGACCTGTTCGTGGTCGGCAATGTCGTCAGCCGGGGCAACCCGCTGATGGAGGCCGTCCTCGACGCCGGCCTGCCCTACGTCAGCGGCCCGCAGTGGCTGGCCGAGAACGTGCTGGCCGGGCGCCATGTGCTGGCGGTGGCCGGCACGCACGGCAAGACGACCACCACCTCGATGCTGGCGTGGATCCTGGAGGCGGCCGGGCTGCAGCCGGGCTTCCTGGTCGGCGGCGTGCCGCAGAACTTCGGCGTGTCGGCGCGGCTGGGGCGCCTCGGGGCGGCGGGCGAGCGCACGCCCTTCGTCATCGAGGCCGACGAGTACGACACCGCCTTCTTCGACAAGCGCAGCAAGTTCGTGCACTACCGCCCGCGCACCGCGATCCTGAACAACCTCGAGCACGACCACGCCGACATCTTCCCGGACCTGGCCGCCATCGAGACGCAGTTCCACCACCTGGTGCGCACCGTGCCGTCGCAGGGCCGGCTGGTGGTCAACATCCGCGAGGAGGCGCTGAAGCGGGTGCTGGCGCGCGGCTGCTGGAGCCCGGTGCAGCATTTCGGCGCCCGCAAGGAAGAGCCCGGCGCGCTGCGCGCCCGCGGCGAGCCGCATGCCTTCGACGTGCTGCGCGGCAGCCTGAAGGTCGGTCGCGTCGAATGGAGCCTGCTGGGCGAGCACAACCAGCTCAACGCGCTGGCCGCCATCGCCGCGGCCGAGCATGTCGGGGTGACGCCGGCGGTGGCCGCCGAGGCGCTCGGCCGCTTCGAGAACGTGCGCCGGCGCATGGAGCTGCGCGGCGAGGCCGGCGGCATCAAGGTCTACGACGACTTCGCCCACCATCCGACGGCGATCCGCACCACCGTCGACGGCCTGCGCCGGCGCATCGGCGACCAGGCACGCATCCTGGCCGTCTTCGAGCCGCGCTCCAACACGATGAAGCTCGGCACGATGAAGTCGCAGCTGCCGTGGGCGCTGGAGGAGGCCGACCTGTCCTTCTGCCACAGCGGCGGCCTGGGCTGGGACGCGGCCGAGGCGCTGTCGCCGATGGGCAAGCAGGCGCGGGTCTACGGCAGCATTCCCGAGCTGGTCGACGCGGTGGTGCGGCTGTCGCGCCCCGGCGACCATGTGCTGTGCATGAGCAACGGCGGCTTCGGCGGCATCCACGCCAAGCTGCTCGACGCCCTGGCGGCGAAGAAGGCCTGACGCGCATGAGCGGCGCCGCGCCCCCCTCGACCACCCACCTGCTCTACCTGCACGGCTTCCGCTCGTCGCCGCAGTCGATGAAGGCGGCCAAGATGGCGGCCTGGGCGGCGGCGCAGCCGGGGCTCACCTGGTGGTGCCCGCAGCTGCCGCCCTCGCCGGCCGAGGCGATGGCGCTGGTGCGCGAGGGCACCCGCCACTGGCCGGCCGGCCGGCGCGCGGTGATGGGCAGCTCGCTGGGCGGCTTCTACGCCACCGCGCTGGCGGGCGACGGCGGCTGGCGCGCGGTGCTGATCAACCCGGCGGTGCATCCGGCGCGCGACCTGGCGAAGTACATCGGCGAGCAGACCGCCTGGCACGATCCGCAGACGCGCTTCTTCTTCCGCCCGGAATTCATCGCCGAGCTGGAGACGATCGACCCCGGCGCGCCGCGCGAGCCCGCCGCCGTCCAGACCTGGGTCGCGCAGGGCGACGAGGTGCTGGACTGGCGCGAGATGGCCGCGCGCCATGCGGCCACCGAGCTGCATGTGCTCGAAGGCGGCGACCACGCGCTCAGCAGCTTCGACGCGCACCGCGACGCGATGCTGCGCTTCCTGCGCCTGCCCCACGATTCCCACCCCCCTGCCGAAAGACACGCATGCGACTGAAGGACAAGGTCTCGATCATCACCGGCGCCGCCCAGGGCATCGGCCTGGCCACCGCGCTGAAGTTCGCCGCCGAGGGCGCGATCGTCATCGTCTGCGACATGAAGCCCGAGGCGGTGGACGCCGCGGTCGCGCAGTGCCGCGAGGCCGGCGCGCAGGCGACGGGATTCGCGGTCGACGTCACCGACCGCGGAGCGGTCGACGCGATGGTCGCCGCCGTCAAGGCGCAGTTCGGCCGCATCGACGTGCTGGTCAACAACGCCGGCATCACCCGCGACGCGCGGCTGCAGAAGATGACCATCGAGCAGTTCGACGCGGTGATCGACGTCAACCTGCGCGCCGTCTTCCACTGCGCGCAGGCGGTGGCCGACACGATGGTCGCGCAGGGCGCGGGCGTGATCCTGAACGCCAGCTCGGTGGTCGGCCTCTACGGCAACTTCGGCCAGACCAACTATGCCGCGGCCAAGTTCGGCGTCATCGGCTTCACCAAGACCTGGAGCCGCGAGCTCGGCCCCAAGGGCGTGCGCGTCAACGCGGTGGCACCCGGCTTCATCGAGACGCCGATCCTGTCGACCATTCCCGACAAGGTGATGGACCAGATGCGCGCCGAGGTGCCGCTGCGCCGCCTGGGCCGGCCGGAGGAGATCGCCAATGTCTACGCCTTCCTCGCCAGCGACGAGGCCAGCTATGTCAACGGCGCGGTGCTGGAGGTGGCGGGCGGGCTGACGGTCTGAGGCCCCCGCCCGCTCCGGGATCAGGGCAGCACCACGCCCGCCTTCGTCGTCACCTTCTGGTGCGAGTAGTCCGCCGCCGCCGGCCGGGCGACCGTGCCCAGCGCGGTGACATGGTCGGCGAAGGTCTGGGTGTAGAGCAGATAGGTGTTGACGAACTGGCCCGCCGCGTGGATCGGCGCGAAGGTCGCATAGCCGTCCTTGCCGCTGGCGACGAAGTCGTTGGTGACCAGCACATAGCTGCGGGCCGGATCGATCGCCGACCAGCGGCCGGTGCTGCGATTCTTCACCTCGACCCGGCTGAAGCGGCGGCCCTTGGGCTGGCTCAGGTCGAGCGCCCAGCGCAGGCCGGCCGCATACGGATGCGAGCCGTTCGACTGCGCGCTGTCGAGGTGGTTGGCCACCCCGTCCTCCAGCGCCGCGACGATCTGCGCGCCGGTGACCTCCAGCTCGACCAGCACATTGGTGAAGGGCAGCACGGTGAAGGCGGTGTTCATCGTGATCGTGCCGGCGGCGATCGCGGTGCGCACGCCCCCGGCGTTCTGCAGCGCCACGTCGGCGCGCTTGCTGGCGCGCAGGAAGGCCTCCGCCACCACCTGTGCCGCATCGCTGCCGCGTGCCAGCGTGTTGGCGCTCTCGCAGCCGGCGACGCCGCCGGAGCGGTTGGTGGTCTCGCCCGGCACCCGCACCAGGCACAACGCCTGGCTGGCCGTGCCGATGGCGCGGGCCTTCTGCGCATCGACCTGCGCGGTGTAGCCGGCCAGCACGCCGGCGGCCACCGGATCGGGCGCAGCCACCTTGATGCCGGCGTCGGCGGCCAGCCGGGCGTTCAGCGCGGTCCGGGTCGCCTCGTCGACCGTGACGAAGGTGCCGGCCTCGTTCTTGCGCTTGAAGCTGTCGCCGATGACCAGCGAGGCCTGGCCGCCGCAGCTCGCCACCGCGCCGCGGGTGTCGAACCGGACATTCATCAGACCGAAGGCCTTGCTGTACTCCCAGGCCTGGCCGATGCAGACCGTCTCGCCGCTGCGGTTCTTCTCGACCGTCGGATAGGGGCCCGAGCTGCTCAGGCCGAAGCGGCTGAAGTCGCCCAGCAGCGTGTGCGAATCGGCGCCGATGATGACGTCGACATCGCTCAATGCCGCCGCCATCCTGCGATCGGCCTCGTAGCCCTGGTGGGTCAGCAGCACGATGTGGCGCACGCCCTGGGCCTTGAGCTCGTCGATGGCCTTCTGCGCGGTGGCGGTCTCGTCGAGGAACTGCGTCGTCGCCAGCGGACGCGAGGAGTTGGTGGTCTTGCCGGCGATGTCGATGCCGATGATGCCGACCTTGACGCCGTCATAGGTCTTGATCAGGTAGGGCTTGTGCACCGGCGTGCCGGCCGGCGCCAGCGGCGAGCCGGCCGCCGGCACCACATTGGCCGAGACCACGGTGGTGTCGCAGCCGCCGCCCAGCAGCTGGTCGACGAAGGTCCTGAGCACGCCGTCGCCGTCGTCGAACTCGTGGTTGCCGTAGCCGACCGCGTCGAAGCAGACGGTGTTCATCATCTTCGCATCGGCCTCGCCCTTGAAGAAGGTGTAGTACAGCGAGCCGGTCAGCGCATCGCCCGCATGCAGCTTCAGCAGGTTCTTCGTGCCGGCCTGCTGCTGCGCCTTGAACAGCGTCGTCAGCCGGGCAAAGCCGCCCAGCTCGACCTGCGTGGCCACGCCGTCGAGCGTCAGCTCGGTGCCGGGAAAGGCCTCCAGCTGCGAGTGATGGTCGTTGATGTGGGCGATGTTGAGCTCGAGCGCGGCATAGGTGGGCGCCGGCGCCGGGCTGCTGCCGCTGTCGTCGGTGGCGCAGGCGCCCAGCACGGCGGCGGCCATCAGCGCCAGCAGGGTCGGCCGGAAACGGCGGGCAGGGGCGGGACGCAGGCAGGACATGGCGCGGCTCCAATCAGGCGGAAGGCATCGAACGTGAACAAATGTCGCTGATGCTGCGCAACAACGGTGAACCGGCGATGACATGCAGCTTCCGGGCCGGCGCAGCCGGGGCGTGCACACAGCCCGCGGGCCTTCGCCATCGGCGACAATCCGGCCCCTATGAATGCCCTCTTCGAAGACGCCGGGAAGTTCCTCGCCGGCCGCGTGTTGTCGGAAGCCGAGAGCTCGATGCAGGTCGAGCTGGACTCGGGCAAGCGCGTCAAGGTCAAGGCGGCCCATGTGCTGCTGAAGTTCGACAAGCCCGCGCCGGCCGTGCTGATCGCCGAGGGCCAGCGCCTGGCCGAGGAGATCGACCTGGATCTGGCCTGGGAATTCGCACCCGAGGGCGAGTTCGGCTTCGCCGACCTGGCGCGCGACTACTTCGATGCCGGCGCCGGCACGAGCCACCAGGCCGCGGCGCTGTTCCGCCTGTTCGGCGCGCCGCACTATTTCCGCCGCATGGGCCGCGGCCAGTTCCGCAAGGCGCCCGAGGAGATCGTGAAGGCCGCCCTGCTCGCGATCGAGAAGAAGGCGCAGCTCGCCGCGCAGATCGAGGGCTGGGCGGCCGAGCTGGTCGCCGGCCAGTGCCCGCAGCCGGTGCGCGAGCAGCTCTACAAGATCCTGTTCAAGCCGGACAAGAACGCGCCGGAATACAAGGCGGTGGTCGACGCCGCGAAGAAGGCCCAGCGCGCGCCGCTGGACCTGCTGGTGGCCGCGGGCGCCATCGACAGCCCCTACCAGTTCCACTGGCGCCGCTTCCTGTTCGAGCAGTTCCCGAAGGGCGCGGGCTTCCCGGCCTCGCTGGTGGCGCCGGAGATCCGCGACGAGCTGCCTCTGGCCGAGGGCGTGCGCGCCTTCTCGATCGACGACTCGGCCACCACCGAGATCGACGACGCGCTCTCGGTGCAGGGCCTGGGCAGCGGCACCATCGTCTTCGGCGTGCACATCGCCGCACCGGCGCTGGCGATCCAGCCGGACTCGGCCATCGACAAGGTCGCGCGCGACCGCTTCTCCACCGTCTACATGCCGGGCTGGAAGCTGACCATGCTGCCCGACGAGGTGGTGCAGAGCTACACGCTGCAGGAGGGCCGCGACTGCCCGGCCGTGTCGCTCTACGTCACGATGGACGAGGCCACGCTGGAGCTGAAGTCCACCGAGACGAAGCTCGAGCGCGTGCCCATCGTCGCCAACCTGCGCCATGACAAGCTGGATGCGGTCGTGACCGAGGCGGCGCTGAGCGGCGAGGCGCCCGCCGACTTCGACTTCGCGCCCGAGCTGGCCTTCGGCTGGCGGCTGGCCCGGCACCTGAAGGCGCAGCGCGAGGTGGTGCGCGGCAAGCCGGAGAACTTCAACCGGCCCGACTACAACTTCCGCCTGCAGGATGCCGACGGCCAGTCGCCGAGCGCGCCGCCCGACGGCCGCGAGACGGTGATCATCAGCGAGCGTCGCCGCGGTGCGCCGCTCGACACCATCGTCGCCGAGGCGATGATCCTGGCCAACAACACCTGGGGCGGCTGGCTGGCCGAGCTGGGCGTGCCGGGCATCTACCGCAGCCAGGCCAGCATGGCGCCGGGCGTGAAGGTGCGCATGTCGACCAAGGCGCTGCCGCACGCCGGCATGGGCGTGGCGCACTACACCTGGGCGACCTCGCCGCTGCGCCGCTATGTCGACCTGGTCAACCAGTGGCAGATCATCGCCTGCGCGCGCCACGGCCGCACCGCGGCGCTGGCGGCGCACTTCAAGCCCAAGGACACCGCGCTGTTCGCGATCATCTCGGGCTTCGACGCCGCCTACTCGGCCTACAACGGCTTCCAGAACGGCATCGAGCGCTACTGGACGCTGCGCTGGCTGCAGCAGAACGGCGTGACCGAACTCGACTGCGCCGCGATGAAGGACGGCCTGGTGCGCGCCGACACGCTGCCGCTGGTGCTGCGTGCGGTCGGTGCCGACGGCCTGCCGCGCGGCGCGCGGGTGCGGGTGCGCCTGGGCGAGCCGGACCTGCTGACGCTGGAGATCGGCGGCAGCGTGATCGCCCGCCTGGATGATCCGACCCGCGCGGACGACGACGCGGTGATCGAGGACGAGGCCGAGGAAGGCGCCGAGGCCGCCGCCACCGGCCTGGCGCTGGCCATCGACGTGGCCGATGCCGACACGCCGGCCGCGACCGACGGCGCCGCGCCGGCCGCCTGAGCCCGGCCCTTTCGCCTCCCCCGCCTCCACGCCCCGCCGATGCAGCGCCTCAAGCAACTCTCGAATCTCCAGATCGCCCTGCTGCTGTCGCTGGGCGTGCATGCCGCCCTGCTGACGCTGCGGGTGGTCGATCCGGAAGCCTTCGACCGCATCCTGCAGGACACCTCGCTCGAGGTGGTGCTGGTCAACGCCAGCTCCGCCGAGGCGCCGACCCAGGCGCAGGTGATCGCGCAGCGCAACCTGGCCGGCGGGGGCGATGCCGAGCAGGGCCGGGCGACCTCGCCGCTGCCGCCCGCCCCCGCCAACCAGGCCGGCGACTCGCTCGACGAGGCGCAGCGTCAGATCGAGCAGATGCAGCTGCAGCAGATGCAGCTGCTGGCGCAGATGAAGCGCGAACTCGCCCGTCTGGCCACCACCGATCAGGCCCGGCCCTCGGCGCAGGACCAGCCGGCCGCGCGTGCCGAGGAGGAGCGCCGTCGCCAGCTGCTCGACCAGCTCGCGCAGATCGAGAAGCGCATCAACGACGAGAACGCCCGCCCGCGCCGGCGCTATGTCAGCCCCTCGGCGCGCGAGGGCGTGCACGCGATCTACTACGACACGCTGCGCAGCCGCATCGAGGACATCGGCACCCGCAACTTTCCCGAGGACAAGGGCGTCAAGCTCTACGGCGAGCTGAGCATGCTGCTGGAGATCGACAGCCTGGGCCGCGTCGTCGAGGCCGAGATCATCCAGACCTCCGGCAACCGGCTGCTCGACCGCAAGGCGCAGTCGATCGTGCGCGGCGCCGGCCCCTATGGCCACTTCACGCCGCAGATGCGCGCGCAGTTCGACCGGCTGGTCTTCGTCTCGCGCTTCCGCTTCACCCGCGAGCAGGGCCTGCAGGCCACGGTCGAGGAAAACCAGAACGCGCCGCAGGGCCGCTGACGCGTCGCCCCGCGCCCGCGCCCCCCCCCTTTTCATCCAGTCACTCTCACGCCCGCCTGCTGCCATGGACCGCTATGTCGTGATCGGCCACCCGGTGGAGCACAGCCGCTCCCCCGCCATCCACGCCCGCTTCGCTGCCCTGACCGGCCAGACGCTGGTCTACGAGCGCCTGCTCGCGCCGCTGGACGGCTTCACCGGAACGGTGCGCGACTTCGCTGCGGCCGGCGGACGCGGCTGCAATGTCACCGTGCCGTTCAAGTTCGAGGCCTGGCAGCTGGCGGCGCGCCGCACGCCGCGCGCCGAGCTGGCGCAGGCCGCCAACACCCTGCGATTCGACGCCGAGGCCGACGGCGGCTGGTGGTGCGACAACACCGACGGCGCCGGCCTGGTGCGCGACATCACGGTGAACGCCGGTGTCGCGCTGGCCGGCCGGCGCGTGCTGCTGATCGGTGCCGGCGGCGCGGCCGCAGGCGTGCTGGGACCGCTGATCGAGGCGCGACCGGCCGGCATCGTCATCGCCAACCGCACCGCGCAGAAGGCCGAGGCGCTGGCGCTGCACCATGCCGCGCTGGCGCGCGAGCACGGCGTGGCGCTGCAGATCGCGCCGCTGGAGGCGCCGGGCGAAGCCTTCGACGTGGTCATCAACGGCACCGCCTCCAGCCTGTCGGGCGCCGGCGTGCCGGTGCAGGCCGAGGTGCTGCGCCCGGGCGCGCTGGCGCTGGACATGATGTACGGCGCCGGCGCACGCGGCTTCCTGGCCTGGGCTGCCGAGCACGGCGCCACCGGCCGCGACGGCCTGGGCATGCTGGTCGAGCAGGCGGCGGAAGCCTTCCTGGCCTGGCGCGGCGTGCGGCCCGACACCGCGCCGGTGCTGGCCGAGCTGCGCGCGCTGGTCGACGCGCCGCGCTGAACATCCCGCCCGGAGAGACGCGCGATGTCGGACACCCCTGTCGCGACGCTGTCCTGGCCGGCCCGGCTGGGCCGGCTGCTGGTGCTGGTGCTGCTCGCCGGCGTGGCGCTGCAGCTGTATTTCCTGCTGCGCATCGCGCTGATGACGGTGATCGATCCGGCCTCGACCACCTTCCAGCGCAGCGAGATCTGGCGCCTGGCCACCACGCAGGGCCGCGTCGACTGGGCGCAGGAATGGCGCGACTACGAGGAGCTGGGCCAGCCGATCGCGCGTGCGGTCATCGCCAGCGAGGATGCCGGCTTCGTCGAGCACAGCGGCGTCGAGTGGGACGCGATCGAGAAGGCCTGGGAACGCAACCAGCGCGCCGAGGCGGT
This sequence comes from Sphaerotilus sp. FB-3, assembly GCF_023706025.1. Classification (NCBI taxonomy): domain Bacteria; kingdom Pseudomonadati; phylum Pseudomonadota; class Betaproteobacteria; order Burkholderiales; family Sphaerotilaceae; genus Sphaerotilus; species Sphaerotilus sp. FB-3. The sequence continues at coordinate 40,155 of NZ_BQWE01000016.1, read as the reverse complement.
GGCCGAGCGCCGCAACGAGCAGCTCGAGCGGCGCCAGCAGCAGGCGCTGGCGCGCGGCCGTGCGCCGGCCGAGCCGCCGCCGCGGGTCGAGCCCAAGGTGGTCGGCGGCTCGACCATCACCCAGCAGCTGGCCAAGAACCTCTTCCTGTCGGGCGAGCGCACCGCGGCGCGCAAGGCGCAGGAATTCGTCATCACCTTCATGCTCGAGGCGCTGCTGAGCAAGCGGCGCATCCTCGAGATCTACCTGAACCATGTCGAGTGGGGCGAAGGCCTGTTCGGCGCGCAGGCCGCCGCACGCCACTACTTCCGCACCGACGCGCGCCGGCTCGGTGCGATGCAGGCCGCGCGGCTGGCGGTGATGCTGCCCGCACCCAAGCGCTTCGAGCGCCGGCCCGGCTCGGGCTATCTGACCGGCCGCGCCGGCACCATCGCCGCGCGCATGGGCGCGGTGCAGCCGCCGCGCTGAATTGCCAACCCCTGCGAGGATCGCCAGGATGTCCACGCCACTGACTGCGGAGATCGCCGCCGCCGCCGCCCGCCTCGTCGTCGAGGAGGGGCTGGAGTACGGACCGGCCAAGCGCCGCGCCGCCCGCGACCTGGGCCGCGGCGCGCGCCAGGTCGAGCTGCCCGGCAACGACGAGGTCGAGGACGCGGTGCGCGAGTACCTCGACATCTTCTGCGCCGACACCCAGCCGGACGAGCTGCGCGCGCTGCGCGAGCTGGCCGCGGTCTGGATGGAGCGCCTGGCCGTCTTCCGACCGCACCTGACCGGCGCGGTCTGGCGCGGCACCGCCACCCGGCTGTCGGCGCTGCACCTGGAGCTCTACTGCGACGACGGCAAGTCGGCCGAGATCGCGCTGCTCGACCGCGGCGTCGACTTCGACATCGCCAGCACCCGCGGCCCGCAGGGGCGCGACATCGACGTGCTGTCGCTGGCCTCGCGCTGTCCCGCCTTGGGCGAGACGGTGACGGTGTTCCTGTCGGTGCTCGATCATGACGACCTGCGCGGCGCGCTGAAGGCGGACGCACGCGGCATGACCCAGCGCGGCGACCTGGCGGCGCTGCGTCGACTTCTGGACGAGCAGGCGGAGGACGCATGATGCAACGCAGGACCTGGATGCTGCTGGCGGGCGGCACCGCGCTGGCCAGCGCGGGCGCCGGACTCTGGTGGCGATCGACCCGGCAGCCCGCGCCCGGCGCAGCCGCTCCCCCGGAGGACGGCGCCGGCACGCTGTGGTCGATGCAGTTCGACCGGCCCGAAGGCGGCAGCCTGGCGCTGGCCGCGCTGCGCGGTCGCCCGCTGCTGATCAACTTCTGGGCCACCTGGTGCCCGCCCTGCATCAAGGAAATGCCCGAGCTCGACGCCTTCGCCCAGGAGCAGGCCGCGCTGGGGCCGGCCGGCTGGCAGGTGATCGGCCTGGCAGTGGACGGACCGACCCCGGTGCGCGAGTTCCTGGCCCGCACGCCGGTGAGCTTTCCGGTCGGGCTGGCCGGCTTCGGCGGCACCGAACTGGCGCGCAGCCTGGGCAACGGCGGCGGCGGCCTGCCCTTCACCGTGGTGCTCGACGCCCGCGGCGAGGTGATCCATCGCAAGCTGGGCGCCACCGATCTGAAGGAAATGAAAGACTGGCGTCGTCAGGACGCATCGTCCCCCCGGTCCTGAGCCGGGAGATGGACCCGACGGGTTTCCGGGCACTCGCACCTCGTGGCATCATCGCGCCCCCCCGCGCCATCCGGCCGGTTCCTGCCCGATCGCAAATTCGTTGCATCGCTGATCGACTTGAAACGAAAAGCGCGTAAAGTCGGGGCTTCCTCCAGAAACTCGCGGTATCCATGCATATCGGCAGCCTCCAGAGCTTCCCGTCGGTCCGTTCCGCGCATTCCCGCGGGATGCGGCCCGACCTCAGCGATACCGCGCCGACCCGGGCCGGCCGACGGCCTTTCCACACGGACACGACCTGAACCGGCGCCTGCGCGCGCAGCAGGCCGACCGCCCTGGCGCGGCGCCTGCACGGTCTCCCGTCGTCCACCGCAACCCAAGAATCCCGGAGCCTCCTCCATGGACCTTCGCAAGCTGAAGACCCTGATCGACCTGGTGTCGGAATCCAACGTCTCCGAACTCGAGATCACCGAAGCCGACGGCAAGGTGCGCATCGTCAAGCAGAGCCCGACCCAGGTCGTGGCGATGCCGGCGCCGGTCTATGCCAGCGCGCCCGTGCCGGCGCCAGTCGCCGGCGCGCCCGCTGCAGCACCTGCAGCCGCAGCGCCGGCCGCAGCCGCCGAGATCAGCGGCAAGGTGGTCAAGTCGCCGATGGTGGGCACCTTCTACCGCGCCTCCAACCCCGGCGCCAAGCCGTTGGCCGATGTCGGCGCCGCGGTCAAGAAGGGCCAGGCGCTGTGCATCATCGAGGCGATGAAGATCATGAACGAGATCGAGTCCGAGTTCGACGGCACGATCACGAAGGTGCTGGCCGAGAACGGCCAGGCCGTCGAGTACGGACAGCCGCTGTTCATCATCGAATAACAGGGCCTGCGCCATGTTCAAGAAGATCCTGATCGCCAATCGCGGCGAGATCGCGCTGCGGATCCAGCGCGCCTGCCGCGAGATGGGCATCCAGGCGGTGATCGTCTATTCCGAGGCCGACCGCGACGCCAAGTACGTCAAGCTCGCCGACGAGGCGGTCTGCATCGGACCGCCCCCGTCGCAGAAGAGCTATCTGCACATGCCGGCCATCATCTCGGCGGCGGAAGTGACCGACGCCGAGGCCATCCACCCCGGCTACGGCTTCCTGTCCGAGAACGCCGACTTCGCCGAGCGCGTCGAGAAGAGCGGCTTCGCCTTCATCGGTCCGCGCCCCGAATCGATCCGGCTGATGGGCGACAAGGTCTCGGCCAAGGACGCGATGATCAAGGCCGGCGTGCCCACCGTGCCCGGTTCGGCCAGCGCCCTGCCCGATGATCCGAAGGAGATCATCCGCATGGCGCGCGAGGTCGGCTATCCGGTCATCATCAAGGCCGCGGGCGGCGGCGGCGGTCGTGGCATGCGGGTGGTGCACAGCGAATCGGCGCTGATCCACTCGGTCGAGACGACACGCGCCGAGGCCGGCTCGGCCTTCAACAACCCGGCCGTCTACATGGAGAAGTTCCTCGAGAACCCGCGCCATGTGGAGATCCAGGTGCTGGCCGACCAGCACGGCAATGCCGTCTGGCTGGGCGAGCGCGACTGCTCGATGCAGCGCCGCCACCAGAAGATCATCGAGGAGGCGCCGGCGCCGGGCATCCCGCGCAAGACGATCGAGAAGATCGGCGAGCGCTGCGCCGCCGCCTGCCGCAAGATCGGCTACCGCGGCGCGGGCACCTTCGAGTTCCTGTACGAGAACGGCGAGTTCTACTTCATCGAGATGAACACCCGCGTGCAGGTGGAGCATCCGGTGACCGAGCTGATCACCGGCATCGACATCGTGCAGCAGCAGATCCGCATCGCCGCCGGCGAGCCGCTGCCCTTCACGCAGAAGCAGATCGGCCTGCGCGGTCATGCGATCGAGTGCCGCATCAATGCCGAGGATCCGTACAAGTTCATCCCGTCGCCGGGTCGCATCTCGGTCTGGCACCCGCCGGGCGGTCCGGGCGTGCGCGTCGACTCGCATGCCTACAGCAACTACATGGTGCCGTCGAACTACGACTCGATGATCGGCAAGATCATCGTGCACGGCGACACCCGGGAGCAGGCGATGGCGCGCATGCGCAGCGCGCTCAGCGAGATGCTGGTCGAGGGCATCAACACCAACATCCCGCTGCACCGCCAGCTGATGGCTGACGCCGCCTTCATCGCCGGCGGCACCAACATCCACTACCTCGAAGGCTGGCTGGCCGCACGAAAGGCGGCGCTGTGATGATCGAGCTGGTGCTGCTGGCCCGCGCCGACCAGGTCGACGCGCTGAGCGACGCGCTGACCGACGAACTCGACGCGCTGGCCGTCACCGTCGAGGACGCCGATGCCGACACGCCCGACGAGGCGCCGATCTTCGGCGAGCCGGGCATGCCGGCGACGCTGTCGTCGCAGATCGGCGGCTGGCAGCGCTCGATCGTCAAGGCGCTGTTCACCGACGAGGATGCCGCCACCGAGGCCGCCACGCTGCTGCTGGCGCAGGACGACGACAGCGGCGCGACGCTGTTCGACGATCTGCACATCCACGGCCTGCAGCCGGTGGCCGACCAGGACTGGGTGCGGCTGACGCAGTCGCAGTTCGAGCCGGTGCTGATCACCTCGGACTTCTGGATCGTGCCGTCCTGGCACAAGGCGCCGGAAGGCGCCACCCGCGTGATGCGGCTCGATCCCGGCCTGGCCTTCGGCACCGGCACGCATCCGACCACGCGCATGTGCCTGCGCTGGATCGCGCGCCATGCCGACCTGTCGGCGCCATGGCCGCGGGTGCTGGACTACGGCTGCGGCTCGGGCATCCTGGCCATCGGCGCCGGGCTGCACGGTGCGACCGGCATCGACGCGGTCGACATCGATCCGGCGGCGGTCGAGTCCAGCCGCGCCAATGCGGCAGCGAACGGCGTGAGCCTGAACCGGGTCGGCCTGCCTGACCAGGCCGAGGGTCTCTATCCGGTCGTGCTGGCCAACATCCTGGCCGCGCCGCTGAAGCTGCTGGCTCCGCTGCTGAGCCAGCATGTCGCGCCGGGCGGCTCGCTGGTGATGGCCGGCCTGCTCGAGCGCCAGATCGAGGATCTGCAGGCGGCCTACGCCCCCTGGCTCGCGCTGGAAGTGGCAGATCGTGAAGAAGGCTGGGTCCTGCTGAGCGGCCGACGCCCCTGATCCGGGGGCGGATGGCATGATCCGGTCATGAGCCTGGCTACCTCCTGTCCCTCCTGTGGCACCGTCTTCCGCGTCCAGCAGGATCAGCTGAAGACCTCCGAAGGCTGGGTCCGCTGCGGCCAGTGCCAGGAGGTCTTCAACGCGCTCGAAGGCCTGTTCGACCTGGACCGGCGCGAGACCTCGGGCAGCAGCAGCCGCCAGGCGCCCCCGGATCTGGCCCGCCCGACCGCCATGCCCGACCCGAACGATCCGGCCTGGGCCGAAACCCGGCCGGCGATGTTCTCGGGCCGTGACAGGACGCCCCCCTCCGCACCGCCACCGCCCGTGCCGCCTCGGCCGGCTCCGGCGCCGCCGCAGGTGCGCATCAGCACCCGGCAGATGGGCACCTGGGATCCGACTGCGCAGGACTCCGGCCTGTCGATGGCACCGACCCAGCCCGACACCGGTTCCTGGCGGCTGCTGCGCGATCCCGATGATCCGGCCCGACCGCTCTCAGAGGCCGACGACAGCCTGCTGATGCCCGCCCCTGCGGAGCCCGAGCTTCGGGAGTCCCGGGAAGATTCCGGCTATCCGGCCACCACGCTGGAATTCCGCTCCGAAGCCTTCAGCGCCTTCGCCAGTGCCCGGCTGGATCAGCACCAGGGACGGCCGGATGTGGATCTGTCGCTGCCGATCAGTGCGGCACCCGCCGAACCGATCCAGCCCGTCGAAGCGGCCACACCCGCTGCGCCTGTTGCGCCTGTTGCGCCCCTTGTGTCCATCGAACCGGCGGAGCCGATGCCGGCCGCACCGCCGCCTGACGACAAGCCCGCGGCCACGCCGGATCCGGAAGCTGCGCCGCAGCCGGCCCCGGAGACGGCCCCGAGCCCTCAGCCTTCGCCGGACCCGTTCGAGAAGACGCTCGACCTGAGCGGGGAAGCGATGCCGCCTGCGCTGTCACGGCAGGGCGAGCAGGAAGAGGCAGAAGCCGCCAGCAGCACCAACACCAGCGCAGGCGCAACCGCAGCGGCAACGACCGCGGCCGTGCAGCCGCCATCACCGCCTGCGGTGCAGGTCGATCCGGAGCCGACGCTGGACTTCATCCGCAAGGCCAACAGCCAGGCTCGCTGGCAGCGCCCGTGGGTGCGTGGCGCTCTGGGCGCCTCGGCGCTGCTGCTGGGGCTGGGACTGCTGGCGCAGATGGGCACGCACTGGCGTGATCTGGCCGGGGCACGCTGGCCCGCGCTGAGCCCGGTGCTCGAGGCGCTGTGCCAGTGCCGGCTGCAGGCGCCGCGGCAGCTCGAGGCGCTGGTGGTGGACAACACCACGCTGAAGCGCCCTCAGGAGAGCGCCGGCTTCCAGCTCGGCGTGACCCTGCGCAACAAGGCGACGCACCGCATCGCCGCGCCGCACATCGAGCTGAGCCTGACCGACACCCGCGGCCAGGTGGTGCTGCGCCGGGTGCTGTCACCGCAGGAATTCAGGCAGCCTGACATCCTGCAGGCACAGGCCGATGCGACCTGGCTGCTGGACTTCAGCAGCACAGACAGCCGCATCACCGGCTACACGCTCGCGGCGTTCTATCCCTGAGCAGGATCAGGCGCGTGCCTGGGCCAGCAGCGTCGCTGCATCGCTGACCTCGAACTTGCCCGGGCCCTCGATGTTCAGCGTGCGCACCACGCCGTTGTCGACCAGCATCGAGTAGCGCTGCGAGCGCACGCCCAGGCCCTTGGCGGTCAGGTCCAGCACCAGGTCGACCGCACGGGTGAAGTCGGCCGAGCCGTCGGCCATCATGCGCACCTTGCCGCCAGCGGCGTTCTCGCGGCCCCAGGCGCCCATCACGAAGGCGTCGTTGACCGACAGGCACCAGATCTCGTCGACACCGGCGGCCTTGAACTCCTCGGCAGCCTGCACATAGCCGGGCAGATGCTGGGCCGAGCAGGTCGGGGTGTAGGCACCGGGCAGCGCGAAGATCGCGATCTTCTTGCCGGCGCAGGCCTTGGCCACGTCGAAGGCGTTCGGTCCGAGCGAGCAGCCGTTGCCCTCGACCTCGATGTATTCGTAGACGGTCGCGGACGGCAGGGTGTCACCGATCTTCAGCATGATGGTCATCTCCAATGAAAAAAACCGACCGCCAGTATCCCAGCGTGCCGGTTCTTGTGTTGACCGGGATCAAAAGACCCCGGAAAACATGCGATAACGATGGATCGCTGCTGATCGCGAAAGATCAGACCAGACGAGCCTTCTCGACCAGGCGGGTCACGACCCAGCTCTTGGTCTTGGAGATCGGACGGCCTTCGGCGATCTCGACCAGGTCACCCATCTTGTAGTCGCCGTTTTCGTCGTGCGCATGGTACTTGCGCGAACGGGCGACGATCTTGCCGTACAGCTCGTGCTTGGCGCGACGCTCGACCAGGACGGTGACCGTCTTGGCGCGCTTGTCGCTGACCACGCGACCGACCAGGGTGCGCGTGTTCTTGGTGGCTTGGGCTTCGCTCATTGCGCGGCCTCCTTCTTCTTCTCGGCCAGGATGGTCCGGGCGCGAGCGATGTCGCGGCGGGTCTTGCCGAGCAGGGTGTTGTTGGCCAGTTGCTGAGTGGCCTTCTGCATGCGCAGGCTGAAATGGGCCTTCAGCAGATCGCTGATTTCCTTTTCGAGCGCAGCGACATCCTTGGCGCGGAGTTCAGATGCTTTCATTCAATCTCTCCCGGCTCAGGAACCGAACTGGCGGGTCACGAAGGTGGTGCTCAGCGGCAGCTTGGCAGCAGCCAGCGTGAACGCCTCGCGAGCCAGCTGCTCGGGCACACCGTTGATCTCGTACAGCACCTTGCCCGGCTGGATCTCGGCGACGTAGTACTCGGGGTTGCCCTTGCCGTTACCCATACGCACTTCGGCCGGCTTCTGCGAAATCGGCTTGTCCGGGAAGATGCGGATGAAGATGCGGCCACCGCGCTTGATGTGGCGGCTGATGGCACGACGGGCGGCTTCGATCTGGCGAGCGGTGATGCGGCCACGCTCGGTGGCCTTCAGTCCGAACTCGCCGAACGACACCTGGGCGCCACGGGTGGCGACGCCGGTGTTGCGGCCCTTTTGTTCCTTGCGGAACTTGCGACGCGAAGGTTGCAACATTCCTTGTTCTCCTTAAGCGGCCGGCGTGCGGACCACGCGCTTGACAGCGCCATCGGCACCGCCCGCGTTCGCACCACCGCCACGGCGGTCACCACGGTCACCATTGCCACGCGGACCACGGCGCTCGCCCGGACGGTCGTTGCGCGGGCCACGGCGGCGGCGGTCGTCTTCCGGACGCTCTTCGCGTGCGGCAGCCGGCAGCTCGCCATTGGCCAGGCGGTCACCCTTGTAGACCCAGACCTTGACGCCGATGACGCCGTAGGTGGTCTTGGCTTCGGCGAAGCCGTAGTCGATGTCGGCGCGCAGCGTGTGCAGCGGCACGCGACCTTCGCGATACCACTCGGTACGCGCGATTTCGATGCCGTTCAGGCGACCGCCCGACATGATCTTGATGCCCTGGGCACCCAGACGCATGGCGTTCTGCATCGCGCGCTTCATCGCGCGGCGGAACATGATGCGCTTCTCGAGCTGCTGGGTGATCGACTCGGCGATCAGCTGGGCATCGGTTTCCGGCTTGCGCACTTCCTCGATGTTGACGGCCACCGGCACGCCCATCATCTTGGCAAGTTGCACCTTCAGGTTCTCGATGTCCTCGCCCTTCTTGCCGATCACGACGCCCGGACGCGCCGAGAAGATCGTGATGCGGGCGTTCTTGGCGGGGCGCTCGATCAGGATGCGCGAGACAGCGGCGTTCTTGAGCTTCTTCTTCAGGAACTCGCGAACTTCGATGTCTTCGGCCAGCATCACGGCGAACTGGCGGTTGCCAGCGTACCAGCGCGACGACCAGTTGCGGGTGACCGGCAGGCGGAAACCGATCGGATGGATTTTCTGTCCCATGGTTCTCTTTCCTGCCTCAGTTGCCGACGGTCACGTAGATGTGAGCGGTGGGCTTGCTGATGCGGTTGCCGCGGCCCTTGGCACGGGCGGTGAAGCGCTTCAGCGTGGCACCCTGCTCGACATAGATCGAGGTGACGCGCAGCTCGTCGATGTCCGCGCCATCGTTGTGCTCGGCGTTGGCGATCGCGCTTTCCAGCGCCTTCTTGATGATGCCGGCGGCCTTCTTCTGCGTGAACGTCAGGATGTTCAGCGCTTGGTCGACCTTCTTGCCACGGATCATGTCGGCCACCAGGCGACCCTTGTCGCAAGAGAGGCGCACGCCGCGGACGACTGCTTTCGTTTCCATCGTCAGGACTCCTTAGCGCTTGGCCTTCTTGTCCGCGGGGTGACCCTTGAACGTGCGGGTCAGTGCGAACTCGCCGAGCTTGTGGCCGACCATCTGGTCGGTCACGTACACCGGCACATGCTGGCGACCGTTGTGAACGGCGATCGTGATGCCGATGAACTCGGGCAGGATCGTCGAACGACGCGACCAGGTCTTGACGGGCTTCTTGTCCTTCGTGGCAACCGCCTTCTCGACCTTGGCGAGCAGGTGATGGTCGACGAACGGACCCTTCTTCAGCGAACGAGACATGTCGTGCTACCCCTTATTTCTTGCGACGCGACACGATCATGTTCTGCGTGCGCTTGTTGTTGCGGGTACGGTAGCCCTTCGTCAGGGTGTTCCACGGCGAGACAGGTGCCTGGCCTTCGCCGGTGCGACCTTCACCACCACCGTGCGGGTGATCGACCGGGTTCATGGCGGTGCCGCGAACGGTCGGACGGATGCCCTTCCAGCGGATCGCGCCGGCCTTGCCGTACTGACGCAGGTTGTGTTCTTCGTTCGACACGGCGCCGATGGTGGCGCGGCAGTCGATGTGGATCTTGCGGACTTCACCCGAGCGCAGGCGGACCTGGGCGTAGGTGCCTTCGCGAGCCATCAGCGTGACGCTGGCACCGGCCGAACGCGCGATCTGCGCGCCCTTGCCCGGCAGCATCTCGACGCAGTGGATGGTCGAGCCCACGGGGATGTTGCGGATCGGCAGCGTGTTGCCGGCCTTGATCGGCGACTCGGCGCCGCTGATCACGGTCTGGCCCACTTCCAGGCCACGCGGCGCGATGATGTACGAGCGCGCGCCGTCGGCGTAGCACACCAGAGCGATGTGAGCCGTGCGGTTCGGGTCGTACTCGATGCGCTCGACCTTCGCGGGGATGCCGTCCTTGTTGCGGACGAAATCGACCACGCGGTAGTGGTGCTTGTGACCACCGCCCTTGTGACGGGTGGTGATGTGGCCGTTGTTGTTGCGGCCGGCATTCTGCTTCTGCGGCTCCAGCAGCGAAGCTTCCGGCTTGCCCTTGTGGAGGTGCTTGTGCACCACCTTCACCACGGCACGGCGGCCAGGCGAAGTCGGTTTGACCTTGACGACAGCCATTACGCGGCCTCCCCGGAGAAGTTGAGTTCCTGGCCTTCCTTCAGGGACACATAGGCCTTGCGCACGTTGTTGCGACGACCCGGACGGCCGCCGAAGCGCTTGGTCTTGCCCTTCTGGTTCAGCACCTGCACCGACGCGACCTGCACGCCGAACATCTGCTCGACAGCGGCCTTGATCTCGGGCTTGGTGGCGTCCTGGAGGACCTTGAACATCACCTGGTTGTGCTTCTCGGCGACGCTGGTGGCCTTTTCCGAGATGATCGGCGCGACGAGCACCTGGGCCAGACGGCCTTCTTCGAACTTCAGTGCGCTCATGCGAACATCTCCTGCAGCTTGTCGATCGCGCCCTTGGTGACGACGACCTTCTTGTAGAAGACCAGCGACAGCGGATCAGCGTAACGCGGCTCGACGACCAGCACGTTGGCCAGGTTGCGGGCGGCCAGGAACAGGTTCTCGTCGACCTGGTCGGCGATGACCATGACGTGTTCCAGGTTCATCGCCTTCAGCTTGGCGGCCAGCAGCTTGGTCTTCGGGGCCTCGACCGACAGCGAGTCGATCACGACCAGACGGCCTTCGCGGGCCAGCTGCGAGAAGATGGCGGCCATGCCGGCGCGGTACATCTTCTTGTTGATCTTGTGCGAGAAGTTCTCGTCCGGGCTGTTCGGGAAGATGCGACCGCCCCCGCGCCACAGCGGCGACGAGGTCATGCCGGCGCGAGCGCGGCCGGTGCCCTTCTGGCGGAACGGCTTCTTGGTCGAGTGGTGAACCTGCTCGCGGTCCTTCTGGGCGCGGGTGCCCTGGCGGGCATTGGCCTGGTAGGCGACGACGATCTGGTGGATCAGCGACTCGTTGTAGTCACGTGCGAACACGGCGTCGGCGGCCTCGACCTTCGACGCGGCCTGACCCTGCTCGTTCAGGAGTTCCAGCTGTGCCATCAGTTGGCTCCCTTCTTGACCTTGACCTTCACGGCCGGGCGCACGGTGACGAAGCCACCCTTGGCACCCGGAACAGCGCCCTTGACCAGCAGCAGCTGGCGAGCCTCGTCGACGCGGACGACGTCGAGGTTCTGGGTGGTGACGGTCTCGTCGCCCATGTGGCCGGTCATCTTCTTGCCCGGGAACACGCGACCCGGATCCTGCGCCATCGAGATGGAGCCCGGGACATTGTGCGAACGGCTGTTGCCGTGCGAGGCGCGCTGCGAACCGAAGTTGTGGCGCTTGATCGTGCCGGCGAAGCCCTTGCCGATCGAGGTGCCCTGCACGTCGACCAGCTGGCCGGCGGCGAACAGCGTGGCCGACAGCGAGGCGCCCGGCTTGTACTCAGCGGCGACTTCCGGCGCGACGCGGAACTCTTCCAGCAGCTCGGCGCCTTCGACACCGGCCTTGGCCAGGTGACCGGCTTCCGGCTTGTTGACGCGCGAAGCCTTGCGGGTACCAAACGCCACTTGCAGGGCGGTGTAGCCGTCGGTTTCCACGGTTTTGACCTGGGCAACGCGGTTGTTGGACACGTCCAGCACGGTCACGGGCACGGTGTCACCGTCGTCCGTGAAGATGCGCATCATGCCCACCTTGCGGCCCAGCAACCCGAGGCGATTGCTAAGACTCATGGTTCTTCTCCAATAACCCGACAGCGATTGGCCGGGCTGACCTGTCTGGCTGCACGCTCAAGTCCCGCCAAAGGCAGGCCTGCTCGCGCAACGGCGAAATGGGGCGCAGGAATCCCAACGCCCGAAAAGCTCGCGAGTATCGCACAGACACCCCTGACCCGCAAGGCATGTGTATGCTAGCCGCATGACGGACCCGCGACATGGACGGACTTCACCTCTGCGCCGAGTGGCATGACTGCGCCGCGACGGCGCTGCTGCGCGATCGCGACACGCTGCGCGAGGCCGGCGTGCGCGCCGCACGCGAGGCGGGCCTGAGCGTCGTCGGCGAGGTCTTCCACGCCTTTCCCGAGCCCGGCGGCGTGACCGGCGTGGTGCTGCTGGCCGAGTCGCACCTGGCGCTGCACACCTGGCCGGAGCTGGCAGCGGTGACGCTCGATGTCTATGTCTGCAACCGCTCGGGCGATCACTCCCGGCAGGCGCGGCAGGTGCTGGCCACGCTGCGGGCGATGCTGAGCCCGGCCCGCGTCGAGGAGCGCGAGATCATGCGCGGCGCGCTCGGTCGGCCACCCGCTGGCCCGCCAGCGAGCCCAGCGTGAAGGCCTCCTCGAAGACCGAGTAGCCCGCCAGATCGCCATGTGCCAGCGCGACCCGGCCCGACAGCCGGGCCAGTGCCTGGTGCGCTGGCGCCGAGCGCGTGCCGGGCAGCGGAATGCGCATCGCATGACCGTGGCGAGCCAGCTCGATGCGGCGCAGCCGGTCGGGCAGGTCAGGGTGCAGCGGCAGCAGGTCGGCCAGCACCCGCTGCGCCCACGGGCGCCAGTCCGCACCCCGCAGCGCCGGCCGCTCGGCCGGGGACAGCGGCAGGTAGGCGGTCAGCACGGTCGGGCCGGCATGCGAGCGCATCGACTGGTGCATCGCGTCGACATAGCCGAGCGAGGCGGTGCCGAAGGCGACGCTGTCCCAGGCGGGCGGCGCGCCGACGCGCTGCAGCAGCGGCGCGTCGAGATGCAGGTTCGCCACCAGCCACGGCGCGTGGCGGGCCTGCGCCGCCGTCTGGCGCAGCGCCTCGGGCGCCTCAGGCCACAGCCGCGCCGCGACATGCAGCGGCAGCGCCAGCACCACCCGATCGGCCTGCCAGGCTTCGAGGCGATCGGCCAGCGCATCCCAGACCTGCAGCTGCACGCCCTCGCGCTCCTCGTCCAGCCGCAGCGCGACCCGGCCGGTGTGCAGCCGCCCGGCCGCGAAGGGCGCCGCCAGCCGCCGCGCCAGCCAAGCATTGCCCTCGGGCCAGGTGAGCACGGGCTCACGCTCGGCATCCGCATCGCCCGGCGCATGGAAACCGTGGCGGCTGGCGAAATAGTGCAGCCCGGCCCAGGCCGAGACGGTCGCGGCATCGGCGCCGTAGTCGTCGCGGCAGCTGTAGTCGAGGTACCAGCGCAGGGCGGGCTCGTCGAGTCCGTGCGCATCCAGCCAGGCGGCGAAGGTCTGCGACTCCAGCGCGGCCTGCGCGGGCGTCCACGGCGTGCGCAGCGCCGGCATCGAGAAGCCGACCTGCCGCTGCGCCTCGGCGACCCGACGGGCAAAGCTACGGTACTGCGCCAGCAGGCGACTGCCGGGCTCGGCCGGCGGCAGCAGGCCCTCATGCCATTCGCCGTCGATGAAGAGCCGCTCCTGCGGCGCGTGGCACAGGTGGCGCTCGTCCCAGTGCCAGCGGCCGTGCGCCACCTGCGCCAGGCCGAAGTCCTGCAGCAGCTCGCGCACCTCGGCCGCCGCCGCGCCCGGCACCGGCAGGTAATGCGCGCCAAGCGGACAGTCGAAGCCCGCCAGCCGATGGCCGCGCGAATGGCCGCCCGCCTCGTCCTCCAGCTCGATCAGGTGCACGTCGTCGATGCCGGCGCGCTCGATCGCACGCGCCGCCGCCAGCCCGGCGATGCCCGCGCCCACCACCAGCACGGCGGCCCGCCGCGTGAGGGCGGGCGCCGGCAGTGCACCGGACCTGGCGCCGCCGATCTCGCGCAGCCGGTGGCCGCGCGCGGCCGGGTCCGCACCAATCCAGCCGCCGTCCAGCGCCGGCAGCGCGGCGTCGCAGCCGGCCAGACCGGACCCGGCCACCGCAGCCAGCCCGGCCAGCAGCTCGCGGCGCCTCAATGCGGCGCCCCCCATTCCTGCTCGAAGAGCCGCACCAGGCGCTGGTCGGACAGGCGGTTCGGCATCTCTTCGGTGCGCGCCATGTCGGGCGGGAAATGGCGAAGCGTGGCCATCCCCTCGGGCGTCAGGAAACGCAGCCCCGCCGGCAGCGCCGTCGGGGCCCGCCACGGCCGCCGGCTGGCGACGATGAAGCCCCACTCGCCGAAGCTCGGCACCAGCGCGTGGTAGGGCATCGTCTTCAGCCCGACCGCCTCCAGCGTCGCCGCCACCGTCCAGAAGCTGCGCCGCGCCACCAGCGGCGAGGTGGTCTGCACCACCATGAAGCCGTCGGCGGCCAGATGCTGGTCGACGATCTGATAGAAGCTCGTCGAGTAGAGCTTGCCGAGCGAGAAGTTGCTCGGATCGGGAAAGTCGATCACCACCACATCCCAGACCGCCCCGGCATCGCGCTGCGACTCCAGCCAGGTGAAGGCGTCGGCATGGACCACCGTGACCTTCGGCGAGCGCAGCGCGGCGGCATTGAGTTCGACCAGCCGCGGCTCGGTCGAGAACAGCCGCGTCATCTGCGGATCCAGCTCGACCAGCGTGACCTGCTCGACCGAGGGATATTTCAGCACCTCGCGCACCGCCAGCCCGTCGCCGCCGCCCAGCACCAGCACCCGGCGCGGCGCGGCGTGCGCGGCCATCGCCGGATGCACCAGCGCCTCGTGGTAGCGGTACTCGTCGCGGGCGTGGAACTGCAGGTTGCCGTTGAGGAAGAGCCGGATGCCCGCGCGCCCGCCGGTCACGACGATGCGCTGGTAGTCGCTCGACGAGGCGTGCAGGATGCGGTCGCCGTAGAAGCGGTCCTCGGCCCAGGCGGTCAGCCGCTCCGAGCCGGCCAGCGCCAGCAGCAGCAGCCCGATCACGCCGGCACAGGCCAGCGCCAGCAGCCGCACGCGGCGCAGCTCGCCCCGGAACAGCCACAGCGCCCACACCGCCACGCCCGCGTTCATCAGCCCGAACACCAGCCCGGTGCGGATCAGCCCCAGATGCGGCACCAGCAGCAGCGGAAACGCCAGCGCCACCGCCAGCGCGCCCAGGTAGTCGAAGGTCAGCACCTGCGACACCAGATCCTTCAGCGCATAGCGCTGGCTGAACTGGCGCTTGAGGATGCGCATCACCAGCGGGATCTCCAGCCCGACCAGCGCGCCCACCAGCAGGACCAGCCCGTACAGCAGCGTGCGAAAGGCGGTGTCGGCGCCGCTCGGCAGCAGGTTGTGCGCGACGAACAGCCCGGCCGGCATCAGCCCGCCGACCAGCCCGACCAGCAGCTCGATGCCGAGGAACTGCGCCACCAGCTGGCGCTCGACGAAGCGGCTCAGCCACGAGCCGATGCCCATCGCGAACAGGTAGGCGCCGATGACGGTCGAGAACTGCAGCACCGAATCGCCGAGCAGATAGCTCGCCAGCGCCCCTGCCGCCAGCTCGTAGACCAGCCCGCAGGCGGCGATCAGGAAGACCGAGGCCAGCAGCGTGACCTCGGCGGGCGAGATGCGCGCGTCGGCGCCAGCCGCGGCGCGGGCGTCGGCCGGCACGCTCACCCGTGAATGGCCGCCGCCACGATCTGCCCGATCGCGATGAACATCGCGCCGACGACGATGGCCAGCGCCAGGTTCTTGTGCTCGACGATCTCCTCCCAGAGCTTGTAGGGCGTGAGCTTGTCGATGACGATGAAGCTGATCCACAGCACCGCCACGCCGATGAGGGCGTAGAGGATGGAGCCGAGGATCACGGCGGGCTTGAGCATCTCCATGGGGACTCTCCGGTTGAGCTTACTTGTGGCCGCCGCCCCCGCCACCGCCGCTGCCCCACGATCCGCCGTAGGCGCCGCTGCCGGACGAGGTGCGCTGGCGTGCCAGGCATTGCTGGTATTCGGCGCTGGCCGGGCCGAAGGTGCTGCGGATCTCGTCGCAGCGATCCTCGCTGCAGCGTGCGATCAGCAGCACGACGAACAGGATCAGCAGGATCAGGATGATGACACCGGCGCAGCCCAGGCCGCTGCCCTTGGCGCCGGCCGCCACCGGCGCGGCATCGCGCCGCAGCGCCGCGCCGGCCTGCGCGTCCAGCCCGAAGGCGCTGGCCACCGCCCGCGCCTCCAGCGTCTCGCCGGCCGACCAGGTGATCTCGCCGCCGCCGGGGCCGGTGGTCTGCTCGCGGCTCAGGCGCCTGCGGCGGTTCGGGCCCTCGCCTTCGTAGTCGGTGACCTCGACCGGCTCGTCGCGGCGGATGCGCCAGTAGAACTCGCCGATCACATGGACCGTCTTCGCGCGGTAGTGCCAGCGCCTGGCATGGCGGGCGCCGGCCCAGGTCGCGCGGTCGCCCTGCACCACCGGCACGCCGGTCAGCGGTCGCACCCAGCTCCAGCCCTCCTCGGTGTCGACCAGGAAGACGAAGCCCTCGGTCGGGTGGTAGAGCAGGTATTCGCGCCAGAAGGTCTGCTCGTCGTCGCTGCCCGGCGCGGGCAGGTCGCAGCGCTCCAGGTAGCCGACCACCTGCCAGGGCAGCGGCTGCGGCGCGCCCAGCGCCAGCGTGCCGACCGTGCCCAGCGGGATCTGCGGCTCGGTGACCGCGTTCTGCGCGAAGTGCGCCAGATCGGCACCGACGCCCTGCGACACGTCGACCACCGCGCGGCACTGGCCGCAGGTGACCGACTGGGTGCTGTCCAGCCGGATCTCCAGCGAGGCGCCGCAGCTCGGGCAGTCGATGCTGCGGCCGGCCAGCGTCTTCTCGCTGCCCAGGCCGCGCAGGCCGGCGAGCTGCAGCTCCGCCAGCCGCACCGCGCGGCCGACCGACCAGTGCGGCCGCGCCGGCTCGGCATAGTCGAGCGTGCCGACCTCGTCCTGGGCATTGCGCAGGTCGGCGATCACGAAGGCGTGATCCGGCCCGGCGGGCTGCGGCGGGCGCGGCAGCTCGCCTTCGGCGGCATGCACATGGGCCTGCACCACCGAGGCGACCTCCCAGGCGCGTCCGTCGATCAGCGCCTTCTGGCCGGGAAACAGCGTGCCGGCCTGCGGCACGCGGTCGTTCAGGGGCCGGTCCAGCGCCAGCACGTAGGCGCCGTTGTCCTCCGACAGCCAGGCGCTGCGCAGCCCCTGGCCGAGGTCGCTGGCATCGAACAGCGCATGCCACTCGGTCCAGCGTCCGTCGGCATAGGCGTACTGGAGGCGCCCGACCAGCGTGAAGGCCAGGCCCTGCCAGCGCCCGGTGACACCGAGCTGCAGCGGCGAGTGGTCGTCGAACAGCTCGGCGCTCTCGCCGATGCGGCGCAGCGCCTCGCCCTCGCGCACCAGCGTCGAGCGGCAGTAGCCGCACACCGCGCTGGCCGAGGCCGCCGAGCGGAACTCGACCGGCGCGCCGCAGTTCGGGCAGGCCGCGCGGTAGGCGCGGTAGGTCTCGGCCACCTCAGACCAGCTTCTTCAGCAGCTCGGTCTTCTTGGCGGTGAACTCCTCGTCGGTGAGGATGCCCTTGGCCTTCAGGTCGGCGAGCTTCTCCAGCGTGGCCATGATCTCGTCGGGCTGGAGCGCGACGACCGGCGCGGCCGCGGGCACTGGTGGTGCCGCGGCGGCGGGCGGCTGCAGCCCTTGCTGCATCGCCTGCGCCATCGTCTGCCCCAGCGCCATGCCGGCCCCGAGACCCATCGCGTCGCCGGCGATGCCGCTGCCCTGGCCGGCGTTCTCGGCGAACTTCGGGAGGGCCTGCGCGGCCTGGTACTGCATGAACTGACCCATGTTCTGGCCGATCATGCCCATACCGATCTTCTGGTCGAGAATCTTCTGCAGCTCCTCCGGCAGCGAGATGTTCTGCAGCGTCACCGTCTCCAGGCTCAGGCCCAGGCGGGCGAACTCGGGCGCCGTGACCTCCTTGAGCCGCGCGGCGAACTCGACCTGGTTGGCCGCCAGGTCCAGGAAGGGAATGCCGGACTGCGCCACCGCATCCGACAGGTGCTGCAGCAGGAAGCCGCGCAGCTGGCCGTCGATCTCGGCGGCGGTGTAGCGCTCACGCGTGCCGGACACCTCCTTCATGAAGGCACGCGGATCGACGAGCCGCCAGGCGAAGTTGCCGAAGGCGCGCAGCCGCACCGCGCCGAAGTCACGGTCGCGGATCGTCACCGGCTGCTGCGTGCCCCAGCGCTGATCGACCTGCTGGCGGGTGCTGAAGAAATGGAGATCGCTCTTGAAGGGCGAGGCAAAGAGCTTGTCCCAGTTCTTCAGGTTGGTCAGCAGCGGCAGCGTCTGCGTCGTCAGCCGGTGCAGGCCGGGGCCGAAGACATCGGCCACCTGGCCCTCGTTGACGAAGACCGCCATCTGCGACTCGCGCACCGTGAGCGACGCGCCGTTCTGGATCTCGTTGTCGGCCATCGGGAAGCGCCAGGCCAGCGTGCCGTCGCCGGTCTCGGTCCACTCCAGGACATCGATGAACTGCTTGCGGATGAAATCGAACAGCGACATGGCGCACTCCGGACGGACAGGGGGAGAGGTTCTGATCAGGATCATACGCAGCCGACAGGAAATTCATCGTTCGCGGCCGGTGCGCGCGCTATAAAGCGAAAAACCTGAGCCTGCATCAGGGAGGGAGCGATCCATGACGGAACCGGACATCGGCCAGTCTTCGCGCGTGCTGCCGCTGCGCTTCACCGCCTCGGGCAGCGAGTACTTCCGCATCTGGGTGGTCAACCTGCTGCTGACCGTGGTGACGCTGGGGCTCTATCTGCCCTTCGCGCGAGCCCGGCAGCTGCGCTACTTCCACGAGAACACGCTGATCGACGGCGCGCCGCTGGCCTTTCACGGCGACCCGTGGAAGATGCTGCGCGGCTATCTGATCGTCGGCGCGGCCCTGCTGATCTATCTGGTGGGCAGCCAGTTCGCGCCGCTGCTGGCGGCCGGCGCCGCGCTGCTGGGCACGCTGGCCTGGCCCTGGCTGCTGCGCTCGGCGCTGCGCTTCCGGCTCGGCCAGACCAGCTGGCGCGGGCTGCGCTTCGGCTTCGTCGGCACGGTCGCCGAGGCCTACCGGGTCTTCCTGCCGCTGATCGTGCTGCTGGGCACGGTGCTGGCGCTGAGCCCGATCCTGGCGCCGGACGCCCCGGCGGAGGGCGAGCTGGCCGCCCCGCCGGTCTGGCTGATCGGCCTCTTCCTGACGGCGATGCTCGGCCTCTATGCCTGCGGCCCCTGGATCCTGCTGCGGCTGATGCGCTACCGCCTCGACCACTGCACCTTCGCCGGCGAGCAGAGCCGGCTGGAGGGCGTGCGGGTGCGCGACCTCTGGAAGCTCGGCGCCAAGTCGATGCTGCTGATGATCGCCGCCGGCCTGGGCATCGGGCTGCTCAGCATGGCGGCTTCGATGGTGCTGCCGCCGGCGATGTTCGTGCTCGGGCCGCTGGCCTATCTGGCGCTGGTCACGCTGATGATGGCCTATTCCGGCGCCCGGATGCAGAACCTGCTCTGGAACCATGTGCGCAGCCGGCATCTGAGCTTCGCCAGCCAGCTCTCGTTCAGCGCGCTGTGGGGCCTGCTGCTGAAGAACGCGGTGCTGACCGGCCTGACGCTGGGCCTGTACTGGCCGTTCGCCGCGGTGGCGGCCGCGCGCATGAAGCTCGAGGCGATGTCGATCACCACCGACTGCCCGGTCGAGCATTTCCTCGGCACGCCGGCGACCCGCGAGCCCGGCGCCATCGGCGAGGCCGCCGATGACCTGCTGGGGATCGATGTCGCCTTCTGAGCGCCCACTGGCCGCGCCGGTCGCGCATTTCGACGGCCGCAGCGCGGCCGCCCGGTCGGTCAGCCTGGTGCTGGTCCAGGCCCCGGACGGCCTGCGCCTGCGCATTCTCGACAGCAGCAGCGGCCAGCTCATCGGCGAGCATGCGGCCGACCGCCTGGACTGGCCCGAGCACCAGCGCCACGGCCCTCGGCTGCTGCACCTGCCCGATGGCGGCCAGCTGCACTGCCACCAGGGCGCCGCCTGGGACCGGTGGGCGCTGCAGCGCCCGGGCGGTCGGCCATGGATCGAGCGGCTGCAGCAGAGCTGGCGCGCCACCGCCCTGGCGCTGCTGGCCTGCGTGCTGGCGCTCGGGCTGATGCATGCGCTGGGCCTGCCGCTGCTGGCGCGCGGCGTGCTGGTGCTGCTGCCGGAATCGGTCGATGCCTCGATCGGCCAGGCGACGCTGGCCGAGATCGACCAGCACTGGTGCGAGCCCAGCCGCCTGCCGGACACCACTGCGCAGCGGCTCGGCGAGGCGCTGGCCCGGGCGCAGCAGCAGCGCGCCGATCAGGGCGGGCCTGCGCCGGTGCCGGTGCAGGTGCGGCTGTGCCGCAGCCGCGAGCAGGCCGAGCTCGGCCCGAACGCGCTGGCCCTGCCCGGAGGCACGATCCTGGTGACCGATGCGCTGGTCGAGCTGCTGCACGACCGCGAGGATGTGCTGCTGGGCGTGCTCGCGCACGAGACGGGCCATGTGCGCCACCGCCACGGCATGCGGCTGCTGGTGCAGGCCGCGCTGCTGGGCGCGGCCAGCAGCGTGCTCTTCGGCGACTTCGGCAGCCTGGCGGGCCAGATTCCGCTGCTGCTGGGCCAGCTGGCCTACTCGCGCGAGGCCGAGCGCGAGGCCGACGACGAGGCCATCGTGCTGCTGCGCGCCGCCGGTCTGTCGCCGGCCGTCATGGTCACGCTGTTCGAGCGCCTGGCCGGCCCGGACGGCACGGGCCGCGACAACGCGCCGCCGATCGCGCTGGCCAGCCATCCGGCCGATGCCGAGCGCATCGCCCGCTTCCAGCAGGCCGCGGACGCGCGCTGATGCGCGCTGCAGTGCAGCCGGCGAACGCTTTTCGACGCTCCGGCCTCCAGGTTCCCGCCAGACCCGCTGCGGATTTGTTTATAAAGCGGCCCGGCACCGCCGGGGGGGCCTGCGCACATGACCAACACATCCGATCCAGACCAGCATCACACGGGCACCGGGCAGACGCTGCCGATCCGCTTCACCGCCTCCGGGCGGGACTATGCCCGGCTGTGGCTGCGCAACCTGGGCCTGACGCTGATCACGCTCGGGCTCTACCTGCCTTTTGCGCGGGCGCACCGGCTGCGCTTCTTTCGCCAGCACACGCAGGTCGATGGCGAGGCGCTCGACTTCGACGGCGACGGCCGCGAGATGCTGCGCCCTCACCTGCTGCTGTGCGCGGTGCTGCTGCTCTACATCCTGATCGCCCATGAGATGCCGCTGGGCGCGGCGCTGCTGCTGCTGGCCGCGCTGCCGTTCTGGCCGACGCTGATGATGCGCTCGCTGCGCTGGCGGCTGGAGCACACCCGCTGGCGCGGCCGGCGCCTGGCCTTTCACGGCGATGCGGCCGGCGCGCGGGCGGTCTTCCTGCCCGCGGCCGCGCCACTGGCGGTGCTGCTGGTCGGCCAGGCCCTGCTGGCCGGACCGCAGGCCGAGTTCGATGACGGCGGCGGCTGGCTGGTGCCGGCGCTGGTCAGCCTGGCGCTGCTGGCGCTGCTGGCGCTGCTGCCGTGGCTGCATGCCCGGCACAGCCGCTATCGCCATGCGAATTTCGGCCTGAGCGCAGACGCGGGCGCAGGGGCAGACGCGGGCACCGGCCCGGCAGCGCAGGCCGAGCGCACCCGGCTTGACGCCAGCGTCGAGCCCCGCCACTTCTACCGCCTGCACGGCGGGGTGCTGGCCGGGCTGGCCGGAGCGCTGCTGGTCAACCTGCTGTTCGCGACCTGGATCGACACCCTGCTGGCCGCCGCGCCGATGCTCACCGGCCTGCTGCTGGACATGATGCTGCTGCTGGCGCTGCGCGCCTGGCTGGTCGCCGGCACCCAGACGCTGCTGTGGAACCACACCCTCAGCCCGCACTACCGCTTCGCCTGCCATCTGCCGCTGTCGCGCCTGCTGCTGCTGTCGCTGAAGAACCTGCTGCTGTGCGTGCTGACGCTGGGACTGTACTGGCCGCATGCGGTGGTCGCCACCACCCGGCTGCGCCTGGAGTCGATCACCCTGAGCCGTCTGCCCGGGACGAATTGAAACAATCCATCCACCCTCCTGGGGACTGCCAGCGCGCCCTGCGGCGGCTAGAGTGATGTCGATGATGGCGGGTCTTCCATCGACAGGGAGAACAGGATGGGCGTGACACATGCGGGCACCGGAGCCTTCCGGGCCGCAGGCCGGCAACATCAGGACGGCGGCCGGCAGGACAGCAGCGACTGGCGCCTGCAGGGCGACTACTTCGGCAGCGCCACCCGCGCGCCGCAGCCGGTCACGCTGAGCCTGGAGGGCGGTGCACTGCAGATCGCCGGCCAGGGCTTTTCCGAGCGCCCGGCCGCCGCGCAGGTCCGGATCGGCCACCGCAGCAGCTCCGGCCGGATGCTGCTGACGCTGCCTGACGGCGCGATGCTCGACTGTCCCACCGATGCGCGGCTCGAACAGTGGCTCGCCCTGCCCCAGATCGTCGAGCGTCCCAGAGGGCGGCGCCGCCGCCAGGCCGCGCTGGCGCTGATCGCGATGCTGATGGCCTGGCTGGCCCTCCCCGCCACCGCCGAGCGCCTGGTCGACCGGGTGCCGGCGCAGATCGACCGCCACATCGGCCGCGAAATGCTCAGCCGGCTCGACCAGGGCTGGCTGCAGCCCAGCCAGCTGCCAGCGACGCAGCAGCAAGACCTGCGCAGGCGGCTGGAAAAGCAGGCTGCCGGCCACTGCCCCGCGGCGGCGTCCTCGCCGTGGGAGGCGCAGTTCCGCGCCCGCGGCCAGCTCGGCGCGCCCAGCGCCTTCGGCCTGCCCGGCGGCACCATCGTCATCACCGACGACCGGCTCGGCCCGGCGGGCGAGGCTGCGCCGGCGCTGCTCGACACCCTGTGCCGCGAACTCCAGCAGGTGCAACGCCGCCAGGGCCTGCGCACGCTGGCCCGCCAGGAGCCGGCCTCGCTGCTGCTCGGACTGGTCTTCGAGGATTTCAGCGCCACCGTCGCCGTGGCCTGGCCGGTGCTGTCGCGCTGGCTGCCGCTCGAGCGCTCGCGCTGAACACAGGGCGGTGGCGCGGACGCCGCCGTAAAATCCCGCCTTTGCCTTCGCGCCGGATCGCCTCGCGACCCCCGGTTCCGCGCGTGCCGCGCCTGATCGCGCCCGCACCTGACCAGCCCGCCCGAGTCCCACCATGCCCTTCTCCCAGCTCACCGCCCTCAACGCCCTGTCGCCGCTCGACGGCCGCTATGCGGGCAAGCTCACCGCGCTGCGCCCGCTGCTGAGCGAGTACGGCCTGATGCACCGCCGCGTGCAGGTCGAGATCGAGTGGTTCATCGCGCTGTCGGACGCCGGCTTCAAGGAATTCCCGGCGCTGTCGGAGGCCAGCCGCGGCCTGCTGCGCTCGCTGGTCATCCACTTCAAGGAAGAGGACGCCCAGGCGATCAAGGACATCGAGAAGACCACCAACCACGACGTCAAGGCGGTCGAGTACTGGATCAAGCGCCGCATCGCGGGCCACGCCGAACTCGAGCGCATGCAGGAGTTCGTGCACTTCGCCTGCACCAGCGAGGACATCAACAACACCAGCCACGCGCTGATGCTCAAGAGCGCGCGCGACGAGGTGATGCTGCCGATGCTCGACCGCATCATCGCCAAGATGACCGCGATGTCGCACGCCTTCGCCGCGGTGCCGATGCTCAGCCGCACCCACGGCCAGACCGCCAGCCCGACCACCGTCGGCAAGGAAGTCGCCAACGTCGTCGCGCGCCTGAAGAACGCCCGCGAGCGCATCGCCGGCGTCAGGCTGCTGGCCAAGATGAACGGCGCGGTCGGCAACTACAACGCCCACCTCTCGGCCTACCCCGAGCACGACTGGGAGGCCTTCAGCCGCCAGGTGGTCGAGGGCGCGCTGGGCCTGAGCTTCAACCCCTACACCATCCAGATCGAGCCGCACGACTACATGGCCGAGCTGTTCGACGCCTTCACCCGCGTCGACACCATCCTGATCGACTGGGCGCGCGATGTCTGGGGCTACATCAGCCTGGGCTACTTCAAGCAGAAGACCAAGGCGGGCGAGGTCGGCTCCTCGACCATGCCGCACAAGGTCAACCCGATCGACTTCGAGAACGCGGAAGGCAATTTCGGCATCGCCAGCGCGCTGCTGACGCACCTGGCGCAGAAGCTGCCGGTCAGCCGCTGGCAGCGTGACCTGACCGACTCGACCGTGCTGCGCAACATGGGCGTGGCGCTGGGCTATGTGCTGCTGGGCTGCGACAGCCTGATGCGCGGCCTGGACAAGCTGGAGCTCAACGAGGCCGCACTGGCCGCCGACCTCGACAGCGCCTGGGAAGTGCTGGCCGAGCCGATCCAGACCGTCATGCGCCGCTACGGCCTGCCCGAGCCGTACGAGCAGCTCAAGGCCTTCACCCGCGGCCAGCCGATGACCGCCGAGCTGATGCGCGGCTTCGTCGCCGCGCTCGACCTGCCGCAGGCCGAGAAGGACCGCCTGCTGGCGATGACGCCGGGCAGCTACACCGGCCTGGCCACCGCGCTGGCGCAGCGCGTCTGATCGTGCGCCAACGCACCGAGCCACGCACAATTCACAGCATGACTTCGCCGATCTTTCTGACTCGTGTCGTCCTGCGCAACTACCGGAGCATCGGGCAATGCGATGTGCGTCTCGGTGCCCTGACCTACCTGGTCGGGGCCAACGGCTCGGGCAAGAGCAACTTCATGGATGCGTTGCATCTGGTCCGGGATGCGCTGACCGGCTCGCTGGACATTGCCCTGAATGAGCGGGGAGGACTGTCCGAGGTGCGACGGCGATCCAGCGGTCACCCGACGAACTTCGGCATCCGGCTGGAGTTTCGGCTGCGAGATGGTCAGACCGGGCATTACGCCTTCAATGTCGGAGCACTGGCCGACCGTGGCTACGAAGTCCAGAACGAGGAGTGTTCGGTCGGTGGCAAGGGCCACGGCCCCCATTTCGAAATCGAACGTGGTCGCATCAAGACCAGCAGCGAGGATTTCTTTCCCGCCATCACATCGGACCGGCTCGCGCTGGTGTCGCTGTCCGGCCTGAAAGCCTTCCGCCCGGTATTCGACGCCCTGACAGGCATGGGCTTCTACAACCTCAACCCCAAGGTGATGCGCGACCCGCAGAAGCCTCAGGACGGACGCCTGCTCAAACCCGTCGGGGAAAACATCGCCAGCGTGATCGGCCATCTGGAGCGCACTTCGCCGGACTCATTGGCCCTGATCCAGGAATACCTGCAGATCGTCGTGCCGATGATCGAAGGCGTCGAACGCAAGCAGATTGGCCCGATGGAAACGCTGGAGTTCCGCCAGAGCATGGCGGGTGCGAAACATCCCTGGCGCTTCACGGCACAGAACATGTCGGACGGTACGCTCCGGGCGCTGGGCGTGCTGACTGCGCTGTTCCAGGGTAACCCGGACCATGCACCGACGCTGATCGGTATCGAAGAGCCGGAAACCGCCCTGCACCCTGCCGCCAGCCGGGCCTTGCGTGATGCCCTGAACCGCGCATCCCTACGCACCCAGATCATCGTCACCAGCCACAGCCCGGACCTGATGGACGACCCGGATCTGGACGCAGACACTGTGCGGGCCGTCGTCTCGGAAGGCAGCGAAACCCGCATCGCGCCGCTGGACACAAGCTCCAAAGACGCGATGAAGCAGCACCTGTTCTCGGCGGGTGAACTTCTGCGCCTGAACCAGTTGGCGCCTGACCCGGAAAGCCTGCTGGCCCAGCAGCGCCAGGTCTCGCTGTTCGGCGAGATCGCACCGTGACAGTCAAGGTCAGCGCCATCGTCGAAGGCGATGGTGAGGTACACGCGCTGCCAATCCTGCTGCGACGCATCGCGCAGTGGTTGACCCCGGAATGCCCTGTGCAAATCCTGATGCCAAGCCGCGTGCCCCGCATGAGTCTGGTGAACAGGCCGCAGGAGTTCAGCCGCCACCTGCAACTGGCGGCCAGCAAATGCGGCGACTCCGGCTGGGTTCTCGTGTTGCTGGATGCGGATGACGACTGCCCAAAGGCGCTCGGCGAGCAATTGCGCGAGCGCGCACAGCAGATCGTGCCCCACCGAACCGTGGCCGTGGTGCTGGCAAACCGCGAATACGAAGCTTGGTTCATCGCGGCGGCGGCATCACTGGATGGTCACCGCAACCTGCGCATCTCTGGCGATGATGCCGAAGCAGATGCTGAACAGCCCCGCAATGCCAAAGGCTGGCTGGCCGTGCGCAAGACAGACCGCGGCGGCTACCACCCTGTCACCGATCAGCCAGCGCTCTCCGCTCGCATGGATCTGCAAATGGCATTCGATCGCAGTCGATCCTTCCGCAAACTCTGCAGCGACTGGGTAGCCAAGACACGCCTCTTCTGCCCGGCTGACTGACTCGCACACCACATTCGTAGCATGACCTTCACCGACCAGCTCGCCCGCGCCACACGCCAGAACCAGTCCCTGCTGTGCGTCGGCCTCGATCCGGAGCCGTCGAAGTTTCCCGGCGCCTGGGCCGGCGACGCCTCGAGGATCTTCGACTTCTGCGCGGCGATCGTCGACGCGACGAAGGATCTGGTCTGCGCCTTCAAGCCGCAGATCGCCTACTTCGCCGCGCACCGCGCCGAGGACCAGCTCGAGCGGCTGATGGCGCACATGAAGGCGGTCGCGCCCGACGTGCCGGTCATCCTGGACGCCAAGCGCGGCGACATCGGCTCGACCGCCGAGCAGTACGCCCGCGAGGCCTTCGTGCGCTACCAGGCCGACGCGGTGACGCTGTCGCCCTTCATGGGCCGCGACACGATCGATCCCTTCCTGGCCTACCCGGACAAGGGCGTGATCCTGCTGTGCCGCACCTCCAACCCCGGCGGCAACGACTGGCAGATGCAGCGCCTGGCCGACGCTCCCGGCCAGCCGCGGCTGTTCGAGCACCTGGCGCATCTGGCGCAGACCGAGTGGAACACCACCGGCCAGATCGGCCTGGTGGTGGGTGCCACCTTCCCCGCCGAGATCGCGCGGGTGCGCGAGATCGCGCCGACGCTGCCGCTGCTGATTCCGGGCGTGGGCGCGCAGGGCGGCGATGCCGAGGCCACCGTGCGCGCGGGCCTGACCGCGCAGGGCACCATCGTCGTCAACAGCTCGCGCGCGGTCCTCTATGCCAGCCGTGGCGAGGACTTCGCCGAAGCGGCACGCCGCGTGGCGATGGCCACCCGCGACCAGCTCGACGCCGCGCGGGCCTGAACCGGAGCACGGCGCCCGGGGTGACGATAATCGGCGGCGATGCCTTTGCTGGAGCCGCTGCCGTGACCCTGACGCGACGTGATCTGCTGGCCGGTGCCGCCGCCGGCGCCGGACTGACCGGCACCCCGGACTGGCTGCACGCCGCCCCGGCCCGACCCGACGGCGGCGGCGGCAGCGCGCCGAAGGTGCTGCGCTACGCCTTCCCGGCCGCCGAGACCGGCTTCGATCCGGTCCAGCTCAGCGATGTCTACTCGCTGACCATCACCGCGCATGTCTTCGAGTCCCCGCTGGACTACGACCCGCTGGCCCGGCCCTTCCTGATCCGGCCCGGCACCGCGCTGGCGCTGCCCGAGATCGCCGACGATCACCGCAGCTTCACGCTGAAGCTGCGCCCGGGCATCCTGTTCCACGACGATCCGGCCTTCAAGGGCCGCGCCCGCGAGCTGGTCGCCGAGGACTACATCTACACGATCAAGCGCTTCTACGACCCGGCGACCAAGAGCCCCGGCCACAGCTCGCTGGAGGAGCAGGGCATCATCGGCCTGAGCGAGCTGCGCGAGGCCGCGCTGAAGTCGAAGCAGCCCTTCGACTACGACCGGCCGGTCGAGGGCCTGACCGCGATCGACCGCCACACGCTGCGCATCCGCCTGCGCGAGCCGCGCCCGCGCTTCCTCTACACCCTCACCGGCCTGCCGGCGATGGCGCGCGAGGTGGTCGAGGCCTACGGCGACCGCATCATGGAGCACCCGATCGGCACCGGCCCGTTCCGGCTGGCCGAGTGGCGGCGCAGCTCGCGCATCGTGATGGAGCGCTTCACCGGCTACCGCGACCTGCGCTACGACGCGCAGCCCAACCCCGACGACGCCGAGGGCCAGGCGCTGCTGGCGCGCTTCAAGGGCCGGCGCCTGCCGATGATCGACCGGGTCGAGATCGCCATCATCGAGGAGGCGCAGCCGCGCTGGCTGGCCTTCCTCAACGGCGAGCAGGACCTGCTCGAGCGGGTGCCGGCCGACTACATCCCGCAGGCGCTGGTCAAGGGCGAACTCGCGCCCCATCTGGCCAAGAAGGGCATCCGCCACAGCCGGGTCGCCGCCAGCGATGTCACGCTGACCGTCTTCAACATGGAAGACCCGGTGGTCGGCGGCCTGACGCCCGAGCAGGTGGCGCTGCGCCGCGCGATCTGCCTGGGACTGGACATCCCGCGCGAGATCCGCCTGGGCCGGCGCGGCGAGGCCATTCCCGCGCAGGCCGGGATCACGCCGGGCACCTACGGCTTCGACCCGCTGCTGCGCACCGAGCAGGGCCGCTTCGATCCGGCGCGCGCCCGGGCGCTGCTCGACACCTGGGGCTGGCGCGACCGCGACGGCGACGGCTGGCGCGAACGCCCCGACGGCACGAAGCTCACGCTGGTGATGCTGTCGCAGTCCGACCAGACCAGTCGCCAGCTCGACGAGATCTACAAGAAGAACATGGACGCGCTGGGCCTGCGGGTCGAGCTGAAGGTCGGCCAGTGGAGCGAGAACCTCAAGTCCACCCGCTCGGGCAAGTTCATGATGTGGCGGGTGGGCTCGTCGGCAGGCTCGCCCGACGGCCAGGGCGCGCTCGAGCGCGGCTACAGCGCCTCGGTCGGCAAGGGCAATCTCGCCCGCTTCGTGCTGCCGGCCTTCGACCGGGTCTACGACCGCCTGACCGCGCTGCCCGACGGCCCCGAGCGGCTCGAGGCCTTCCGCGAGGCCAACCGGCTGATGCTGGCCTACGCGCCCTACCGCTACCATGTGCACCGCATGGTCACCGACCTGATGCACCGCCAGGTGGTCGGCTACCGGCGCCCGCCCTTCTGGCTGAACTGGTGGAGCACGGTGGACATCGAAGCCTGACAGCCCACCGACACCCCCGCGCAAAACCGGGCCGTTCCGGGCATTTCTGATAAAAAGTTGGCAAATTCAACCCACATCAGGACAGGACCCGACCATGGCGCACCCCGAGGCACGGATCACCGCGTTTCTCCACTGGCTGGCGCTGGAGCGCAGGCGGCATTTCGACGACTACGACGATCTCTGGCAATGGTCGGTCGATGACCCGGAAGGCTTCTGGGGCGCCTTGTGGGACTGGTTCGACATCGAGTCGCCGGTCGAGCCGGTGGTGGCGCTGGCCGATGGCCGGGTGCCCGGCGCGGTCTGGTTTCCGGGCACGCAGCTCAACTACGCCCGCCAGGTCTTCCGCCATGCCGACGAGGCGCATGGCGCCGACCTGCCCGCCATCCTGTTCCGCAACGAGATGCTGCAGGCGGCCGGGCGCACGCTGCGGGTGAGCTGGCCGGAGCTGCGCCGCGAGGTGGCCTCGCTGGCGGTGGCGCTGCGCGGCATGGGCGTCGGCCGCAATGACCGGGTCGCCGCCTACCTGCCCAGCACGCCGCAGACGGTGGTGGCCTTCCTGGCCTGCGCCAGCCTTGGCGCGATCTGGTCGATCTGCTCGCCCGACATGGGTGTCGGCGCGGTGCTCGACCGCTTCCGCCAGATCGGGCCGAAGGTGCTGATCGGCTGCGACGGCAGCACCTGGGGCGGGCGCGACCATGACCGCCGCCCGCTGCTGCACACGCTGCTCGACGGCCTGCCCACGGTCGAGCACATGATCCTGTGGCCCTGCCTGGACCGCGACGCCGAGCCCGACGAGTTCGCCGCGCCGGGCCGGCGCGCCTGGGACCTGCGCCCGCTGCTGGCCGGCAACCCGTGGAACTTCGAGCCGGAGTGGCTGCCCTTCGACCATCCGCTGTGGATCGTCTACTCCAGCGGCACCAGCGGCCTGCCCAAGCCGATCGTGCACGGCCACGGCGGCGTGATGCTCGAGCACCTCAAGCTCAATGTGCTGCACAACAACCTCGGGGCCAGCGTCGACACCGGCGATGTCTTCCACTGGGCCACCTCCAGCGGCTGGGTGATGTGGAACCTGCAGGTCGGCGCGCTGCTGGGCGGCACCACCATCGCGCTGCATGACGGCCACCCGGCCGGCCGCAGCGACGCGCCCGACTGGAGCCTGCCGTGGCGCTTCGCCGCCGAGACCGGCGTGACCCACTTCGGCGCCGGCGCCTCGGTGCTGACCGCGATGTCGCGCTCCGGGCTGGAGCCGGCCCGGGTGGCCGACCTGTCGGCGCTGCGCGCGATCGGCTCGACCGGCTCGCCGCTGCCGGCCGAGGTCCATGCCTGGCTGCAGCAGCAGCTGCCGGCGGTCGACGGCCGGCCGATCTGGGTCAGCTCGATCGCCGGCGGCACCGACTTCGCCGGGGCCTTCGTCGCCGGTCTGCCGACGCTGGACAACCCGCCCGGCGAGATCCAGTGCCGCTGCCTGGGCGCCGCGGTCGAGGCCTGGGGCCCGCCGCGCGAGGACGGCCGCGGCGACAGCCTGATCGGCGAGGTCGGCGAGCTGGTCTGCACCCGGCCGATGCCCTCGATGCCGCTCTACTTCTGGAAGGACGAGGGCGACCGCCGGCTGATCGAGAGCTACTTCAGCACCTATCCCGGCCGCGACGGCATCGGCGCGGTCTGGCGCCATGGCGACTGGATCCGGCTGGTGCCGCATCCGCAGGAGGGCCGCACCGGCGCGGTCATTCTCGGCCGCAGCGATGCCACCCTGAACCGCCGCGGCGTGCGCCTGGGCAGCACCGAGATCTACCGGGTGGTCGAGGCGCTGCCCGGCGTGGCCGACAGCCTGGTCGTCGACCTGCATCGCGAGGGCGACCCCGACGGCGAGATCGTGCTGCTGGTGGTGCCGATGCCCGGCGTGATGCTCGACGAGCCGCTGAAGGAACGCATCCGCACGCAGATCGCCACCCAGGTCTCGCCGCACCATCTGCCCGACCGCATCCTGGCCGCGCCGGCGGTGCCACGCACCCTCTCCGGCAAGAAGATGGAGCTGCCGGTGCGCCGCATGCTGCAGGGCGAGCCGGCCTCGGCGGTGATGAACCGCGATGCGGTCGAGCCGCAGGGCATCGTCGAATGGCTCGAGGGTCTGGCGGCGCAGTCGCCCGCGGCCGATCCTGTATCCATCTGAGGCAATCCAGTTACCAGACGCATCGAAACCGCCGGTAGATGAAACAATCACCGCGCTGGCGAAATCCCGGTTCTGATGGGCATATGTCACGCTTTCATCCGAAAGAGGGTGAAAAAGCGCAGGAATGACCGGGTCTGGCAAAACCGACCCTGTCCAGATCTGGTTACGCCCGCGCGGACGGCCCATGCGCCAATCACGGCCATGCCCAGCCGCAGCCCCCGTCATGTCCTGCACCGCACCGCCAGCCGCATGCGCCGCGCGGTGCGTCTGGTGCGCCGACGGCCGGGATCGGTGGCCACGATGCTGATGCTGATGGGCGGCTCGCTGCTGAGCGGCGAGGCGCTGGCCCAGCCCAAGGGCGCGAACGCCCAGGGCAGCAGCGGCGTCACCGGCGAGACCCGTCTGGGCCGCCAGGTGCGGGTTCGCTACACCGAGCCGGTGCAGCCGCGCAGCGGCTGGAACGGCCAGATCGCCAGCTTCGGCGCGCCGCAGGCGGCCTCGGGCCGTACGCCGGCCCGGCTGCGCGGCAGCACCATCGCCGAGCTGCCGATCACCGCGCGTACCCGCGCCTACGGCCGCATCGAGACCGAAATGAAGACCCGCCGCGACGAGCCGGGCCGTGCGCTGCAGGTCGGCGCCGGTGCCGGCCTGAGCTGGCAGGTCTCGAACCAGACCCAGCTGCAGGTCGAGGTCGGCACCGCGCCCGGCCAGAACCGCACCCAGGTGAGCGTCATGCTGCAGTTGCAGCTCTGAGACGCCGATAAGGAACCCGTGCGGCCTGCCCCCCGGCGGGCAGGTCGCACCGGGGATGGCGCTGTTGGAATCTGTCGAGATTCCTTCGCCATGGGGCCGAGGTGCAGAGAGCGCCAGAATCGGACCCCCGGTCGATCCGGATCCGGAGACGGATTCCAACAGCCTCCTCGTCACACCGCCGTCACGCCGGCATCACCCCGGGACCGCATACTCTGCGGTCCCTTGTCGTTTCCAGACCGGCCCCGTGACCCAGCAGATCTTCTTCCTTCGCCATGCCACTGCCGAAGACCGGCTGCTGGCCCCCGTCGACGCCGACCGCACGCTCATCGACAAGGGCCATCGCCAGACCCGCGCGGTGGCGCGCTTCTGCCAGCGCCAGACGCTGCTGCCGGCGCGGCTGCTGTGCAGCCCGCTGGTGCGCGCGCTGGAGACCGCGGTGCAGTTCTGCGACGAGCTGCCCGACTGCCCGCGCCCGCAGGTGGTCGACTGGCTGAAGATCGACACCCCGACCGCGCAGGCGCTGGCCGGCCTGCGCGAGCAGGCCGCGCAGACCGACGGCCCGCTGTGGCTGGTCGGCCATGAGCCGGACCTGTCGCTGCTGATCAGCCGGCTGCTGGGCAGCGAGCTGCCGATCGTGCGCATCAAGAAGGCCTCGCTCACCTGCCTGGAGATCGAGCCGGACCGCAGCACGCCGGGGCGACTGCTGTGGTCGATTCCCTGCGCGCTGATGGGCTGAGGCGAGGGGCTCGGATGCCGCTCAGGAACAGGCCGCGGTCTTCAGCGTCAGCGCCGTGCTGGCGGCCGAGACCTGGCCGGCCAGGTCGCGGGCGCGCAGCGTCAGCGTGTAGCTGGTGTTGCAGCTGAGGCCGGTGAGCGTGCGGGTGCTGCCAAGCAGGCCGCCGGCCAGCAGCGTCGAGCCGCTGTAGAGGTCGTGGCCGACCACGCCGACATTGTCCCGGCCGGCGCTCCAGCTCAAGGTCGCGCTGTTGCGGGTGATCGCGGAGGCGGTGAGCCGGGTCGGTGCGGTGGGCGCCTGGGTGTCGGCGGTGCCCATCAGCCGCGCCAGCAGCTGCACATAGGCGGCCTGGTAGTAGATCGCCGGCTCGGTGACTTCCCAGGAATTTTCCGGCCAGCCGGTGTTCCAGTCCTTGTAGGCCTTCTGCGGCGGCTGGCTGGCCAGGCCGGCGACGCTGCCGGTGTAGGTGGTGTTCGGCCCACCCGCCAGATAGCCGGGCGCCGGGCCGCGCGCCGAGGTCCTGGTGCTGTCCCAGACGGTGCCGTTGGCGAACCAGGTGTGATAGATCTCGCTGAGCGAGGACTCGGCACCGGCCGAAGCCATGTTCGACAGCATCACCAGCCCCATCGGGTTGGCGCCGTGCAGCCAGTGCAGATGCTGCTCGGCGATGCGGCGGTAGAACGCAGCACTGGTGCTGTTGATGCCGAAGGCCTCGAAGTCGAGGTTGATCAGGCCGGCGTTCGAGCGGGTCATGTCGTGACCCCAGTTGAACTCGGCGTCGGCCAGATGGGCGCGGTAGAGATCGGTGCCGTTGGTGCCGCCGTTGAAGTCGGTCAGCGAGATGACGCCGCTCTGCCAGGACTTCTGGCTGCGCAGGTTGGACGCGACGCTGGCCGACACGCCCGGCTGGCCGGCATGGCGCAGCAGCGCCACCTGCATCGGCGCCCAGTACGGACCCCACCACCAGAGGCTGTACGGGCGCACCCGGGCGTAGTTCGCCTCGACATGGGCGCGGTACTCGGCCTTGCCGGTGGCCTCGTGCAGCGCGATGGCCGCCAGCACCGAGGACTCGAGCTGGCCCTGCGCGTCGACATCGGCGTCGCCGGCCTTGATGTCGCCGTCGTCGCAGGCGGTCTGGAAGACGGTGAAGCCGCTGGTGGTGAGCTTCGCGCGGGCCCAGGCGGCCTCGGCGCGCGCCAGCAGATCGGCCGCGCCCGCCGCCTGCGAGGCAAAGCCGCGATAGACGACATGGGCCGCGCCGAACATCGCCGCGCCGGCCAGTGTCGCCGAGGTGCATTCGGGCAGGTAGTAGCGCGGGCGCGCATCGGCGCTCGGCGGCGAGATGTCGGTGTAGTTGTCGACGCCGACCTTCAGGAACAGGCCATGCGTGCCGCTGGCGTCCTGCATGCGGCGCAGGAAGTCCAGCTCCCACTTCAGCTCGTCGAGCAGGTCGGGCAGGCCGTTGCCGGACTCGGGAATGCCGAAGTCGTCGAGGAACACCGCCGGGCTCATGCGGTAGGCGTCGAGCAGCTGCAGCACCGCCGACTGCGCGAAGGTCACGTACTTGTTGGTGTCGCCGGCATCCATCCAGCCGCCGGAGAGATCGCGCGCGGTCGCGGCCTGGCCCTTGGCCCAGCGGCTGGTGGCCGAGCGGTCCTGGCCCGGGCGCTCGTAGGCGGCGGCGTCCGCCCAGCGTGCGTCCACGTAGGGTGCGACCTTCGCGTGGTTCAGGCGCTGGTGATAGAACATGCGCACCGCATGGCGCAGCACCGGCGCATAGACCGCGCTGCCGATCTCGAAGCGGCCCGAGCCGACCTGGCGCGCGCTGTCCCAGATGTAGTAGGCGCCGGCGGCGGTCAGCGCCGAGAAGTCGTAGTGCCAGCCGCGGTCGCCGGACTGCGCGTGCGTGGCGCCGCTCTTCCAGGGCTGCAGCGTGCCGGTGTGCACGACCACATCGTCGGCCCAGCGGCGGATCTGGTACTGGCCGCTGCCGGTGCCCGGTGCAAAGGCCTCGGCAGCGTTGAAGCCGGCCTGAGGATCGACGACGACCGCCACCTTCTGCATCGCCGGCTGGTAGCCGAACTGGTCGACCTTGATCCACGGCACGGTGGCCGACGGCACGGCCGGCGCCGCCCCGGCGCCCAGCAGCAGCAACAGGCCGACGCATGCGCGCGGCCGCAGGAACATGGTGTTCATGAGATCCCCCGAAGATGGCCCGTGCACCCGTTCACGGCAGCCGGGCCGCATTGTGCGACAGATTGCATTTTTTCCACTTGCGGATGATCAGCATCAAGCCAATTCGTCCTGTCCGACCCGCAGAGACCCGGACCCGCCCTGCGGTACGGGCCATCCCTAGAATGTTCCGTTTCGCCCGTCAGAGAGACCTCCCGCGATGTCCGGCCTGATCCGTATCCGTGGTGCGCGCCAGCACAACCTGAAGAACCTCGACCTCGACATCCGCACGGGTGAGCTGACGGTGGTGACCGGCCCGAGCGGCTCGGGCAAGTCCTCTCTGGTCTTCGACACGCTGTACGCCGAAGGACAGCGCCGTTACGTCGAGACCTTCAGCGCCTACGCGCGCCAGTTCCTCGACCGCATGGACCGCCCGGCGGTGGACGCGGTCGAAGGCGTGCCGCCGGCCATCGCGATCGACCAGACCAACCCGGTGCGCACCAGCCGCTCCACGGTCGGCACGATGACGGAGCTCAACGACCACCTGAAGCTGCTGTTCGCGCGCGCCGCGCGCCTGTTCGACCAGGACAGCGCGCGGCCGGTGCGCGAGGACGACCCGCAGAGCATCTGGGCCGACCTGAAGGCACGCAGCGAGGCCGCGGGCGATCCGCGCCTGGTCGTGACCTTCCCCGTGGAACTGCCCGGCAGCGTCACGCCCGAGGAGATCGCGCAGTGGCTGGCCGCCAGCGGCTACACCCGGGTGCAGGCCGAGCGCGAGGTCGCCACGCCGACCGGGCCGCGCAAGGTGCTCGACGTGGTGGCCGACCGCTTCCGCTTCTCGAACGCCGAGAAAGGCCGCGTGGTCGAGGCGCTGGAGGCGGCGCTGAAACGCGGCGGCGGCCGCTGCAATGTCTACGCCGGCGCGGACGAGGCGCAGGAGATCTGGCGCTACAGCCAGGGCCTGCACTGCCCCGAGTCCGACCGCCGCTACGGCCATCCGCAGCCGGCGATGTTCTCGTTCAACTCGGCCTACGGCGCCTGCGAGGCCTGCCGCGGCTTCGGGCGGGTGATCGGCGTGGACTTCGGGCTGGTGATTCCGGACGGGCGCAAGACGCTGCGCGGCGGCGCGGTCAAGCCGCTGCAGACGCCGGCCTGGGCCGAGTGCCAGGCCGACCTGATGCGCTGCGCCGGCGATGCCGGCATCCCGCGCGACACCGCCTGGAACCAGATGAGCCCGGCGCAGCAGGCCTGGGTCATCGACGGCGCGCCGGACTGGAACGGCGACTGGAAAACGCACTGGTACGGCATCCGCCGCTTCTTCGAGTACCTCGAGAGCAAGACCTACAAGATGCACATCCGCGTGCTCTTGTCGAAGTACCGCAGCTACACGCCCTGCGGCACCTGCGGCGGCGCGCGGCTCAAGCTGGAATCGCTGCTGTGGCGCCTGGGCGAAAAGGCCGAGGCCGACGTGGTGCTGGCGCCCGCGAAGCGCTTCCTGCCGGTCGGCGTGGCCTGGTCGCGCGAGCAGCTGGAAAGCCTGCCCGGCCTGAGCCTGCACGACCTGATGCTGATGCCGATCGCGCGCATGCGGCAGTTCTTCGACACGCTCGCCCTGCCCTCGCAGCTGCTCGACGACGCGCTGGAGCTGCTGCAGGACGAGATCCGCCACCGGCTGAAATACCTCTGCGACGTCGGCCTGGGCTATCTGACGCTGGACCGCCAGAGCCGCACGCTCTCCGGCGGCGAGGTGCAGCGCATCAACCTGACCACCGCCCTCGGCACCTCGCTGGTGAACACGCTCTTCGTGCTGGACGAGCCCTCCATCGGCCTGCACCCGCGCGACATGGACCGCATCAACCAGGCGATGGCGCGGCTGCGCGACGCCGGCAACACGCTGGTGGTGGTCGAGCACGACCCGGCGGTGATGCTGGCGGCCGACCGCATCATCGACCTCGGCCCCGGCCCCGGCACCCAGGGCGGGCGCATCGTCTTCGACGGCACGCCCGACCAGCTGAAAGGCGCCGAGACGCTGACCGGCGCCTACCTCGGCGCGCGGCGCACCATCGGCCTGGGCCTGGCGCGGCCGGTGCTCGACAGCACGCCGCGGCTGATCCTGGAGGGCGCGCGCCAGCACAACCTGAAGAACGTCACGGTCGAGTTCCCGCTGCAGCGGCTGGTCTGCGTCACCGGCGTGAGCGGCTCGGGCAAGTCGACGCTGATCCAGGACGTTTTGGCGCCGGCGCTGGCACGCCATTTCGGCCAAGCGACCGAATCGCCCGGCGAGCACGACCGCCTGCTCGGCGCCGAGCAGCTCACCGACGCGGTCTTCGTCGACCAGAGCCCGATCGGCAAGACCGCGCGCTCCAACCCGGCCAGCTATGTCGGCGCCTTCGACGCGGTGCGCGAGCTGTTCGCGGCGCTGCCCGAGGCGCAGCAGCGCGGCTACGGCGCCGGCATGTTCAGCTTCAACGCCGGCGACGGCCGCTGCCCGACCTGCGGCGGTTCGGGCTTCGAGCATGTGGAGATGCAGTTCCTCTCGGACGTCTACCTGCGCTGCCCGGACTGCGACGGCACCCGCTACCGCGCCGAGATCCGCGAGGTGCAGCTGACGCGCCTGGGCAAGGCGATGTCGATCGCCGACGTGCTGGAGCTGACGGTGAGTGATGCCGTGCGCCTGTTCGCCGACGACCGTGAAGTGGTACGCGCGCTGCAGCCGCTGGCCGATGTCGGGCTGGACTATGTCAAGCTCGGCCAGCCGGTGCCCACGCTCTCTGGCGGCGAGGCGCAGCGCCTGAAGCTGGCCGGCTTCCTGGCCGAGGCCGCGAAGAACGCCACCGCGAGCCGGCAGAAGGTAGCGAAGAAGGGCACGCTCTTCCTGTTCGACGAGCCGACCACCGGCCTGCACTTCGACGACATCGCCAAGCTGATGCGGGCCTTCCGCAAGCTGCTCGAGGCCGGCCACAGCCTGCTGGTGATCGAGCACAACCTGGATGTCGTGCGCGCCAGCGACTGGATCGTCGACCTCGGCCCCGACGGCGGCGACGCCGGCGGCGAGCTGGTCGCCGAAGGCACGCCGGCCGACCTGCGCGCGCACCCCACCAGCCACACCGGCCGGGCGCTGCGCGAGTACGAGAGCCAGCTCGGCCCGGCCACCGCCGCCACCGAGCCCGCCCCGTCCTACTCCCTCCCCCAGCGGGGGAGGGCTGGGGAGGGGGTCCCCCTTCAATCGCTGGTTCGTCGTCGGGGCACCCTCCCCCCCAACCCCCTCCCGCTGGGAGGGGGAGTCAGTCAAGGCAATGCCATCCAGATCGTCAACGCCCGCGAGCACAACCTCAAGGGCCTGTCGGTCGACATTCCGCGCGGCAAGTTCAGCGTCATCACCGGGGTGTCGGGCTCGGGCAAGTCGACGCTGGCCTTCGACATCCTGTTCAACGAGGGCCAGCGCCGCTATCTGGAGAGCCTGAACGCCTACGCGCGCTCGATCGTGCAGCCCGCCGGGCGGCCGGAGGTGGACGCGGTGTGGGGCATTCCGCCCACCGTCGCCATCGAGCAGCGCCTGTCGCGCGGCGGCCGCAAGAGCACGGTGGCCACCACCACCGAGGTCTGGCATTTCCTGCGCCTGCTCTATGTGAAGCTGGGGGTGCAGTACTGCCCGGCCTGCAGCGACTTCCATGCGCCGCCCGACACCTGGGTCGCGGTGCGGCCGCAGACGCCGGAATCCATCGCCTCGCAGCTGCTGAAGGAGTACCGCGGCCAGCACATCGGGCTGCTGGCGCCGCTGGTCATCGGCCGCAAGGGCCTCTACACCGACCTGGCGAAATGGGCCAAGGGCAAGGGCTACACGCAGCTGCGCGTCGACGGCGAGTTCCTGCCGACCGACAAGTGGCCCAAGCTCGACCGCTACAAGGAGCACACGCTGGAGCTGCCGGTGGCCAGCCTGCTGGTCGACGTGGACCACGAGGCCGAGCTGCGCCGCGCGCTGGCCGAGGCGCTGGAGCACGGCAAGGGCGTGCTGCATCTGCTGACGCCGCTGAAGTCCGCCGGCACCAGCGCCAAGGCGCTGGCCGCGTCGCTGGAGGCCGGCTTCCAGTCGAGCGCCTTCCGCAGCAAGGCCAAGGTCTTCTCGACCCGGCGCGCCTGCCCGCAGTGCGCCACCAGCTATCCCGAGCTGGACCCGCGCATGTTCAGCTACAACAGCAAGCACGGCTGGTGCCCGGACTGCGTCGGCACCGGTCTGGCGCTGACCCGCGAGCAGCGCAAGGCGCTGGACGACAGCCAGACCGACGACGACAAGGGCCGCGAGAAGACCTTTGCCGAACCCGAGGTCGAGGGCCTGGAGGACCAGCCCTGCGGCACCTGCGGCGGCGCGCGGCTCAATCCGGTGTCGCAGGCGGTGCGCTTCCGCGACGCCTCGATCGCCGAGGTGGCGGCGAAGTCGGTCGACGACGCCCGGCGCTGGCTCGACGGCCACAAGCTCGACGGCCGCGAGGCCGCGATCGCGCGCGACGTGGCGGTCGAGATCCGCAGCCGGCTGGCCTTTCTCGGCCAGGTCGGGCTGGGCTATCTGACGCTGGACCGCGCCGCGCCCACGCTCAGCGGCGGCGAGGCGCAGCGCATCCGGCTGGCGGCGCAGCTGGGCAGCAATCTGCAGGGCGTGTGCTATGTGCTCGACGAGCCGACCATCGGCCTGCACCCGCGCGACAACCGCATCCTGCTCGACGCGCTGCACAAGCTGGGCGCCAGCGGCAACACGCTGGTGGTGGTCGAGCATGACGAGGACACCATCCGCCGCGCCGACCACATCATCGACATCGGCCCGGGCGCGGGCAAGCGCGGCGGCCGCGTGATCGCGCAGGGCACCGCGGACGAGCTGAAGGCCAATGCCGATTCGCTGACCGGCCGCTTCCTGAACGCGCCGCTGAAGCACCCGACCCGGCCGCGCCGCCCGGTGGACGCCGAGACGCCCGCGCTCTCGCTGCGCGGCGCGACGCTGCACAACCTGCAGGGCGTGGACGTGGCGGTGCCGCTGGCGCGGCTGGTGGCGGTGACCGGCGTGTCGGGCTCGGGCAAGTCGACGCTGGCGCGCGACGTGCTGCTGCGCAACGTGCAGGCGGTGGTGACGCACAAGGCCGCCGGCAAGAAGGCCGGCGAGCGCCCGGCCTGGG
Source organism: Sphaerotilus sp. FB-3 (assembly GCF_023706025.1). Classification (NCBI taxonomy): domain Bacteria; kingdom Pseudomonadati; phylum Pseudomonadota; class Betaproteobacteria; order Burkholderiales; family Sphaerotilaceae; genus Sphaerotilus; species Sphaerotilus sp. FB-3. The sequence continues at coordinate 38 of NZ_BQWE01000016.1, read as the reverse complement.
TCGGCTGCGCCGGGCTGGACGGCTGGAGCAATGTCGAC